>CAVPLE010000152.1:0-63856 GCA_963705865.1 uncultured Holophagaceae bacterium | reverse complement strand
AGTCCCATCCAAGGAATCCCTTTCAAAAAAGCCCATATCCCCCCTTGCGTGGCGAGCCACGCAAAAAGGGAATGAGGCTCCGGCCGGGGAGTGGACCGCCCCTCAGTCTGTGGTGAGCCTCAGTCTGTGGTGAGCAGATGAAAGAGCCAAGAGCCCAAGCCACAAAAGATCGTAAGCGGAACTCCCAGCGCAAGGGGTGGAGAGAACGCCACAAGGCCGCCCACAATGTAAGGAAAGGTGCATAAGAAGACGAGAAAGCATATAAGCCAGGCAAACATGGCAGGACTCCAAGCAGCGCCCTAGCCTTTCGGCCAGAGCAAATGGGCATAAGCGAACGCCGTGGCGGCGACGCCGACGAAGACGCCCAGGGAGAAGAGAAGGAAGCTGGTCATGGCTGTGTCCTTTCATATTCCTGCAGCTTCTCTGACATATCCTTGAGCCGAAAGGCAAAGAGGAGAGGAGCACGGAAGTCTGTCAGGTGCCGTGCGGACCAAGTTCCGAAGGAGGAGTTGGACTTGGTAATCCTCCAGACTCCGTCGGCATAGCCGACGTATTCGCCTCGGCGAAGAGCGCTCTTTTCGATATTGGGGAAGGATTGCATAGGAGGGACTCCGAAGTAAGTGCGAAAGCACTTACACAGGATGCGCGCGGTCGGGCGGATTGTCAAGGGGGATTGCACCACCATATCGTCAATCTTTCTGTAAAGTTCGATCCTCGGCCTGTTGGGCCATCGCCTTGCGCTCCCATTGGTGGAAATTCCACCAATGGCCGACCTCTTTCGCTTGCCTATCGCTCCACCTGTGGCGCTTCCCTGTCCCATCAAAAGAAAACCTGAACCAATGGGACGAGCCAAAAAAAGCCCGGTCTCTTCAGTTTTTTTTTTTTTTTTTTTTTTTACTTATAACTCCGACAGGACCACAAGGCAGGGCCATCAAAAGCCCTGATGTGTCGCCATCCGATGGCCGACCCTTTCAACGATCGAACTTTACAGATATGATGAATCTATGGCGTTGATACCAAACCTGTAATCACAAGGCGCGCAATCGCCCCTCACGCTAATCGGAGCCTCCACCCCATGCCACTAAAAACAGCTGCAGCCTTATCACAAGCCCTAAGTGAACTTGAACGCGAGCTTCTTCTCTCCACCTCACACCTGAAGGCGAAGCGAGGGGCTCTTCATGAGCTTCGCCTCAAGTTGGACGAAGTTGAGCGGAACTTTGAGTATCACGTCAAGCGCGAGAATGCAAAAAAGAAACAGCAAGAGCCAAGGACAGGTTTTACAAATTTGGGAGAGGAGTCAGACAATGAAGGGGAGACCAATCAATGAAGGTTAAAGCGACCCATGCCACCATTAAGCAGATTCTCGCGCACGCGAACGCAATCGCAAAGGCGTTCGGACGGATGCAAAGCCTTGTCGTGACTGCCGCCGAACCTGCGCCGGAATCCGTCCGCAAGGATATCGGAGCAATCCTGTATGATATGAACGTCGTGCCGATTGACGCGATCTATGCCTTACGCGAAATCTCAAATTTCTACACGGATGAGGCGGAAGCGCTGGAAAAGGCCGCCGACGCGGTTCGAAAGCATCGCGAGCGCAAGCTCGAAGGATGGACGCAACAATACCGGCCGCGCACAACGCGGGACGGGAAGAAAAGCCGCACGGCGCAGACACCTGAACTTTATTCCTCAGAGGAATATGACGAAATTGTGCGCAAGTTCGGACCGAAAGGCCAACTTGTCGCGCCGGAAAGCGAGGGCGAACCCGAACCGCTTACGCCCGAGCCGCAACCCCTAATCGACGCAACGCCAACACGCGGGAAAGACCTGTCATTCTAAATTAGGGCCGAAAACTTTTTCCCTCCTTATAGCTTTTTCTGCTTGACAAACTTTCGAAAAGCCTCTATACCTATTGCATCGTTCAGGGCGAAGCCCAAAACGAAGGAGTCCAAAGAATGAAACTCGTTTTCTTAATCGAAGAACACATGACAAAGAAAGAAGTCGCGGAACAATTCAAAAAGGACGTGGCGGAATTGATCTTGCGCAGGGGGAATGCTTCTTCTGACCGCAAAGTCAAGATCGAATACAAAACTCTTCTTGACATTTTACACGGGATTGATATTGTTGAGTAAGAGCCGCGTGCAGGGTGAAGCCGGAAAGAAGGAGTCCAAAAGATGCAGAAAGAATTCGACCCGAAAGACGCGGGCGTCGCAATGGCAAAGGGAGAAGTCCAAACGGTCGAAGTAACCCCGGACGAAATTCGCGCCTATCTCGGCGGCGAGGAACTTCCCGAAAACCTCACATCCGCGCTAGACGAAGCGCAAGGGGCTTTCGCCTCCGGGCAAGCGACAAGCCCAGAATACATCTTGATCCGGGTAAGGCATATCTAAGGCGCGAAGCGCCGCACGACTGCAAAGCGATGCGACCTAAGGGCCGCATTCCTGTGCAATCCTGCACAACACGGGGCAACGCCCCGCAATCTTTGGAGCCAAACAAATGTCCTTCACCATTCCTGAGTCCCTCGAATATAACGGCGTCAAGGTCGGCCTCTCGGGCGAAACCCCGGCTCGCATTCAGAACGCCGTCAACTACCTCTTGGCCTATGGCTTTGGAAAGTCCCTTCAGGACGCCGTGGCAGGCGTCAAGAAAGAAATGACGGCGGCGGGCGAAACCGCCGAGTCAATCGCCCTCGCCATCCGTGACGAAATGGCGTCGCGGGCCGAGGCCATCCTCGCCGGAACCGTCGGCACGCGCGGCCCGCGCCTTTCCGGCCCCGAAGCGACTCGTCGCGAAGTCATCGAGTTTTACTTCCGCGGCTGGGCCAAGTCGATGGCGGACAAAGGCAAGGCTCTTCCGACGCTCAAGTCCCGCTTTGGCGTGACGGCGAAAGAGGCGACCGACGAGCAAAAGAAGGCTGTCGCTGAGGCGGTCGCCGCGATCAAGGCGAAGTATGCGGAGTTGAACACCGGCAAGATCGAGGAAGAGGTGAGCCGTCGCCTCGCTATGCAGGGCCAGCAGGGCGACATTGACGTCGACCTCGATCTTGGACTCGACGACGCGACGGACGAGTCGGACGACAGCGAGGGCGAAGAGTAAGCCGCAAGCTCGTATCAGACTTCTAACTTCCAAACGGGCAGGAGCGATCTTGCCCGTTTTCTTTTTGCCCGGCGGGACGGGGCGGGCGTCGCCCGAGAAACAATGAACGCGCGCGCGCGTAGGACGGATCGACCGCGTTGTCAATTCCCGCGCCATTGCGGGCCGCCCATGCGTCCAAGGCCGCGCCGTGGCGGGATCGTGTCGGCCCGCCGTCGCGCCCGTCCTTGGCCCGTCTTTGGCCCTTGCGCCACCCCTACCTTGTCCACAATTTTTACCCCTTTCCTCTTGACGCCCGCCCCGTCCCATGCAATCCTTGTCCCATCGGCCCATTGCCTTAAGTCGCAATCGGTCCTACCCCTAACCCGGAGTTGCCCATGCGAGGGCGCAAGTAATGCCCTCTGAGTTTCTTCCACGACGGCGCGGCCCAAACGCGCCCGGTCCTTTATGGTCGCGACCGTCCAAAGGTCGCCCCCAGTCCGCGTAGCTGCCTTGCAATCTCACATCCTTTCGGAGTCCATCACCATGTCAGACCCCAGAATTTTCGACCCGGAAGACTTTGCGGACGAAAACCTTGATCTGCTCTCCCTCGAAGTCGTCTCAACCCTTTGGATCACTTTTCCGGAGCAAGAGTCGTGAGTGCACTCTTTCGGGTAGACCGAAACGCAAACCGCAATACAACGCCCTGTGGCATGAATAGCCTGCTCTACGTCGGCGACAGTGACCGCGCCGCACGCAAGGCGTATGCAAAAGCACAGCCAGGAGTCAATACATGGAACCAGCCCGACTTATCCTACGGCGTCACGTTTGCGAAATGGAACGCGCGGCGCGGCGACTATGATGTTCTCGCAGCAAAATTCGGAGTCCAGTCATGAGCCTCTCCCTTTTCTTCGCCCTCACTCTCGCGCCGTTCCTATCTGCTTGGCTTCTCGCTGAGAGCGTCAAGCAATTCACGCAGGCGCCGAAACTTTCGGCGAGGCTTCGCCAACATGGAGTCCGATAATGACACTCTTCGACCTAAAAGACGGCGATACATTTCTTTGGCGTGGTAGCGTTTACCTTTTGCTGAGCCTCAAAAACAGCGATTATGCAAACGTAATTTGCTTGGCGAGGCAAGGCTCCCTTGGATTAGAAGCAACGCATTCATTTTCTTGTGAGAACTTTAATCCTTATGCGGAAGTAGAAAAAGGCGAACTTAAGCTTTTGTGGAAAGCTAACATCTGACCATCAGTCAATGCGGAGCGCGCTCCGCATTTGCCCTTGTTGCTTTCGCGAGGGCTGGACTCTGACCTAACACAACGGAGCGAGCGCCATACGCAAGAGGCGCGCGTGTTGTGGAATAGGAAACGCCACCAAGGCTAAGCTTTGGGCCAGCCCTCACAAAAACAACAGGAGTCCCTCTAATGCCAACAAAACCAATTGAGCACACAGTTTCATTCGCCTCTGCAAATGAGGTCTGCAAACTGCTTGCGGAAGCAATCAACAAAGGCGCGGCGAACTTTGACCTAGACTTGCTCGCAAGCTTTTTAGAGGCGCTTGCCGAGTTCGACCGAATTATCATCGCAGACGAGGACGCCTAAATGCCAGCCCCGCACGAAATAACCCTGTCCATCACGGTCAACTCTTTCCGTTCCGCAAGCTCGGGCGAGCTTCTTTTCGCGGTCGAGCTTCGCCGGAAGGACTTTATCTCACAACTTCAGACCTTCCCGAGCCGCGGACTCGCCGAGACTCGGGCGGCCCAAATCGCCCGCAAGCTTTCCGCCCTGCTTGAAGCCGGGATTGATCTTCTTGACTAACGCCACCCCCGAGCCGGAGGCTCGGAACCGAGAAACGTCACAAGCCCAAACGAGGCAACCCCATGGCATACCGTCGCGAACCAGTTCCTTCCCGAAAGCTTCGCCCCCTTCCTGAGCCAAGCTCGCGCCCTGTCCCGTGGTCGCCGCCGTCCTGTGCAATCCCTGTCTGGCTCGGCCCAGACGGGGACCTCATGATTGGCCTTCCGCCAAGGGCTGGCGAGGCAGGGCACTCCGTTCGCGTCAGCGCCAAGCGCCCGGAAGTCATGGCGAGCGTCCTGCTCCGCGTCCTTTCAGATCGGGCCGCAGCGCCGTTCGCCCGCATCAGCGAACCCGGCGTGCCAACACAAGCCCTCACTGCCGCCCTTGAGTCCGCCCTAGCTCAAGGGAAACGTGTTATCCATGCGGAGCTTCGCCTCAGTAACCTTCAGGACGAGGACTTCCTCTCTTAGCCCCAGTCCACGGCAGTGCCTTGCCATTATAGGCGCGGAGCAAACTCATCATGTCCCAACTTTCCGGCACACCCCTTCGCCTTTCTCGCTCCAGCTTCTCTTGGGCCACCTTCGACTCCCTGCCTAGCCACATCAAAGAGATTTGCTGGGAGTTTAACTGTCACTGGACCGGCAGACCAGCCAACGAGGTACGAGTCTCGGCGTTGCTGGAGCAACTGAAGTCCAAACGCCGCGCGGCTTGCAAGGAAACTTACGGGGGAGAGCATCCCGGAGCACAGGTCCAATTCACTCTTGATGATTTTCTGGACTGACCCAAACGAGGCACGACATGAACTGGCGTAAAGTCCACCCAAAAGCGCATCCCGAAATGCTCGGAGCAATTCCTTTCTTCCTCTCTCCGTCCGACCCTCGACCGGCGCGCGAGCAGCTTGACGCCAACTATTCCCACGGCGGCGGCTGGTCGCCGTTCCTCGGTTTCAAAATGCTGCCCTCCGGCGATATTCAATACCCAGACGATGACGTGACTCACCTCCTTTACGAGGCAACGCTTCGCTTCGAAGTCATCCGCCTTTATGAGCACGCATGGGTGGCCGTGATCCAGCCGGATGGAAGCTTTGAAATATCTCGAATGGACTGACGAGGCACGACTTAATGTATGACTTCAATGTCCCACTTCCAGGCAAGACTAAACCAAGCAAGTTTTCTTGGTTAGTTGAAAAAATACTAGGCCTTCCTGAGGAAGGAGCTTCTCTTCTTATAGAAGACATTCCAAAAGCAAAAATACATACAATGATTTCCAGATTGAAGAGAGCCGGAAGAATTAAGTTTGATATTACAACTCGTACAGTTGAGAAAAATGGCAAAACAGCCGTCCGCATTTGGAGAACTTCATGACTACCATCCTCGACTCCTTCTCCCGCCAAAGCTTCTTGGTCGACGCAACTTCTGGCGAACTCAACCCGCCCGGCTGGACCCGAGGCGCTTTCGGCCTTTTCTTCGACCTAAAGCTGGCCCGTTGGGTGCTCACACACCTCCCCTCTCGCAAGGTCTTCCAGTTCCACTTCCTCTCAATCGAATCCGCCTGCGAGGCTGTGATCGAACTAGAGGCCCTGGACGTTGACTGGAGCCAAGAAAGCCCGGACGAGATGAACAGAAGCGTCGGACTAAAGGTGATCTCAATTTTAAAACTCCGCGCCGAACCAGCCCCCTCTCCTCTTTCCGATGTGAAACGCCGACTTGCTGAGATTCTAAATGACTGACTCCACCGCTACTCCCGAAGAGGCGCAGCAACTCTCTTCCCTCGCAGAGTCCATCAAACTTCTGCGCGAGCGGCGCCGGAAACTCACCCTCACGATCAGCAAACTCATAGAACGGAAGAGGCTGATCGAGGACCGGCTCAGGACTAGGGCCAGAAGGAGCAACCGCAATGATTGACCTGTCGAAGATCAAAGTCGGCGATGAGGTGACGGTGCGCTGCATCGTGAAAGAAGTCGTGGCTAATGACAAGGACCTAGTTGTTGTCAAACCTTCCAGCAATCCTGGGAAATACTTCGCTGACATGTGTATCAGCAAAGATTGGATCGCCACCCACACGCCAGCGCCGCGCGAGTTTAAGCCGGGCGAGCGTGTCGTATTTGGCCGCCTAATCGGCGGCAGCACCGTCGGTCAGCTTTTATGTGTTGACGGTGGCGTTGCTTGGGTCAAATGGCCGAATGGCGTCCGCCAAAATTGCCGCATCTCCGACCTCCACTACGTAGACGAAGGCGAGTGAGCACCATGACCGCCATCACCCCCCGCTGCCACAACAAACCCTTTCGGGAAATGACGCCCCACGAGCTTCGAGAAGAACTCGCCTATTGGGAGGAACAGCTTTTCGGCAAGCAAGGGTGGGGCGCAAGCCTCAACGCTGCGAGCGAGTTCGTCCAAGAGATCAAGCAAATTCTGGTCGCAAGAGGAGAGTCGAAATGAATCCGGAGCTTCTTATTGAACTGCAAACTCGCATAATACGGGATGAGATTATAATCGCTCTCAGCACAAACTCACCCAAACGCTTGCATAAAGCCTTCACCTGGTCCTATACGGAAGAGGGACTCGCGTACTGGACCACTGTATGGCACGGCACAACCCTTTCTCCAGACGCCCGAGCGAAACTTGAAGCCATGCTTCGCGCCTCTGCTCCCAAACCTCTTCGAGGCTTCGCTGCAATGACCCCGGAGCGTCAGCGCGCCATAGCCTCTGCCGGCGGGAAAGCAGTCAAGCCAGAGTCCCGAAGCTTTTCGCAGAACCGAGACCTTGCGAAGGTCGCCGGAAAGAAGGGAGGGCAAGCAGTGCCGAGGGAGAAACGAACCTTCAGCACCAACCCAGAGCTTGCGGTCGAGGCTGGCCGGAAGGGAGGGAAGTCGGCGAGAAGGCGTTCGCCCTGATGGCTCTAAATATTACAGAACAAGAGAAGGAGAACAGCAGTGAACGACCATCCGCCAATGATCAACAATGGCCATCCGCCCATGCTGCAGATCGAGCGGCCGCATGTCGAGCCACCATCTTTGTTTGAATATGAGAAAAACGGGAAAGCCTTAATCACCATCGACGCGAATGGCAAAGTCTGGGTCGACCAGAGCGTGCCGATGGACGAACTCGCAAAGAAGTTCTGGGAAGCCGTTACATACTATCATCCAGAATGTTGGCGCAGGGAGGGGCGACAGTGAGTGACGATGCAGAGTTGGAGGACGAAAAAATTAAGGTGGACATGCTAGAGGCGGAGTCAAGAAGCTGTTGCGCCCGCATCGCCTCCCTCGAGGCGACTGTAGCGAAATTGAGAGAGGCGCTTACTGAGGCAATCGACCTTCGCGTCAAGCTGTTCCGACACGGCGACATAGAAGGCGACACGGGCAACTGGTCGGATGAGAAAGTTGCAAAAAGCGACAGCTACGCTCGAAAATGGCTCGCCGCCCTCGACGCAGTCGCCGCTGTTGATGGCGATGCGGGGTGGAGGCCGATTGAGACAGCGCCGAGGGACGGAACGCACATATTGGTTTTTGGGCCATCGAATTCTAAAAACAAAACATACATGGACGTGTGCGCGTGGCCAAATAACTGGGACGGGATGTGGCCTGTAGCGTATATGGCCTACGCCGCCGGAGAGCCGACTCACTGGATGCCGCTACCTTCGCCGCCATCCGCTCACTAAAGCGAGGCTGAAATGAATTGCACGATTGAGCATTTCCTAAATTGCAGCCCTACAGATGTTCTCGTGCCATTCAGCATATTGGTGATGGCATGTGCACTGTTGTTGTTGACTTTAGGATTGAATAAGAGAGGCTGAAATGAGTGACGATATCGTAACATTGGAGAATGAAATTATAAACAGGCTTCTCGCCGAGCGCGACCGCCTACAAGGCCGCGTCGCGACGCTGCAAAAGGCTCTAGACGATCGCCACGCCGCAGACGTGAAAGCCTGGAAGCCAATCATGAACGCGGCCGGCCGCGAGCGCGGGTTGCCGTCCAATACGGAAGTCGTCGCGTGGCATGTGGCAGAGGTGGAGAGGTTGGAGAAGGAGCTAGCTTTCGTGTCTCGCGAAGGCAACAGGCTCGCGAACGATTTGCGCAATGTGAAAGCCGACCGCGACTCCCTCCGCGCCAAACTAGAAAGAGCGAAAGGGACGCTGGAGTGCATAAACAAACGAGCTTCGCCGAATCCAGAAAGGACATTCGATAAGGCCATCTGGGATTTGAGTTGGATAACAGATACTGCCAGAAACGTCCTCTCCGAACTCTCCGCCGACGCGCCAGCTCAGCAGACACGAGAGGTGCAACTAAAACCAGGATGGTTGCTCGACGACGTTCGCAAGGCTGCTGCTCGTCTTAAGCCAGCGCAGCGGACGCCGCGTGACCTTCGCGCGTTGCCAGACACGGAATTAGCTGAGCACCTTGCCGATCTCGAAAAGCAATGGGACGATCTTATCGCGTCACTGGAAGAAAGCGGCGGGCACAGTGGATCACCGGGCGAATGGCTCGCCGAGGAAATGGACGCCGTCTGCGCCGAGCAAAAGCGACGAGCGCATCAGAAGCAGATCAGCGATGAGGTGCGTGAAGCGATGGCCGAGGCTGAGAAGGCGCTAAGTGCGTTTAACGGCCTAGTTACCGTTAAAGATTGCACCTGCCATGAATGCAGCCGCGTTAGAGCCGCCCAAGTCGCCCTCGCCAAACTCAGGAGCGTGATGAAATGACCGAACCAAAACCTGATCCCAAACTCTGCAAGGACTGCAAATGGGCAGTCCCTGATACAAATGTCTTTCTGCGTCCAATTTGGAATGACAATGCAGAATGCAACTCTCCTAAAAATATAAAGGGAGTCAACCCTGTAAACGGAAAAGCAAAAAGATTTCTCATGTTTTGTATACATCTACGAAGTGATGGAGAGTTTTGTGGAAAACTGGGTGATTGGTGGGAGCCAAAACAATGAAACGCCAGCACCTTGTCGAACTTGCCAGAATTGTGGGCGATCTCCGCTCCGACCTGACCCCCGTCCGCTACCAGCAGCTTCTCGCGGACGTGTCCGACCTCGCCGCGAGAGTCAACCCTGCATTTCACCCGGAGCGATTTCGGGACGAGGCGGCAGCGCGGCAAGTCCGCCCAAAAGGAGGGAGCCTTGGCTCTCAATAGGATTTTGTTCCTATTGACGTTGGTTGGCTTTTATTATATTCTATATTGGCCAACCGATGGGAGCTTAAAATGAAATTAGTTCAACTAACTCGTGGCATGTTTGCTCAAATAGATGATGAAGACTTTGACCGCGTAATGGCTCAAGGTCGATGGCAAACACGAGCAGGTTATAATACTTGGTATGCCGGGACTTCGTTTAAAATTCCAGGCACAAGAAAGAATAGAGTTGTGTTATTGCACCGTTTTGTGATGAATTGTGAAGAAGGAGATGGTTTACGTGTTGACCATAGAGATGAAAATGGGCTTAATTGTCAAAAAGAAAATTTACGAGTTGGATCTGCTTCTTTGAATGCTCACAATAGAAAAGAATTAATAGGAACGAATACTTCAGGAGTTGAAGGTGTTTATTGGAGTAAACAAAAACAAAAATGGGTAGGAGAAATAATTTGGAAAAAGAAAAAGATTTATTGTGGGGCAAGTAGCAACTTACAAGTTGCTGCTGCTTTACGTGAAAGTATGAAGCAAAAGCTTCTAGCCCAATTAGAAGAAGGAGAAGATCATGTAAATTTAATCTCCCCTCTGCAAGAAATCTCTCTCGATGATCTATGAAGGAGCTACAACAATGTCATTACCTATAGTGGGAAGTCATTTTCGCCCCCCGAGCAAAGCCCTCCTCTCCGTCCTGCCCGCTGGCACGGCCCTTCTCGCTCGCCCAGAACCCGAGAACCCGCACGACCCGAATGCAATCATGGTGGTGCTCCTGACAGAGGCCATCCCCCACACCCATCGCGAGGTCATCGCAACCGCTGTCGCCGGCTACGGCTTCTCGTCCGACGACATTTTCGAAGCTGCTGAGTGGCACGTTGGTTATCTACCTGCAAAACTGGCTGTTTTTATTGCCCCAAAAATGCAAGGAAAGGAGTATGAAGGGCAGCTTACATTTGATTTAAATGGGAAACCAAAAATAAATCTACCCATTATTGAAGATGACCTTACTACGGAGTAAGTACCATGGTAAAAAGACTCCCGCTTTCCAACAGTGGTAAGGAGGCGTTAGTGGATGATGACGTATTTGATTGGATTCGCTCCTTTGGAGATTGGCAGTTAGTCACTATCAAATACACCGATTACGTCTATAAATCAGTAGGAGGAAGAACAGTCTATCTTCATAGAATGATAATGGAGCCTCCTTGTGATTTGGTAGTGGACCATGTTGACGGTGATGGACTGAATAATTGTAGAAAAAATCTTCGAGTAGTTACTGGAGGTATTAATAACATAAATTCTAAAGTATTAAGAAATGATAATTTATCGGGAAAAAGAGGAGTTTCTTGGGATGACCGCACAGGAAAATGGAGGGCCACAATTACATTGCGTGGTAAACAAAGAAACTTAGGAAGGTTCTCGTCAAGAGAAGACGCCATAAAAGCGAGAATAAACGCAGAGAATGAAATATATGCTTCAAAATGTGAAGGTGGGGAGCCCTCCTGATGGTGAAGACCTGGGTTCTTCTTTTCGCCCTGCTCACGCCCGACAGCGGAGTCTCAACTCACTCTGTTGAGTTCACCAACAAAACTGCCTGCGACACCGCAGGGGAACAGATAAAGGAATGGCTGCCTGTGGCAACTCTCGTAAGCTGTGTTCCTGTTTACCCTAACCAAAACTGAGGAGTCCCTCCATTGGGTATCGACACACGAATCCTCATTCGAGTCAAACCGCCACACCTGACTCCTCCCGAGATCGAAAGGGTAAGCTATGCCTTGTCCTCTTGTATCGGTGCGGACCATTTTTGGCTGCAAAAAGCAGAGTTTAAGGAAGGAAAGTTCGTCCCAGGGCGAACCGCTCTTTGTGAAATCCTTCCTGAAACTGAGGAGTACTACCCAGAAGACAAAGGGAAGGTTGTCTTCCGACAAGATGGAGACTCAATCTACCCAGAGCCCGACGAACAATTCCTCGAACTTCACCTCTGGTCTCGCTACTACGGACCAGGATACGCGCGAGGAAACTGGATGGTTCTCCGCACCACATTCCAACTGCTCGCCAGACTGCTTCCTGGTGCAGAAATCTGGTACGGCGGAGACAGCTCTGGAGTTCTCGCAGAGCCCGTGATGATTCGAGGTCAGCCAACACCCTGGTTTGAAAAAATTGACAATTGTTGGTTTGACTCCGGCCGAGAGTCTTACACTCACACAGGGCGAATGTGGCTAAGTAAAGGTGAGTCACTGATCTGCCCAACCTGCAACCATCACTGCGCAAATATTGGCGGGGGCGGCAGCAAAACTTTCTACTATTGTTACGGCTGCGAAACAAATTACGTGACGTCACAGGGGAAAGTTTGGAGGGGTGAAGAATCCTTTAAGATTGCAGAGGAAATCCGAGAAGGAAAAACTGAGCCCTACTTCGACGGAAAAGATTTTCCCCAATTCTTCCGCAAGGAGTCCTGAAATGTCCAAAGAACTTGCCCAAAAGCTACTCACCACCGACAAACTCGTCCACGATCCGCGCCACATCCGTTACGCCCTGGCAGTCAACACGGTCCTCGCTTCGATGAAGCTCGACTCCCGCACCTTGATGACCGCCAACGACGCGCAGCGGGTGGCCCAAATCTTCGCCCTGCTCCACCTTGACAAAATCATCGAGCGGGAGACGGAACGTGGGACGGTGGAGGCTCCCGAACAGCCTCCGGCGGACCCGAGACTTGCTGAGATCGAGCGAAGACTTGCAGAAAGCCTGGAGCTAACCGACTCCGCATTGGTTCCGAGGGGCCCAGCACCGCAGGTCTGACCTTTCGGCGAGGGGTGGAAAGGTAATGCGTCCCACCCCTCTGCGAAGGGCCAGAAAGCCCGAAGTTTGATTAAAAATCGGAGCACCTCCATGCAACCAAAAGTTCGTGAAGCCCTCGAAGCCTCAATCAAGCACTGGGAAGAGAATGTCGCGGCAAAGACATCAGAGGAAGCAAAAGTATTTGGGGACTCTTGTGCCCTTTGTAAACTCTTCAGCGAGCCTTATGAAGCAAGTGACCCTGATGATTACAGAGAAAATTGTGGACACCCTTCATTTGGGAAGTGCCCAGTCTTTTCCAAGACAGGGAAAAATGAGTGCGGAGGCTCCCCTTGGGAAACGGCAATGAATGCTTGGCGAGCATGGAACCCCCAAGACCCTGATTTTTTAGTCTATTGGCAAAAAGTCGCCCAAGCCGAACTTGACTTCCTCTGTTCTCTCCGAGAAGACTAAAAACCTTTTCCCAACTCCGCGAGGCCCACGTTGACCTTCCCCCCAACTCCCGAACAAGCCGCGATCCTCTCATCCTCCCGCGACTCGCAAGCCTCTCTGATGATCTCAGCCCTTGCCGGCACAGGCAAGACAACAACCCTCGTGATGCTTGCAGATGCGCTTCCGCCAGTTCCATCCCTCGCTCTTGCGTTCAACGTCAAGATCAAGAAGGAGCTGGAGGAACGCTTCCCTTCCCACTTCACCGTGCTCACCCTCAACGGCCTTGGCCACCGAGCCTGGACACGGAAAGTTGGCCCCTGCTCCCTTGACGAGCGCAAGCTCGGAAAGATTGTCACTGCCGTCGCCAAAGAATGGGGCACGAGCCTTTCCCAAGACGACTGGGCCGATGCCTTGCGTCTCACCACCGCCGCGATGCAGGCTGGGCTCATCCCGAACTTCTTCCCGATCAAGGGCTTTGTGGTGGACTCCCCTGCCATCTGGACCTCGCTCGCCCTGGACCAGGATGTGAGCCCGGAGTTGGCCGACCTCTCGCGCGAAGTCCTGATCGAGTCCATAAAGCAGGGGCATGGCACCGGCGGGAAGCAGATTATCTCCTACGATGATCAAATTTACCTCCCGGCGCTTTTTGGCGGGGCTTTCCAGCCATTCCCCCTCGTCATGGTGGACGAGGCACAAGACTTGTCCCCGCTCCAACACGAAATGATACGCAAGGTCTGCCCGAAAGGGCGGCTCATTGTGGTAGGTGATCCTCGCCAGGCGATCTATGGCTGGCGTGGAGCGGACTCCTCGTCGATGGAAACCTTGCGTGGGCTTCGCCAGGACTGGATCGACCTACCCCTGACGCTTACCTTCCGCTGTCCCAAGGCTGTGGTCGCCCGACAGCAAGAGCACGCCCCAGGCTACACAGCGCACGAGTCGAACAAAGAGGGGCGAGTCGTCTCAATGCTTGGCCTCGAAGACGGCTGGTCCTGGTCCGACCTGCCTCCCGGCCAAACGGCAGTCCTTTGCCGAAACAACGCGCCGCTCCTTTCTCTCGGTCTCAAGCTCCTGGCCCGTCACATCGGCGTCGTCATGCTCGGCCGTGATATCGGCAAGGGGCTGATCGCTCTCGCGAAGAAAATCCTACCCCAAGCTTCTCTCGAGCCCCCCGCTTGCATCACCCTGATCAATGACTGGCGAGACTCCGAAATCTCTCTCGCCAAAGCAAATGAGAAGCAGCATAAGATCGCAGGGATTGATGATCGGGCGGACTGTCTCCTGGCGGTGCTGGAGCATGTCTCGTCCGCCGGGGAGCTTCAACTCAAACTCCGCGATCTCTTCTCACGCGAGCGCGGGCAGGTCACACTCTCTTCTATCCACCGCTCAAAAGGACTCGAATGGCAACACGTCCTGCACCTCGACCCGTTTCGGATTCCCTCAAAGTATGCCAAGAAGGCTGCTGCGCAGGGGCACCCTGGCCAACTTGAACAGGAGTACAATTTGCGTTATGTGTGCGAAACCCGTGCCAAAGAGACTCTGATCCTAGCCAATCTGGAGGACTTTTCATGACCAGCAAACCAGCTACCATCCAAGCTAGTATCGATTCCTTCTCCAAAGTTTGGGGGAAGTCCACCCCCTTCAACCGGGAGGAGTTCGCAACAACTCTCGCCATCCCCATCGGCACAGCCTCTGCCATATGCAGCTACGCCGCAAAGCTTGGCTTGCTTACGCATAATTTTGGTCGCCCTCGAAAGTACTCCTTGCCAAAGGCCCCAGCGGCGCAGGCCACCCCTTCCATCGACAAACTTCTCGACCTTGTCGCCGACATCGAGTCCCGTGGTGGCAAACGAAGCACCATCGCGCCACTGCTCATCTGGATCGCGGAAGCCCTGCAATCGAAATAAAGGAGTCAAAGTTATGACCTTCGACCCAACAAAACCGTGCCGGACACGACTCGGACTGGAAGTGGAACTCTTCTCACGAAGGATACAATCCAGTCAACCTCTTATTGGAGTAGTCCGTCGAGGAGGCTTCGAGAGCCTCCATCAATGGAGTGAGACCGGAGACTTTTTAGTCTCTCCGACCGAGCACGATCTTGACCTAGAAAATATTCCGGAGCGAAAAAGTCTTTGGGCCAACCTGTATCCTGACCCAACAGCAGCTAGCTGGCCTAATGTAAATCTGGGGAGTTTAAACACTCTGTATACACGTAATCCTCAGCGCCTCGCCTCACTCGAGTTCATCTTTGATGGCGAAACCTTGCTTGAAGTCAAAGTCCACCCCAACTTGGAGCGAATCTTGGACGACAAGATTCCTTTCTGACCGGAGCCCTACCATGGCGATCATCGAAACTAAATTCTCAATCGGCGATGTTGTCTATTACGCCTCGACGACGACTGAGCGAAAGCAGCATCCATGCCCAGATTGCCTAGGCACAAAGAAATGGAAGGCGACTAGTCCGGCAGGTGGCGAGTATGAGTTTGCCTGTCCACGCTGCCGCATCGGCTATAGAGCCGACCACGATCTATCACTGGATTACTCAATTTTTGTTGCAATTTCTCGCCGATTGACGATCGGAAGCGTGCGCACGGATAGCTCCGATAAGACACAATATATGTGCGTTGAGACAGGGATTGGCAGCGGAAATCTTTATGATGAAAGCCGCCTGTTCCTCACAGAGAATGAAGCACTCGTAGCCGCACAGGCACTTGCCAATAAGTCTAACAATGGCGGCGTTCCTTGGGTCGCTGAACAATACAACAAGTCGCTTGAGGTCTGTGACTACCAGCTAAACGACGGCCGCGAACACCTTGAAGAAAAGCGAGCAAGTAGACTGGCATATAAGCTCCAAGATCTTCGCGAAGATATAATTGATTGTGAGTCGATGGACGATGTTACACGTCTTATAGACTCTTTTAAGGAATAAAATCATGTCACAGGAAACACTCCTTTCCGCCGCGAGACGACTCCTCCGTCTCGTCCGCATCAACAACGAACGCGATGGAGGACTGATCTCCAACGACACGAGTAGCGCGGCCGAAATCCTGTCCCGCATGATTGAAGAAGAAGACAAGAAAGCGAAGAAGGAAAGAGAGAATGAGTGAGGAACCCAAGCACACCTGGCCGGAGTCCACTCCAGCTCTCCCCTACTTCTCCCCCGCTCGGCCAACTCTCGGCCCGGACCGCCCATCCATTCTTCGCCCAGACGGGAGCCCCTTCAACGTGGTGCTCCCATCTTTGATGCTCACCCCAGAGCCAAGCGGAGCGCTAACCTTGTGGGGCTTCTTCCCGATGGACGGGCAGTCCTCTTCTCCAAAGTTCGCAACCTTCTCCGACTGGGACGCGCTCGCCAACGCCTACTATCGCTGGCTCGCCTGCCCCGAAAAGTTCGCGGTGGAAGAACTTGGTTGGTGGCCTCGAGGAGACGCCCCGGCGCGGGTGCAGAACTTCCAGGCGAAGAGCCTAAAGGTTGGCCTAGGGGAGATCTCGTTGGAGGACTTGATATGAGCAAAATACCAAAAGAAATACCAAAGCCACTCCCTCAAGGCAAATACACAGCAAAAATTGTTTTCTTGCCAGAAGAAAAATCAGTCTATGCTGAAATCACTAAGGGGAAACTCAAAGGAAAAAGACTTTATCTAGGCCCAACTGATTGGTACTTCCCAAAAGAAAAAGAGAAATAGGAACCAAACCCATGACCCACCGAATCACCACCGACGGAATCCAAGTCACCGAAGATGAAGCGCGCGAACTCATGTTCCATCACCTCTTGCTCGCTCAACGCTTCTTCGAAGCCCTCGACGACGACCCAACAGAACACCCCATCCTGATGAAAGAACTCTCCCGCGTCCTGGGCCACGACCCGGCCGCCTTTTGTGGGGCGAGAGCCTTCATCGTGGCGATGGAGTCCCATTACCAGGAGCTGAAAAGTCGGGATTGAAAGAGGCTCCAAGCAAAAAACTTGTCGTCCCATTGGTTCAATTTCCACCAATGGGACGCCGCCTTGGCCCTTGCGCCCACGTTCAAGGCCGGGCATAATCTTAACCGTCCTCCCATCCCCAACATTCGGACCCGCATGTCACACCCCATCACCATTTCCGGCGTCGTTTTCGAAATCGCCCACAAGTACTCCGAAGGCCACCAGCTAACTTCCGACGAAGCCTCAGCCCTAAACTCCCTCTTCTTCTCCGGCCTCAACTCCAAGCTCAAACCCCTCGTCGTGAAGGCACAGAAAGCCTCCAGCTCTCTGGAGCTTGACGAAAGCGTCAAGGCCGACCTTTCTGCGAAGCTCGCTGAGTTCGCCCGGACCTTCACTTTCACACAGCGCTCCGGCAACTCCTACGACCCGGTCCAGCGTGAAGCCTTCAAGATGGTCAAGCCGCAAGTCCTAAACGCCCTCAAGCAAAAAGGACTGGACCCGAAGAGCCTCGCAGAGGGCAAGCTGGAGGAAATCATGCTCCAGCTTCTGTCCAAACGCCCGGACATCATGGCAGAGGCTCGCCGCCGGATCGAAGCTGTCACCTCCATCGCAGACGACCTGCTCGCGTAAGAGAAGCCTCCCGCCTCTTACCCCCAACTGGGGAGAGCGCTGGGCTAATACCGTCCCGCTCTCCCTGCTTTTGGAGCCCATCCCTTGGCCGAACAAACTCTCATCGACGGCAAGTCCGCAACTCGCCGCCACATCCTCTTATTTGACGAGGATTATGAGTTCATCAAGAACACCTTCGGGGAGCACCCCGGAGTCTCCGCTGCCGTCCGCATAATGATCCACGAGTATGTGGAACGGGTGAAGAAGAAGGCGCTGCTCCGAGCCGGTGCAGTCGCAGTCGATGCGACCGGGATTGACGAGATTGTCGCGAAGCTGACGGAGGAGGTCTAAATGCCAATTAGCATTGGGGATACTGTTCAATGCGGGGCATCTGCTGTTAAGATGCTGGTGCTGGATTTAGTTGACAATAGAGCAGTGTGTCAAATTGATATGAAGATTTTATTAAAATCTTTTGGAAAGGAAAAAGAATTTGAAGGACAGCCTTGGGGGAATGGAAATGCTGTAGGTCTTTTTCCTCTTGAGGACTTACTCAAAATTGAAGGTGAAAATTAATGACTGCCGCACAAACCTCTCCCCTTTCCGAAGCCTCCCCCTCTTCCCTCGAAGAAATCTTCGCGACGAGTCCTCTCGAACGCACCGACGAAGAGTGGCTTGCGACCGTCACCGCCCTCCGCGCCATGCGAGAAAAGTGGAAGTCGGACGAGCTGGCAGGAGCGAAGAGAGCCGCCGCACCGAAAAAAGCACCGCTCAAGGCCGCGCCGAAAGAACTTTCCCTCGACGATTTGGGGCTCTGAGCGATGCTTATCGAGACTTCTCGTAGAAGATTTCTTTCTGGACTCTTTGCCACACCGGCAATTATTGCTTATGACAAGCTCATGCCAGTCAAGCGACTGGAAGACTTGACCTCTCTCGACCGATATCTTTTGAGGTATAAAGTTGTTTCGAAAAAATCTGGCCTAATACTATCGCTTTCCTTCGATGAAATTCGAGAGCGGCAAGATGACCTTCTACCCTATCTTGAACCTGCAACGGAATACACAGGTTGGAACCGACCAACTCGTGAGTCGCTTGGAATAGACCCAAATCGCATTGTTTTCGCTCATGGCGGCGATTTTGGTAATCATAGGCTTTAAATCCAATGTCCGAGTCCCCCTCCCGCCGCGCCTTCCTCTCTGGCCTGATCGCCGCCCCCGTCATCATTCCGTATGCTCGGTTGATGAAGGTGAGCCCCATTGTCATCTCGAAGCCCAAAAACAGATTACTCACTATAAATGAATTTAACCAAGACATGGTTAAATTTTGGAGAAATGCCAATGAGTTCTATTTAAACATCGCCCCGCAGTGGGAAGACCAAGAGTTTCTGAAGGATACCCAATGGTAAACTCCTCCTTCTCTCAGTCCATCCCAAACCTTCAGATCGGCTGGGACTCGACCTCCCTCTCTGCCCTCAAAACCTGCCCCCGCCTCTACTACCTGACCATCATTTGTGGCCTCCAGCCCCGTGACGCAAATGTCCACCTAGTCTTCGGCCTGCTCTACCATTCGGCGCTTGAGCACTACGACCACGAACGCACGCGGGGCACCCCGCACGACCTCGCAGTGATCCGAGTCATCAAGAAGCTCATGATCGAGACCTGGGACACCGCGCTCGGCCGCCCTCTCCCGGTCCTTTCCGAGGACAAGAACAAGAATCGCTACACGCTGGTTCGCACTGTCGTTTGGTATCTTGAGCAGTTCCGAGAGGACTCCCTTGAGACCATAATCTTGGCCAACGGTAAGCCTGCTGTCGAGCTATCCTTTCGGTTTGAAACCGAGCATCGTGCCAGCGATGGTACCCCATTCATCTACTGCGGCCACATGGACCGGGTAGTGAGGCTCAATGGTGAACCCTGTGTACTCGACAGAAAAACAACCAAGCACACCATCGGAGACAACTTCTTCGACCAGTTCTCCCCGAACAACCAGTTCACCGGCTACGTCATGGGAGCCCAGGTTCTCCTTCCAAAGGAATCCCCGAAGAAACTGATCGTCGACGCCGCCCAGGTCGCGATCACCTTCTCACGTTTTGAACGCGGCCTCGTCGAGCGCTCCGAGTTCCAACTTGACGAGTGGTACAAGTCCCTTGGCTTCTGGCTCAAGATCGCTGAAGGCTATGCTCATGCTAATTTCTGGCCCTTGAACGAGGCTTCCTGTGGCAACTATGGAGGCTGCCCGTTCCGCCCGGTCTGTGCGAAAAAGAGCCAGAAGGTACGGGATGAGTGGCTTGCCTCAGCCTACGTGACTCGCGTGTGGGACCCACTGCAAATCCGGGGGGATATTTGATGCGGAATAAAATAACCTTGCAAATAATAACCAGAGAGCTTCTTCGTCTTCTTCTCGAAGAGTCTCCTTCTCTCATGAAAAGCCGGGCTAAAATTCCAAAATACTCCTACGGGAGTCACTACACAATTTTCCCAGTCACGGGAACTCAGTTGCACAAGTGGTCTTTGGAAGAGCTTTCCCACAAACTGCTGCGAAATGTCCAGTTCTACCCGGTGCCGTTTCGTGAAGTTATTTGTGGAGGTCCTTCATGGATTGGCTGGGCAATCCTCGACCCGAGTGTAAGAATTGACGTAAATGTGATGCACGAGATTTGCTGGGACGTTGATTGGTTCATCTGTAAAGTAACTTTTCTGGAGTCTTAGGATGGAATCCCCTGAACTCACCTGCAAGAAAATCGCCAATCGAATGCTCTTTGTTCTGGCAGAACAACTTCATCCTGTTCATGTTGAGTTCGTAGAGAACGGGAAAAGCATGAGTAGCTTAAAGACTGCAAATCAAGTCACAGTCAAAATCCTTTCCGAAAAAGACGCTGAACGCGCGGCGGAAAGTCTTATCAAAGAATGCTGTAATATAACTGAGTGTATCGAGCTTCTTCTTCCAGAACATATCCCTGGCATTGTAATTACTGCCTGCAACATCAGCATTCGAGTCCTTGCTGAAATTTGTTCCGATCCTCCACGTTTTCGTGCAGATCTCTGCTATCGCTAACCTTTACGGAGTCCCATGGCCGCTCTCACCCTTCGTAACCCACCGATTAAGCTCCTCTTCATCGGGGACTCATCCTCAGGCAAAACCGGAGCCCTAGCATCCCTAGCTTCCGCTGGCTTCAATCTCCGTATCCTCGACATCGACAAGGGAACGGATATTCTGGTCAACTACCTAACTGACCCGAACTCCCGCTATTTCAAGGCTGACCCCGAGTCTGCTTCTCGTGTTGACATCGTCCAAGTCTCCGACCCGATGAAGAGCCTGAACGGCCTTCTCACCCCAAGTAAAGCCGAAGGGTGGCAAAAGGCGACCAAGCTTCTCATGAACTGGGAAGATGGTGAGACTAAACTCGGCCCAGTCTCCTCCTGGGGGGCAAAAGACGTCTTGGTGATCGACAGCTTGTCCGGCCTCTCCAAGCTCGCCCTTAACTTCCACCTCATGATGAATGGAGCACTAGGCAAAGCGCGGACCCAGAATGAAGCCCGGCGCGATATGGGAGCGGCCCAGAACTACATCCGAGACCTGCTCGAACTCCTCTACGATGACAACATCAAGTGCAACATCATCATGATTTGCCACATCACGACAGTTTCCGACGCGGGTGGAGCCCCGAAGGTTGACGAAGGAAAGTGGGAAGGAGTTCCAACAGGCTACCCCGCCGCTATCGGCCGCGCTCTATCGCCGCAAATTCCCCGCTGGTTCAATAACATGCTGATCATGCATCGAACCAACCAGGGGTCTTCGACCAAGCATGAGATTTTCACCTCCTCCCAGTATCTTGGCGGCCAGGTTGTCTCGGCCAAAACCTCAGCACCTTTGAAGGTCAAAGCAAGGTATCCGATCGAGACCGGGCTGGCCGATTTCTTCGCCGATATGAAGCGCTAACACGCTCTCTGCCATTAGGGCGGCCTTCGTCGCCCTGATCCTGCCTCCGGCTTGGGCAACCAGCAGGACACTCCCGCCCGAAAAGGAAACCATCATGGCTGACGTTGATTTCGCCAAGCTTCTCTCGAAAAAGGTTGACGATTGCAAGCCGCCGCCGCTGCTTCCCTCCGGCACCTACCGCGCGATCATCCAGAAGTATGACTTCCAGGCTTCGCGCGAGAAGGGCACTCCGTTCCTTCGTCTCCACCTTCAGTTCATCGGGGCGGAAGACGACGTGGACCCGACGGAGCTTGCGGAGGTGGACCTGTCAAAGGTCCAGAAGTTCGCGAACTTCTTCCTCACCGAGTCCTCGGACTACCGTCTCGCCAACTTCTTGAAGTCGCTCGGGGTCAAGACCGAAGGTCGCAGCCTCAACGAGGCGATCGCCGAGATGATCAACGCGACGGTTCTTGTCCCGATCTCTCAGCGGCTCGACAAGAACGATCCCAGCAAGGCTTACAACGATGTCGGTGACGTCACTGGAGCCTAAGAACCAAGGAGGGGGGCGTTCGCGCCCCCTTTCTCTCAAGCTCAAGGCCTTCCGCCTCTTCAACCAGGGAAAACCTGTGTCAGAAGTCTGCAAGGAACTCGGTGCCTCCGGCACGATAATCCGGCGCTACCGGCAGGAGTTTTGCGAGCTTTATGGGGTTCAACGAGTCCCCCTCAAGCTTCAGGTTGAAGACTTGGCGGGGCAAGGACTGACCTCTCGCCAAATCGCCGTCAAGCTTGACGCGAATCTTTGCAGTGTCCGAGTCTATCTCTCGAAGTGGAGGGCACGGACAGGAAATCTTCTCCGGGAGAAGGAGCTTCCTCCTGACGTCGGAGAGAGCCTCGCACTTGAGGCTGAAGATCGGAAGATGACAAAAAAGGCGCTCGTCGCCGCCCTGCTCTTCGCCATCGTCAAACACGAGCTTTTCTCTGACATTCTGGACACTCCCCGATGACAGTCCTCGCCATCCTCTTCTTCCTTTTGTGGCTTTTTGGAGCCCTGAACACCATCTTGTTCGAGCGCCAGATGTTTTGGATTTGCTTCAAGCAGGACCTCCAGTTTGGTGGCGTCCTGACTGGAATTTGGCTCACCTTTTGGGCTGTCAACTACCTTCTGGAGAAAATCTGGTGAGCCACGACTTCCGCCGCATTCCCTGTTCTTCGATCGAGATTGACCGAGAGGCTCGCCAGCGCCGCGTCATCGTCACAGACGACCTCGAACTCTCGATCACAAAACGAGGGGTCATCCACCCAATTGTGGTCCAGCCCATCCCTGACGACAAGTTTCTCCTAATCACCGGGGAGCGCCGCCTCACCACCAGCATTAAGCTCGGCCTTCCGGACATTCCAGCCCGACTCCTCTCCGACCTCGATCAACTCGAGCGGGAGATCATCGAACTCGAAGAGAACATCCGACGGAAGGCCCTCTCTTGGCAAGAAGAAGTCCGAGCAGTCGGCACAATCAACGCCAAGATACTCACAGCCTCCCCGGAGAAAACCCTCCGCCAAATCGCAGAGGAAGTCGGCTACCACCACGGAGATTACTCGAAAATCCTCAAGGTCTCTCGCGAAATCGGGGACGAGAAGATCGCCAAACTTGACTCCTTCAACACCGCCTACAACCTCCTATCCCGCCGAGAAGAGCGGAAGACGCAGGATGCGATTTCGGAGCTGATGCAGATCTCAGCCGAAGTGGTGAGCAGAGAGGAGCCACAAGCGCAGGCAGAGCCTACTGTTGAAGGCGAGTCAACGGCACTTTCCCTTTCTGCCCCAGTCAAATTAAACTTACCAATCACAGTCAGCCCCCCTGAGTCCATCCTGGTCGAGGACTTTTGCTCTTGGGTCCAGTCCTACTCTGGCCCGACCTTCAACTTCGTCCACTGCGACTTCCCTTACGGCGTAAACGTGTTCGGCGGAAAATGGTCGGGGCGGGAGACCAATGAAACCTACGATGATCAGTCCGAAGTCTACTGGACCCTCTTGAAAGTCTTTTGTGAGAACCTGGACCGAGTGATGAGCCACTCGGCCCACTTGATGTTCTGGTACTCCATGGACTATCATTCCGAAACGCTCAAATTCCTAGCCCAGAACGCCCCGAGCCTCGACATGCAACGGCGTCCGCTGGTCTGGCTCAAGAGTGACAATGCAGGAATATGCCCTGATCCGCAGCGGGGACCAAGGTTCATCACGGAGACAGCGCTGATCGGTTCGCGCGAAGATCGAAAGATTGTGAAGGTTGTGGGGAATGGCGTTGCTGCTCCAACCGATAAAAAATATCACCCATCCACCAAGCCTGAGCCGATGCTTCGCCACTTCTTCCAGATGTTTGTGGATGACACGACAAAGATGTTCGATCCGACATGTGGGTCTGGGGCAGCACTTCGCGCCGCTGAAAGCCTTGGAGCGGAACACGTCCTTGGACTTGAACTCGACCCAAGCATCGCCGATGGCGCACGCAGTGCCTTGCGGGACTTCCGAATTAAGAATCGGGCAGCAGGAGTGGTAAGATGATCCTCGGAATCACCGGCTTCAAAGGTTCAGGCAAGGACACCTTCGCTCAGTCATTCATCGAGTCCGGCTTTTGCCAGCTTCGTTTCGCAGACCCACTCAAGGCGATGCTTCGCGCGATGCTGCTTGACGCCGGAACCGAACCCAGTCTCATCCATGAAATGATCGAAGGTAACTCGAAAGAAATCCCCTTCACCGTCCTCGGAGACCAGACTCCTCGCTTCGCCATGCAAACCCTCGGCACCGAATGGAGAAACCTTCTCCACAAGGAGTTGTGGACTCGCATCATGGCGAGGAAGCTTATGTTTGCCCCCAAGCAGTCAGTTATCATCACCGACGTGCGCTTCCCGCACGAAGTTGAAATGTTGAAAGCTTTCGGAGGGAAGTTAATCCGAATCTCTCGTGCGTCTTGTCATCCCACTGGGCATGAGTCAGAAATCCACATCGAAAACCTCCACGCCGATGTTGTGGTTCATAATAACCAAGGAAAAGACTGGCTCCACTCCGAGGCTCGTCGAATCCTGGCTTTCTTCTCTGCTGTCGAGACTCGATGACCCACACTGCCGCCCCAGCCTTTGCCCACACGTCCGGCCCTCGCAATGCTCGCATCGCTTTCGTTGGAGAAGCATGGGGGAAAGACGAGCAATTAGTCAAAGCCCCGTTCGTAGGTTACTCCGGACAGGAGCTGACTCGAATCCTAAATGACGTGGGGCTGGCCCGCTCTGACTGCTTCCTAACCAACGTCCTGGCCTTCCAGCCGTTCAACAACGATATGGACACGCTCTGCGGAAAGAAGTCTGATGTTGGCTCAGGTTACGCCCTTAAGCCTCTTCGGCCAGGAAAGTATCTCCGTCCAGAGTTCCTTTCCGAACTTTCCCGCCTCAAAGAGGAACTCGAATCCGTCCGTCCAAATCTTGTCGTCGCACTTGGGAATGTCGCCTGCTGGGCACTCCTGGGCTCCGCCGGGATCGGCGTACTTCGTGGTACAGTGGCTGAGTCCACCCTTATCCCAGGCCAAAAAGTCCTCCCCACATACCACCCCGCTGCTGTTCTCCGCAACTGGGCTTGGCGACCAATTGTCCTCGCCGACCTGCTCAAGGCCAAGCGGGAACTGGAGTTCCCAGAAATTCGTCGCCTACGCCGTGAGACCCTAGTCAACCCAACCTTAGAAGAAATGGATGAATGGAGTGAACGATATGGCTTCAATGCGCCAGACCTAACAATTGACACAGAAACATCTCGGGGGCAAATTGACATAATTGGGTTTTCTTCTGGGCCAATACATTCTATGGTAGTTCAATTTTTCAATACTACCACGTTTCAAAACATTTGGCCAACTGCTGAAGCGGAGGTCGAAGCAAGAAAGAAAGTGCAAAAACTTCTCACATGTCCAGTTCCAAAAGTTTTCCAAAATGGACTCTATGACCTTCAATACCTACTCCGAGAAAACTTTACAATCCGTAACGTCGCAGAAGACACTATGCTCCTGCACCACGCCCTGTTCCCCGAACTCCCCAAAGGTCTAGGCTTTCTCGGTTCAGTCTATTGCAATGAAAGTAGCTGGAAGCTCCTAAACCGCCGACGAAGTGACGAAGTCGTGAAGAAGGATGACTGAAAACATGAATGACAAAAAACCAGCTGCCCCTGCCATCCTCGAACGCTGTCTTGTCGAAGAGTCCTCCGAGTGCTTCTCAGAGTTCCTCCTTTCCGACGGCACAGTCATCAAGGCGAAACTAACGTTCGCAACTGCACTCCGCACCGACCAGCATGACGACATGGGCTTCCCGTTCTACCAGATTATGGGAATCCAGACCACATTTCTCGTCGCCTCCTGCAATGATGAACTGAAAGCGAGCAAGCAATGAACGACGCAGATTTGTCTTCTATTGAAACTTCTCTCAAAAGAATCGCAGACGCACTAGAAAAACTCACAAATCCTGAAGAGTTGCTGCGAGAAATCGCTGCACATCCTGTGAATTGTTACGGCGAAGGTTTCGCTGATGCAATTCAAAATGGAATAGTTCGTGGACAACGTGGCATTGCCACTTATGAGAATTGAAGAGGAGCCTTCCATGAACGACTACACCATCGCCAACGCAAAAGAACGCACGCTGGAAACCCTTCTTCCAGACCCCGAGCGTTTCGCCACCGTCGTCAACGAGTTCGCCACCCTGGTCCGTCTCCTCAACGATCGTTGGTGGCGAGACCCGGAGTCAGGCGAACTGATCTCCCGCAACGACGGAGAAATGATCGCTCTGATGCACTCGGAACTTTCCGAAGCGTTGGAGGGCGTTCGCAAAGGGGCGATGGACTCCCACCTCCCACACCGCAAGTCTGTTGAGGTCGAACTTGCAGACACCGTAATTCGCATTCTCGACTACGCCGGAAACTACCGCCTCGACCTCGGCGGCGCGATTATGGAGAAGCTCCGCTATAACTGGCATCGTCAGGACCACACGCTCGAAGCTCGCCGCGAAGTAGGCGGGAAGAAGTTCTAAAGGGGGAGAAAATGCTTGTCACCAGCATCCCTCTTTGGGAAGGTCATAAATTTGACCTTCCTCTCGAATGGGAACTTCGGAAGAACGCAGATTTTGTCATCTTGCGAGATTCAACCCATGACTTACATGTTGCACTCCCTATTCACGCCGAAAAGCAGGTGAAATTCAACAAGGCGAACCTTAGTGCTGCTCGACAGTCTCTAGCTCAGGCTGTGTTTTTGCGAGAATATGGACAAGAAGCTCTTTTGGAGCTAACTCGTGCTCGACGGACCGCCACAAAAACAGGGCAAGAGCTTGGCGAGAAGCAGGCCAAACGCTTTGCTCGCTTGAACTATCTGACGGGTGAAACGCTCCCATGACCCAGTCCCGCCGCCACTCCTTCCTCGAAGCTTGGGCAAATACGCTCTCGGGTCTGTTTGTGTCACTGCTCCTGGGCCACTTCCTGTTCCCTGCAATGGGGTGGGAGTTGAGCCTTGGACAAAACATCACAGTCACCCTGGTTTTTACCGTGGTGTCGATCATCCGAACCTATTGCTGGCGGCGGGCTTTTAATTGGTGGCAACATGGGAAGTGTATCTGAATGCCCATCATCTACACTGACGAGTTCGACCCAGCAACCTTTCCCCAGAGCACAGTCAGGCAGATTTATAATGGATTAGATTGCTGCATCACATCCGAGGTTCTGACCGCACTCCGTCCGCTCTCTGGCAACACCCCGAATATCATCTATGACTTTGAGCGTGCCTTGCAAGCACCTGTTCTGGAGATGATGCAGCGGGGCTTCAAGATCGACGAGTACGAGCGAAGGAAGGGCATTGCTCTGCTCCAGGGCCAAATCGCCCACCTCGATCGCTGGCTTCAGGAACTCGCCGTCGCCACATGGGGCAAAACGCTTAACCCGCGCTCCCCAAAACAGCTGATCGACTTCTTCTATTCTGCCATGCGCCTCCCGGAGCAGTGGAAGAACGACAAGGGGAACAAACGTCTAAGCACCGACCGAGAGGCGCTCGAAAAACTTGAGGTCTACTTCTATGCCCGGCCGATCATTTCCACCATTCTCGAAATCCGTAACTTGGCAAAGAAGCTCTCCGTCCTCGAAACCGAGATTGATCCTGACGGTAGAATGCGAACCAGCTACAATATCGCTGGAACTGAAACAGGCAGATGGTCTAGCTCTTCTAACGCCTTTGGAACAGGAACAAATCTACAAAATATTACTCCAGAACTTAGAAAAATCTTTGTCGCGGACCCTGGGTATAAACTCGTCGGTATTGATCTGGAGCAAGCAGAAAGCCGTGAAGTAGGCTGGCAGTGCGGAATCCTCTTCAACGATTGGTCCTACCTCGACGCCGCTTACTCCGGCGACCTTCACACCACAGTGACTCGTTTTAACTGGCGTGACCTACCTTGGACCAATGACCCAAAAGCGAACAAGGCGATCGCCGAGCAGCCCTACTACCGGCATTACACCTACCGGGACATGAGTAAGAAGCTTGGGCACGGTTGCTTGACTGACGATCATGAAGTTCTTACCCCAAGCGGCTGGACTAAGATTTCAAATAACCCACCAGAAATCATGATCTGGTCCCCAGAAAAATCGTATTTCGCCCCAGTCCATCATTGGACAAATAAAAGTTATGAAGGGAATTTGGTAGAAGTAAAAGGAAACAGTATAGATTTGACCATGACTGAAGATCATCGTGTTTTATTCTACACTGACGCTCGAAGTCCTATAAAAGAAGTCCCCGCAAAGGATTTTCCAAGAACAGGAAAGCTCCCTTTGGGATTTGGTTTTGTTGGGGGAACACTTGGTCCCACGCCAGAAGTTGCCCGGCTTATCGCGGCCTATCAGTGCGATGGTTACAGATATCCGAATGGAACTTACTCCTTTCATTTTCACAAAGAAAGAAAATTTGATAGATTACAAATGTTGTGCTTAGCTGCAGGCGTTTCAATGAAACGGAACGGTTACAAGGCTTATGTAAAACTTGAGAAAAATAACTGGCCAAAGGAAGCAGGAGCCTACATATTAGAATGGACTAAAACAGCCATTGAAGCTTATGTAGATGAACATAAATATTGGGACGGCCACATAAGCGAAACAGCACAATGCCTCTTCTCTATAAATAGAGTCCATTTAGAATGGCTCCAAACCATTGGAAGACTTGTAGGAGTTGGTGGATTTTTTCAGAAACCAAATATTTCTGGTTTTGGCTCCGTTGTCCACAAACTACAACAAAACAATAGAAAATATGCAAGTCTTTGTTCTGTTCAAAGGAAAGATACAAAAGATCAGTGTCAAGTGTATTGCCCTACAGTAGAAACGGGGGCTTTTTACGTGAGGCGCAACGGTAAGATATGCGTGACTGGAAACTCCAACTACTTCGGGCAACCTTTTACCATGTCTCGCCATGCCAAAATCCCAACCAAGATGGCAGAGGACTTTCAGGTCCGATACTTCGAAGCGTTTCCTGGTATCCCACGCTGGCATCGCCATGTTGCACAGCAACTCCAGCAAAACCAACTCCTCATCACCCCGTTCGGTCGCAGGCGTCACTTTTTCGGCCGCCCGAACGATGACTCAACGCTCCGCGAAGCCATCGCGTTCGTCCCCCAGTCCTCCACCGGCGATCGGATGAACCTCGGCCTCTTTCGAATCTGGCGTCACATGCGAGATCGAGTCCAACTCATTGCCCAGGTTCATGACGCCGTTTACTTTCAGTTTCGAGAGGGACTGGACGAACACGCCATCATCGAGGAAGCCTTGGCTCGGATCAACGTCGAACTTCGCCATGGCGACCGAACACTTATTGTCCCAGGAGAGGCTAAGTCTGGCTGGAATTGGGGCAACTGGGACGAAAAGTCCAACCCCAACGGTCTCAAGAAGTTTAAAGGAAAGGATGGACGTGAGCGCCTTTCCGGTCTAGATCGCATACTGTGAGGAGAACTGTCATGGCAGAGGTCAAACTAAAAATCTATGGCGCGCTGTGTGCCACTGAGATCTTTATTATCAACGGCGTACAAGCTGATTGTAATGATTTTGGAACTCAATTTGATGAAGAACCAGAAAGCGCCGAACCTTACAGCTGTAGAAATATGACATTTAAGCCAGGAAATGCTAGTTCAGAAGTTCTTGCCAAATACAAGATTACCAAGGAAGAGTTTTTAGATATTGCTAGACAGCTTGCCAAAGGCTTAAGCTTCGGCAACTGTGGTTTGTGCAGCTAAGCACGAGCAAAACCTCTTCCAAAACTCCCCGAGTCCCCAACGCGCAAATCAAGGTCTTCCCGTGGAGGATTGGATTGAAAAATATCTCGCAGCAACATCAGGCATGGCATCGCCGGAAATATTTCGCCTCTGGGCCGGGATTTCTGCTGTTGCCGGAGCACTCGAACGTCGATGCTGGGCCGAGACCAACGTTGGTCCGCCCCTCTTTCCGAACCTCTATGTCATGCTGGTCGCCCCGCCGGCCATCGGAAAGACACAAGCGATAACTCCTGCCCTCAACATCATGACGCAATGCACAGACCTCAACATCGCGCCGGGCTCGATGACCAAGGCGGCAGTCATCGATACCCTCCGCGACGCTCGCCGGATCGTTACCCTTCCCGGCAACACCGAAATCCTCGAATACCACACCCTCCAAATCCTCGTCGGCGAACTTGCGGTTTTCGTGAACTCCCACGACCTAGAGTTCCTCGGAGTCATCAACGAGATTTTCGACAACCCGCCAGTCTTTCGGGAGCGCCGCCGCCACGTCAACGGGGGGAGAGAAATCCAGATCACGCATCCCCAGTTTAACATCATTTGTGGAGCCCAGCCCGCTCTGCTCTCGTCCATCCTCCCCGAAGAAGCTTGGGGACTCGGAACCACCGCGCGCTTCATCATGGTCTTCTCGGAAGAAAAGGTCCGGCCGGAACTCTTCGGAACCTCAATCAATCGAAAGGTCTCTTACGAGGAACTCGCCTCCCACATGCAGTCCTGGACCTCTCTCTACGGAAAATTCTCTTGGGAAGAAGGTGCAGTCGCCGCGATGCGGAAGTATTACTTCGAGTCCGACTCAGGGCCAACGCCCGTCCCAGACTCCCCCAAGCTTCTCCACTACAACGGGAGACGAGTCCAGTTCCTGATCAAGCTCGCCCTGATCTCCACCGTCTCTCGAACCTCGGCGCTGGTGATCGACGAATACGATGTGGAACGCGCCCGCTTCTGGCTCCTGACCGCTGAAGCTACCATGCCCGGCATCTTCTCGTCCATGTCAATGAAGACGGACTCGCAACTCCTGGAAGAAATGCACATCTGGGCTTGGAAGGAGTACAGAAAGAAGGGAATGGTGCCGTTGCATGACAGTGGGCTGCATGAGTTCCTCCAACACAGGGTCTATTCGGAACGAATCCCGAAGGTTCTTGAGGTGGCGAGAAAGTCCCACCTGATCGAGGACTTGGGGGGAGGAATGTATAAACCAGCACCAAGGTTGGACCTTGGTGCGAGCATACTGAAAGGAGCCTAAAATAATGGACAAGTATCAGAAAATCATCGACCGACTTGAACCTGAGATCACTCATGTTGACACCCCAACTGAGTTAGCCTCCATCGCAATCTCCCTCAAACGTATTGCCGACCTTCTCGAAAAAGAAGAGCAGCACAAGGCGGAGGCCAAGGCTGCTCGAAAGGATCGGGGAGAGAGGATGGTCAACCTTGGAAGCTGAGGAAACTCCCATGCGCGATGAAGCAACGAAACCACAGGCATATGCGAATCTCCACGTCTCCCGCTACGAGTATGAGTACCAACAACAGAGGTCAGCCCTGTACAAGGAGCGTATGGAATCGCATAGTAACTTCATTTATGAACTGTTGAACGAAAGACCAAGAGAATGGCTGTTTGGTGTTGGAGTGGGGATTTTGATCGGTGCTTGGCTCACCTTTAGCGCCCTGTACGATTTCTAACGTCGGCGGCCATTGGTTCAATTTCCACCAATGGCCCTCGCCCTCACTTGTGGAACAACGGCCCAACCAACGGCCAAATAAAATCCCTCACAATCCAAATCGCCAGCGCGCCAATCCCAGCCGCTATCGCTCCGGCCGTCCCGATGATCAGGTTCATCTGATGCTTCGAGACGGCCTCGTTCTTTTCCAGAACTCCTACACGAATATCCATTCCAGCTGCCCTCCCTTTCGCGCTTGCCGCAACACCCTCAACATGGCCTAATCTTATTTGTAACGCATCCACAGCTTCCCAAAGATTTTGTCGGTCTTTTTCGCCAATTGTTAATCTCGCCTCTGCCGCCGCAACCCGTTCCCCCAACACCGTCTCGTTCATCTTCCTGCCCCCAGCAGAAGAATGGTGGGGCTAAGCCCCACCACCAGTCTTCGTCTTTGCGATCAGGGCTGTAAGTGGCCCTGCTTTATCACTGCTCAGCGCGATCACCGCCGGCCCAATCACAAGCGTCCAGAGTTTCACCAAGAACGCATTGGTCTGAGTCAACGCAGTAACCCAGTCCGCTGGAACATACTGAGGAAAAGTGACTGCCCCACTCGCCGTCGCGTCGATGAACCCGACCACGATCGCAAGCAAGAGCGCCCACTTCGGATCAATTTGAAGCTTACTCACTGGTTCCACGCTCCCCAATCCATGCGGTAGTTCAGGCCAACGGTCAGCCGATTAAACCGGGCACGATAGTTGGCCTGCAAGGGGAGCATCTCACCCGCCTGCGACATGGCCCCAAAGGTGCTGGAGACCTGCCCAAGGTCCGCGTGGAGGAACCGGAGATCCACCGAGAGGTGATCCAGCACCCGCCACTCAGCGCCACCACCAACACCCCAACCAGTCTTGAACCCGCCAAACTTCGCCGTGTAAAGCGGAGTGTAGGGGCTGGACAGAAGGCCGACCTGGATTCCCGGCTCAGCAAAAACCGGGCCGCCAAAGCCGTAGAGCAGAAGATTCGGCATCAGCAGGAAGCCAACTCGGCCTCCAACCTGTCCCACCTTCTGCCAGTTGCTCTGGACCTGGGCGAGAGCCGAGCCCTGCGAGAGCGCTGCCGTGCCAAAGCTGGTGGTGTTCTTGTCCGTCAGGTTCAGCGAGCCATCCGCGAAGACACCGCCGACAAAACGGCCAAGCTGGTAGTCACCACCGACCCGAGCACCCATGAGGGCCGAGTCCGTGTTCAGATAGACGTTCTGGCCAAAAGCGCCGTAGACATCAGCCTTCCGCTGCGCCGCCCAAGTATAGCCGCCGAAGCCGCCAAAGTAGAACCCGGTCCAGCTCCGCACCGGGGTCGGAAAGTCAACAGTCGGTCCCTTCCGCGAGGGGAGGTCCGCCGCGAGTGCCATACCGGCGTAGATGATGGCCAGAAGCATTGTCGCTCCCGCCATGACGATTCGATCAAAGATTCTCATTTCCGACTCCTTTTTCCGGGAACCCGCCCGGCACGGCTCGAGCCTCACGGCCCAAAGAAGAAATTCCGAACAGGGTGAAAGAGAAACACTGCTGCGCCCAGCACCACCACAAAGGTCAGTTGCATTCCAGCAAGGTCATCGGTCATCACCACGTCCTCCAGGCAAAGAGAAGAATCTTCAGCAAGAAGACTGAGGCCACAATCGGAAGTCCCCAGAAGAGAAGTTCTCGTGCAGCTTCTGCCTGTCTCGGGTCAAACATCTTACTTCCCTCCGAACTTGGCATAAGCCCGCGCGAGCTTCACATCATACTGATTTGTTCGATACCCTTCCCCATTGTAGCCTTCGGCAAAGGTGGCCCAGCGTTTCTTCTTGATCGGGGTGATGAGCTTGTTCGCGGCCATAAAGTTGAACGCGCAGAGGAGCTGCCCCTCGACAGTCTTGGAAGCCTCGACCAACTTGACCGCACTCTCGTGCCCCGCATCAGCAAAGTTGAACCCCATTACCTGCATGAGGCCCCAAGAAGCGGACTGATAAGCAATTTCCGCCCCGCCGAACCTGACTGCACGATCCAGCAGCGCAGCCTTGCCCAGCGCCGTCTTCTGATCCCAATACTGAGTCTTCGGCCGCCAACCACGATTCGCTAGCCCAAGCTCCACCGCCTGCGCCCGTTTTACCTTCGGGAGTCTGGAGTAGAATTGGTGTCTTTCAAAAAGAAAGAGCGGCATCCCTCCCGGCTCAAAGGGCTCTCCCTTGCTCTCGACTGCGATCACCGCCGCAACATGCGCGAAGCTAAGGCCAAACTTCGGCGCAACTGCGCGAATAGCCACTTCAACATCTGCCCGCATTGACTTTCTCCTTGCCTCTCAAGCACGAATAGAACTTTTACTACAAAAAGCCCAATTCTAAGCCCCAGTTCCATTTAATCAATCCCATAATACTCATCAACAATTATTACACCCGATCCACCTGCGCCACTTAATGCAGCACCTCCCGTTGCGGTTCCACCAGCACCAATAACAAACACATATGAAGCCGCTGGGTTGTTGATGCAAAGTTCAACATACTCACCAGCTCCCCCGCCAGAACCTGCTCCATTGTTGGTGACACCAACAATGCCACCAGCCCCACCAGAACCAGTATTTGCCTGCGCGGCAGCATAGCCCCCTCCGTTAGGGTCATTCACGCCAGCCCCTCCGAAAGGTGAAATTCCACCCTGTCCACCCATCGTCACGACTGCGCCGCCTGCCTGTGCTGTGCCAGAAGCTCCAGCCATCCCAGCTTTGCGATAGCACGAAGCACCCACTCCACCAGTTCCGCCTGCCGCAGGCAAACCAGCAAACGCCCCAGAACCTGCCGGGCCTCCAGCACCACCCACCGCCGTAAAAGCACCGAATGAAGTTGTTCCGCCAGCACCTCCAGCTGCGCCACCATTCGAGTCGCCCCCGCCTCCACCACCACCAACCATACGAGCAAAAAGTCTATTTGCTCCGCTTGGTGTAGTATACGTGCCAGAAACAGTCAGAATCTGTCTCGTCGGATAGTTCGCAGGATTTGCGTACTCCAGAATCGTCCAGTTGCCTGACCCACGATATTGCGCAACAGCAGTCGCCCCGGCAAGAAGCACCAAATTCTGCCCGGTTGGTGTTACCAGTGACGTTGCGTTGTACGTCAATGTAGTCCCAGCAGAAAACACAAGACGGTAAGTTGGAGCGGCCAGTGTCGCAGAAGAGCCAAAGCTCGTAATCCCGATCGAACCAGAAATGGCAACATTTGGGCTTTTAGCGGAACCAAGATCGGTCGTGGCAGCAGAAGCAATTGTCGCGAAAGGCGTGACAATGTTGCCGTCGATTAGATGAAATTGCCCGATGGCGGAGTCATAAAGTGCACTTGAAATATCATTTTGTGTAAGCTCTCCACCAGTCAATACAGTCGGGCCACTCAGCGTGTCCTTCATCAGTCCATAAAGGACACCATTAACAGTAAGTGTGGTTGAGCCTGTGTTTGTAAAACTATTTTTCCAGCTAATTGACTGCCCACTCTGAGCAGAAAACCCTCCGGCAGTCAAAGCCAGGGCGTTGGCAGACCCTCCAGAACTTCCTGTCCATGAAACCTGGGTTGATGACGTGTCGGAAGTTAGCTGGTCATAGATAGTATTGCCGGAGGCATCTTTCTCCACCATTCGATAGGCACCAGAACCGTAGATGATAGCAAAGCCGCCTGAGTCCAACCCGACTGGATTGGTGTTCAAGATCGTCGCAGCAGAGTTCTGATAAGTATCTTTTGGGGTTGTGGTTCCGGGGACGTAGAAGTAGACTGACCCGCCAGCATTTGGCGCGCCGTTCCCCTTGAAGAACTGCTGTTTTCCAGGCGGAAGGAGAGTAGCGGCGGAAGCCGCCGTGCAGAGCAGAAAGAGGGCAAGAAGTACTCGCGCGATCATGGGTTCCTCGAAGAAAGAGTCGGGATGAAGGGGAGAGTCAAGTTCGGGAAGACCCAAGGGATTTCTGGCCGGAGAGTGTTTTCGATCACCTTCCGAGTGTAGTTCTGCCCGCCGTAGCGAGAAGCAAGTAGGTGCTTCAGTCCATACGCCCCTGCCGCACCAACACCTGCACCCACCGCTCCCCAAGGATTGTTCATCGCCAAACTTAGGAGTGGAGGCGCGCCTCCAACGAGGCCAATACCCGCTCCAACTCCAAGGGCATTTTTTCCAACTCCAGGGAGAACTCTTTCTGCAAGCCCGCCGAGAGTGCCGACAGAAGATTCTTTGACTGCTCCTGCTGCTGTGGTGGCCGGCAGATACCCGCCCATCCGCGCGATGTCTCCGAAGTCGTCTGTGAGTTTGCCATAGCGAGTTGCCACCTTCTTCGGGTTGATGAGACCAGTCGGGTCACTCGGGGCAACCTTTTCCAGCCGCAAGAGGTCTCGGTATTGTCGACGAAGCGTATCGATCTCCTGGCGAGCCTCTGGGAGAGTCCGTTCCAGCGCAGAGTAGAGAGACTCCTTCAGTCTCTCCGCATATGGGGTCGCCGCCGAGTCTTTCTTGAAAAGCTCATCTAGGACTGAGCCGGAAGAAGTCAGCGCCCGAAACTCCTTTCCAGTCATAGTGAAGTTCAGATTTCCAAGAGCAACATCCACCACCCGTTTGACCGCATCCTGCACCGCCTTGACTGTCTCTGGGCGAGCAGAACCGATGTCCTGTTTCGCATCAGCCACGATGGAGCGGAGGTCATTGATTAACGGGGGATCAACAGTCACCCCCCTCTGTGCCGCGAAGGTATCGAAGCCGGAGTAGAGCTGCTTTCTTGCTTCTGCGAGAACCTGCGGAGTTACACCTTTAACTCCCTCAGCCTCCACAATACCTCGCGCGCCAATCCGGTCAGCAAGAATGCCGTTGAAATTCTCCACGGAAGAGGCCCCACCCTTCCCAGCGACAGCTTCAAGAGTCTTCGCCATCTTGGGGCTTGCCACAATCGCAGAGGCAGGAAGCTCGCCGCCGAGACCAAGGTAGCGCTCGGCGGCTTGAGCGACTTCAGGACGAGCCACGGCGCGTTCAGGGGCGAGAAGGGCACGACCGGCGGCACCAAAAGGAACGCCCAAAGCGCCGCCCCAAAGCGCGCCCTGTAGAGGGTCTTGCCCGACGATGGCATTGGCCGCGCCGCCTTGCAACGCGCCTGTGGCAAGGTCGCCCGCCCCACGTAGGGCCATGCCGCCGACGCCCGGAACGGTCGCCGCGCCCGCCCCGGTCAAAAAGTTGACTGCCGGCGCAATCCTCGGCGCAACAGCCGCAGCTCCTCTCATCCCTGCGTTCATCGCTCCAATACCAGCAAAGATCGGAGCAGCCTGCCCTAAAACTTCCGTTGCAATGGCTGTCCCTGGATTCTGCCCTGCCCAGTCTTCCTGCGCCGTCTCATATCGGCTCTTCGCCTGCGGGTAGTAGACTTCCTTCGCGAGCCTGGCCGCTTCTGCTCGTGGAACCCCTCGCGCCATATCAGCAAACATTTCCTGCGAAGCTTTCGTGTAGGCAGAAAGTGCTGGACCACCCTTAAGAATGGCCTCCGATCCAAGATTCTGCAAGGCTCCCCAAGCAGCTGTTGGGACCGGAGCGATGTTTGGTTGAGTCTCAACAGGGGCAGCCTTGGGCGCTGCCGCCGGCTCCCCATACCCAGGAAAGTATTCTTTCAGCCCTGCTTCAAGGTCTTCCATCTCAGGAGCAGCCGAGACCTCCCCTGTTACTTCTTTCCCGAGTCCAGCCAGATATTGGTTGACATAACCCTGTCCACTCGTCCCAAGTTGGTCCCGCTTCGCGGCCCCCTGTGCTAGAGGCTTGCCAGTGAACCAAAGAGACGCTGCGTCTGCGGGGTTAGTTTCCCGCAAATACTGCCCAAACTTGTGGTCAAAAACCTTGTCCTGAAGCTCCGGGTTCGCCAAAAACTCTTTCGGAGTCACAACTCGCCCGAGCGCTTCTTTCGACCAGGTTGGAAGGTTTGCCCCCATAACCTGATACTTTCCGAGCGCACGATCACCGGACTTCGTCTTCGGCCCGACTGTAGTGTACTTCCCGCCAGACTCAATTGCCGAGATCGCTTCACGGTGCGGGCGAAGATCTTGAGGCTCAAGGCTTTTATGCGCCCCAGCAATGATCTCATCAAAGCTGTCGCTCATTTCTCCCGTTCCTTCTTCTCAGACTCGCGCAGCTTGTCCACGACTCCGGTCCACCATTTCTGAAAGTCCAGCGGGTTCTTTCCGCCTCTGGGGTCAATATGAGCAAGATACCCTTTCACATAGGCGTCTTCGACCTTGATGGTCTTTCGATAGTACTGGATCAAGTCCTTTACCGCTCTCACATCCATTTCAGGATTCGGCTTGGTCTCAGTATACCCCGACCATTCGAGATTTGTGAACCGTCCGCCACCCTCCAGTGCCTTCTTCATCCTTGCTGCCGCAAGGTCCAACATGACGCTGCGGAAAGCCTGGCCAGCACTTAGGGAGCCGTTTGCAATCGCGTCCACCTTCTCATTGCTCACCCCGATGGCTGAGAGCCCACGAGCAACCTTCTCCCTCACATCCGCCCCAGCCTGGGGCGTGTAGTTCTTCATCAGCTTCTCCGCCTCGTCCAAGGCAGAGCCAAAAATCCTATTCGCGTTGTGCAGTTCCACAACCTTATCGTACTGGTCTCCCATCTTACGGAGAGCTTCCGCCTCTTGCGGAGGTCGACCAGAGATAAGGAGGCGTTGCGGGGGCGCCCCTTGAGGCTGAGACGCCCCCGCTCCCTGCTGACCTCCGGGAGCCGAGACCTGGCCAGAGGGAAACACTTGTTCGTAAGGGAGCTTGTAAGAGGCTCCACGCTCTCCAGTCAGAGAACCATCAACATCAATCCCCTCGACCAGTTCGCCCTTCTTTTCCGGGGTGAGCGTCTTCGGGAGGACTCCGACCTTCGCGACTTCACCTTCAAGCGGCCGAGGTTGGACAAACACTTCAGCCCCGCCAACATCGCGCGAGGTGATCTCCTTGTGTGTAGTCTCCAGCGCCTTCGAAGCCCCTTGCGCCCTCAGCGCCACCTGCTTTGCATAATTGTAGAGAGCCGGACCGCTTTCCGGGAGTCGATGCAACTGTTCGGTTGCACCGAGCAGATGCTCCTTGTCAATCTGCCCGTTGTCATAGGCGGACTTCAGAGCATTCGCCGCGTCCGCGCGCGTGATCCCCTCCCGCATTGGCAAAAGCCCGCCAAACGCATCATAGATCGCCGCCGCCTGCTCCCGATTCTTCTGAAGCTCCCTGAGCGCAGTCTCAGTCGTGGTCTGCTTGAGCGCGATTCCTTTTTCCAGAATCTCCTGAGCCTTCCAGGCAGTAGCCGGATTCGCCGCAGCCCCAACAAAATACTTGTGGAAATCAAACTCCCCCGTCTTTGGGTCAACTGCGCCCTGCAAAATTGGACCAAGAGCCTCCCTCGCTTCCATTTCCTTCCGTTGCGCCTGTACAGCAAGCATCTGCTGCTGCATCTGCAAAGCTTGCCCCGCCTGCTGAAGCAAATTCGGCGATTGAAGCCTCGCAAAAGCGTCAGTGTAATCTGGGCCTGCCACGTGAGGTTTTCCTTAATAGGGGGCGGAAGTTCCGGGGTTAAACCCAAAGAAATTGGACATGGATGAGCCCATACTCGGGCCGTAGTTTAGCATCCCGTAGGCGCTGCCGAGTCCTCCGAAGAGAGCTTGGTTTGCCCCGAGTGTCCCTTGCCCCTGCGCATTGCCATAGCCCTGGAGAGCATTTCCAATCCCCTGCGCGAACTGAGGGGCCATCTGCGCACCCATCCCAGCAGCCTGGAGCCCGGTGCCACCAGCTCCTGACAGCATGTTATAAATGCTCTGATTCTCGTTCCAGTAATTCTTGAACTGGTCATTGAAGGTCGTGGAGGCGAGCCCAGTAGCGTAGTCTGCCGCACCCCTCAGCGCGTTGGAGCTTGACCCCAGGCCCTTCGCGGCGAAGGAGTTCTGGACATTCCGCAGCCCCTGGTCCAACGTGAATTGGTACCCAGGAGTCTGCATGAGACGTTCGATGGTCGGGGCGAAGCGAGAAGTCAGCTCCGCCGTCATCGGATTCCCGCCAAGCCCAATGAGCGGCGAAAGTGTGTTGAGCGCAGTCTGCCCATACTGCATGAAAGGTTGAAGATTCTGCATCTGCTGCTGGTACATCTGCTGCTGCATCAAAGCAGCCATCAGATTGCCCTGCGACATCTGCTGCGAAGCTTGCTTATTCGCCTGACTCCCGAAGATACCTTGGCCAATGCCAAGGACTCCTCCAGCAATGGAGCCCAAAGCCGGGAGTGCTGCCATGAAGCTCACAGGAGTTTCTCCGAAAAGAGGGTCATTGATTAATCTTCCGTTGAGGTTTGCGCTGTGTCAAGGGGCAAGCAAGCAAAAAGGTCATTCCGTGGCCGGGAAGTAAGTTGCAGGTCCGTTAGGTGTTGCTGAGATCACCAGCAGCGCCGCAACCTCCTGCGAGGTGTTATGGATAGTGAGTCCAAGCTTGCCGGAGATCCACCAAATATCGCCAGGGAACAGCGCTTGTGGGAGGAGTCCTTCTGCCCCCACCCCGACTCCAGGCCCAACGTTGAGGCCAACCACGTAATGCTCGCCCGCAGGTAGTGCTGGGGTGAGCACATCAAGTCCGGCTGGAACCCCGACCAGCTCAACCTCTCCCAGCACTTCCCCTTCAATCCGGCTCATCAGCCCAAAGATGATTGGGCGGAGCATCGGAAGAGTGTCAAAGTGAAGCCAGTTTTCAACCAGCCCTTGTGGCGTCTTGCCTCGCAAGGTCAATTTCTCCGGGCATTCACCAAACTGGCGCAGCAAGGCGTTGTAGACCATCACAACATCGAGCCCCCCAGCAATCTTCTGCATAACTTGCATCAGCCTCAATCCTTCCGAATCCAGATCATCCCTGCGGGGAGCACCGGAAGCCCCACAGTCGTATCTTCTGTCCACCCCTCAGGAGCAGTTGTCCCAGCATAAACCTGCACCATTCCTGCGATATTTGCTGCTGCAAAAAGCTGTGCGAAGGCTCTTTGCCATGGCATGGTAATGTGTTTCGTTTCCCCAACCAGTGGCATATTAGCATTAGGGATAGCAGGAGTCGGAGTTGCCACGACAGCCTCTTATGGGTTTAACGGGAGAGCATCAAGATATGCGCCATTTAGTGCAACCGCACAGTTCTCTGACCAGAAAAGCTCATAGACTCGGTCCCGAGCCTGACCAAGGTCTCGCCAGCTAGCTACACTCTGATATTCCCCCGCAGCACCTAGTGGCATCTGCACCGGCCCGCCTTCCCAACTTTGCCCCCGAGAGTTGCTCCACCGGAGCGAAACCATCGGCATGTTGGCCGGAGCACCAGGGCCGAAATTCCATGGAGGCTGTGTCGGATTTCCGACATCAGCCCCGGCAGTTCCGGTCTCAATATCCGCCATGAACCTCTGATGATAGATTGCGTTTCCGCCAGCGACGCTGTGGGGAAAGCCCCGCCGGCGTACAATCGGCTGACCATCATCGGTGTAGACGCTTTCACTCCAGGCGTAGAGCTTTCCGTTCTGATAGTCTCCGACCACATTTTTCCCGTAAGCGAACGCTGTACAATTCGCCCGGATGCGATTCTCCGCCCCATTTTGGTCAGTGTAAACCCGCTCATGCCACATCTTGGTCGAGAGATCATAGCACCATGTCTTGTTTGCAACAGGAAAGGTCAGCACATAGAAGACGTGATTTCCCTGCTGGTAAACCATCCCGATTGCGTCCGAGATCGTCTCATAGCGGGAAATCTCATACGAGATTGCTGGAGTCATGATATTCATGGCGCGGTAGTCTGTCCCCATCAGGACCAGTGCCTCACCATTGTTATCCTGACTAAGCCAGAAGATCATCAAGTCGTAGGCAGCGATGGAGTACTTCGCGATGCATCCGTGCTGAATGAAAACACCTGGAATGCGTTGGAAGGGGAAGTTCGGCAGTCCAGCATTCGACCAAATTTCAGTCGTGCGTTGGCCAAGCAACCAGACATCCAAATGATTGACAATTATTCCAACAAGCTTATCAGCAAAACCAGTCTTCGCCGCAGAAAGGTTCGGGAAGGTAATCGCGTTGGAATCGGATTGATAGAACTCCCTCGTCCCCGGTTGATTCAGCAAAAAGAAGGTGTCAATGTATTGGACAAAATCTCCGCCAAGAAAGTTTGCAGTCACGAGTGGGGCGAGCGTATCAGAAGAGAGGTCGATCGTCCAGCCGGAAGTTGATCCATCTACAAGGATGATATACTGGCCATTGTCCACCATGGAAACTGGTGTCAACATCGGAGATGCGATGTTTCCGAGTGGAGTGAGAGACCAATCATCGTTGATTCGATAAACAGTCTCTCCCAACACACCGTAAAGAACCAAATTCGTGGCGAAGTAAAGACCTCGCCACGCAGTTGGTGTTGCTCCGGTCGCAAGAAGTTCCAGCCCTGGAGTCTGATAGTGCGTGATCGGAACTTCCGAGTCTTCCTGGTTCTTCTCGGGGAAGAGATTGACACAACGCTGCGCATTCGCGATGACACTTCGCGCGACATACGCTCCACCGAGAAGAGGGATCGTGGCCATATTAGGCGCTCAGGAGCCTGGACCACTCGCCAAGAACGGCGCAGACATAGAGGGCGGTGATGCCAGCAGCTTGGGCAACACCAGTAGCGCCAGCCGTTCCATTGATCGTGCTCCCGCCCTTCGCGAAAACGGTCATGGAATCCGCCGCGTCTGCATTGATGACGATCATCATCGCACCTGGAACTGCTGCTGGGAGCAACACTCCATCCGCCGCCGTTGCGACGGCTGTCACACGCGAGATGGTTTCGGTCAGCTCCACCGAGTCTGCAACGGTGCCACTCGGCGTCGCCGTGATCCCGTTCTTATACGCCACTTTCGGGTAAGCGAAAGCCTCATTCAGGTTCGAGCCGTCGATCAGGCGAGGGCCAGGCTGGAACAGTTGTTCAAAAGACATCTTCTTTTCCTTTCAGCGCTTTCGCGCCTTTAGTGCCACTCGTCTGCGAGGATATTGTAAATGCCAGTACGAGCGAGGCCACCCGGCATTTCCAAATTAGCAACCTGCGTGTTGTTATTCTTGAGTCCGTTCACCGCGTTGCGGTGCATGGAGTTGAGTTCCTGGTCTGCTGGAAGCTTCCCGACTGCCCACCGAAGCCACCGAGCCAGCGTCAGTTCAAGCACCAGAAAATACTCTGGCGGAAGCAGAAGGTGATCGTCAAGGCTAGCCACAGTCGGAAGCGGCTGCCGAACCACAATGTGCATCTCGAATTGCCCCGGAAGAGGCTGTGGCCAGAAGTAGACAAGCCCCAACGGGGCTGCCGGGTCATAGAAGTAGTGAGTTGGGAAGTTCTGCTGGAACTTGAGTCGAATTTCCGAATAGTCTTCCCGAGAGAGGATGGGGATGAGTGGATAGTCCACAGGTTGGGCCGGACTTGACGCCAGCATTCGCGAGTAAGCTTTTTCAATCTGAACTGGACGGAATCCCCATGGCTGCCCCGAACCGAAGTCCGAGCCGAAATCTGGGCCAAAATCAGAATTGACATTGAAGTCGCCGCCGGCCCCAACCGTATAGTAAAGTTGTCCGGTGGAGGTAGAGCCCTGCCCTGCTGCCGCAATATCAATGAGCCTCCACGCAAACCAGCGCTTGGTCGCCCAAAAAGTAAGCAGCCAATTAAACCGCTTGAACGCACGGTTAATCACCTCCATCGGTGCGGACTCACCCAATCCAACCACACCAGAGTCCTGGAGCGCGATCATGATCAGATCACGTGGAGTGGTGTAAGTTGGGTTGGGGTCGATTGCCACGGAAGGTTATCCTTGCAGAAAGACTGCCTCAGCAGCAGCCATAGCGCCAAAGAAGTTGATAGCAACTCCGATCCAGATAACCTTCCAAAGACCGTCAGGAAGCTTTTGCATCGCTCACCTGTGACTTCGGGGCCGGCGGAACGGGTTTGACAAGTGGCGGAGGCGGAGTCGGCTTTTCCTGCTCAACAACCACCGACTCCGGCTTGTGCTTGCCGGCGGCGAGTTCCACCTTCAGCTCCTCCAACCTCGCCTGCGATTCGGCCAGGAGCTTTTCAAGGTTGCCCTTATCCGCCTCCAGCTTCGCGATATTCGCGACCGGAACAACCTCATCAATCATACGAAGTTCTTCAGACTGGCTCTGCACGATCACGCTCTTACCATTCTTGAGCGTGACATGCTTAGGATATTCCTGATAGACGTACTTCGGGAACTTCCCGTCCTTTTCCATCTTGGCAAAGACGCCCTTGTAGAGAGTGTTGGATGACATGAGAATTTGGCTCCTGGTTAGAATACGTCTTCTATAGTGATCTCAGTTGCTCTTAGACAAAAGTCACTTACCTTCATCAAAGCAACTTTTTCATCTTCAGGATGAAAACTGTGGTATTTTCTTTTACCTTCTTCACGCGCAGCAACAGCCTCTTCCAAAGTATCGTATGACCCTAAACTTATTTCTTTGTAATTCACCATTATTCTGGCTCTAAATTTACCAGTATCGCTGCGTTTTCCCACGCCTGAAATACCAAATGGGCTGTTTGTGTAAATTGACTTATTTTGATGATTTTCTGCATTTGTAGCTTCTCGCAGATTATCCCAGCGGTTATCAGTCTTTACTTTATTTTCATGATCTATTTGGGCTTTTGGCCACTCTCCAGTCATAATAAACCAGATGAGATCATGGGCGAATGCTCTAAGCTTAAAAGGAGAAAGAATCCCTATATAAATATAACCTTTTCCGTGAATAGTTCCCGCCTCTTTCCCTGCATATTTTGCATTCCAGCTATTACAAATTCGATTATCGCCACCAAACATCGAAACAGGGCGCTGCTTCCAAATAAGCAGACCAGTCTCTTTGTTGTAGTCAAGAACTTGACAGACCATTTCGCGAGTGATACCTTTATATTTAGCCATTAACCTTCTCCTAAAGGTTCTGTGGTTAGACCCGACACTATACGGCAAATATAGTGTCGGGTCAATTTTATATTAGATGTCGTTTCAACGTCATACTTCTTTAATTGTTAGAGGTGTTATCAGCAACGCTGATACACCACTCCGGCCGGACCCACAAGTAGCCGTAAAGCACATCGAGACGAGTGAAGAAAACGTCGTCACGGATATCATACTGACTGACCAGCCGCATCGACACCCCATCGAACTGGTCCCGGCTCGCCTCGGCGACCCCCTGCGGGAGTTCGAGATCAGCGGTGGCCATGATAACCGCTTCCGGCACATAGACGAGGTTTTTCCGATAAGTCGTGCTGGCAGGATTGACCATCAGAATGGCCGCACCGTTGGCCGGGCTTGCCGTCACTGTCTGATACTGCACATTCGAGCCGCCAACCGGGGGCACAATCGCAGGGTAGATCGGGACAGAGACTGCACCCGCCGCAACGTCATCCGTCACGACAAACTGCATCAACGCGCCAGTATCAACCTTGGTGACACGGTTGACCGCGTTCACGTCTTCCAGCGTGATGATATCACCGACGTTAAACCCGCCCGCGATTGCAGTCGTGACGAGCGTGAGCCCCGTCTGGTTCGCGCCCGAGACAGTGCTCGCCCCAGCATAAGCCGAGCCCGTATGGCTAAGAATCGTCTGATCCTTGTACCACGTTAGGCCGAGACCAGACTTGATCTCCGCATCCTCATACTGCTGAGAGATGCGAGGAGCGGGATTGAGTAAGCCCGCAAGCGAGCCGACCGTCTTCGCCATCGTGAAGGGGTTCAGGACGGCGAGGCGATTCACATTCGGAGCCGAGCGCTGATCAAGCAACGCATTCGCGCTGAGCCAAGTGAAGGCGGTCGGAGCGAGGATCGACAGGTCCGCAGCCTGATTCGCAACGAAATTCGCGGTGCCAGCCTCGGCTCCGGTCATCACATCCGCAGCGATATTGCCGACCAAGTTGTTGATCGCAGGGGCGAGGATTCGGCGGGAGAAATCATCGAGGCTCATGGCCCGATCGACTGAGGTGAACGCCAAGTCCACACCCTTCTGCGTCGCAACCGTGAGCGTGGTACTCTGTTCCGTCGTGTCCTGCGGCTGAGCAGCCGCGCCGGTTCGGACGGTGTAATCGTTCGGAAGCCTGATACGCAGAGCCTGACCGATCTTGGCTCCGCTCTGCGCAAACATATCGTCATACTGCTTGTCGATATGCTGGATGAAGCTGTTCGTGTTCTTGAAGAGTCGCAGTGACTCTCGCGTAATCATGCCGATAGTAAGAAGTGAGTTGGCCATAGCCATGCCCTTTCGATGGTAGAGCCTTATCGTAGCTCCATTCCGTCGAGGGCCTGTCCTCGATTCTTACAGGCAACGCAGGGGAGTTTTTGGTCCACCCCAGAAGGACCGAGCACCTTTGGCGCTCTTAGTAACGGCGAGAAGATGCCGCCGCTTTATTCCGTTGTTCCATCCAATCACTGAGACTGAGATTAGGATCACTCAGATCGCCCGCAATCGGAGCAGATTTGCCGCCAGCAGTTTTGGGCGAGATTGGAGCGGGCGGAGGGTTGGCCCGAGGCTTTGCGGGAGCAGGCGGAGCCTTACTCTTTCCGTTTTGTATCTTCGTCAATGCAACCGCCATTTTGGTTGGAGAAAGATTGATGATGGAGCCTGCTTTTTGCAAGTCCTGGGACAGATCGTAGAGAAGCTGTGCCGCACCCTCATCCGTCTCTCCAGCATCCATCACGGCGTCGAGAAAGGCGTTGGGAAGCTGCCCAAGCATCTGATTCATGCTATTGATGCGGAGCATGAAATCGGGCGCGAGACCCATGCCAGCGGTTGCCACCGACTGCGCCTTCTCATCACGCCGCATCTGCTCGGCGAGCAGTGCTGCTTCGTTCATGAGATTCGGCCGGACCTGAGGCACAGGCTGCTGAGGTGCTGCCGGGTCCAACGTCTGGCCGAGACGGAGAAGCTCAATCTCCCGCTCCATGTCAGCCTTCTGCCGAGTCAGAGTAGCAACTCGTCGCTGCATGACCTCGACAGGTACCATCGCAGGGGCAGGCTGTGCTGGAGTCTCAACTTCAGGCTCGACAGGAGCTTCAACTTCTACAACAGGCTCAGCCCCATCTGCAGCGGCGGATGCACCTTCGGGAGTTTCCCAAAGGATCATTTCGAAAAATCGTAACAGCTTGAGGTTCATTTTCGGCTCCGGCTCCTATAAGTCCATCTTAATCTGCGGGACATGCCTCCGCGTCGCCGCCAGACTTTGGTCCCTGATTAGACCATCGTGGATGGTCGCCTTCAAGTCCTCCGCGATGTTCGTGGCCAACATTCTCGCAAGCGTGGCCCTCGCGGGGGCGATGAAGTGCGCCCAGTAAGTGCGAACGAAATCGTTCTCGCTCGGGAAGGCGTCCCGGAATCCAGGCCACTTGGTTGCATAGGTGGCATAAAGTTCCGCACAGAACTCCTTCGCACTTCGAGCAACCACCCGATGGGCTCTCGGGGAGTTGTCACGAGTTAGCCTAGTTCCTGGCCCCATCGAGGTGATTAGGGCTTTAAATTCGTCATGGTTCATTTTACCACCTTCAGTTTTTGCGGCTTCTTTGGCCCAAAAGGCTGTTCAGTCCAATCAGGTCCATGTTCAATGTAACTCTGAAAGAAGACAGCAAGCGACCAAAGTTGTGGAGTGCATAAATCGTTTGGGCGACTTGACATCACCTGTGCAGCAAGCTCACACGCCTTGATCCTAACCTTCTTGCTCATCGAGCTGGCTCCTCAAATGGGTTATGATCGACAGGGATGAACAGGGGAGCTGCCCCAAGTCCTCCAGAATGAAGAAGGTTTGGCGAGTCTACCTTCTTCGGGTCGAACATCGCAAACTGGGAACGAAGCACATTCGGGCGGAGGAAGACGTACTGGTTCTGAGGCCCACCCATGTCTTGCATTCCTTGTATTACCAGGGCGTCAGCCTCTCGTTTATGCGCAGCTTCGATGAGCTTGTTCATTACCATCGAGCCATAACTTGGATTTCCACTCACCGCAGTCCAGTCAACTGCGAGAGTCTTCTTCGGATTGGCAAAGAGCGGGAAGATTTGGCCACGGCCTTCCTCTGCAACACTCCCACCGGAGTATTGTGCCGCAATCTCTGGAGTGTCTGCGGTGAATATCCCTCGCTCGGCACCCTTCATCTCTTTCGGATCGCCAAAGGAGTGATACTTTTCCGCTTGCGGTCCCCAGATACCTTCGGAAGGGTTGGCCGGAGCCTTCACCTTGGTCTCGAACGCTCCATGGTAGATGGGGAAGTTGGTGTTGAAGCCCAAAGCTTCTGCCCGACGAAGCGTCTCTGCATACTGCCCAGTCGCCTCCTGCCCAGGTCGCCTGACCGCTGAGTGTAGGTCTGCCCAATTGATCGGGTAGAGGGCTTCCTCGATTGGAATGGTTTTGGGTGGGGTGTAAGCTGGCGGCGTTTGATGTTGCACATTCGCAAATTTGGCATTTTCCTTTTTTATTTGTGCAAGAAAACTTTTTGTTTCCTCAATAAGATTTGGAGGCTCCTCAAACTTAAACCCATGCTCACCCGACCAGTCTTGAAGCTTCTTCGCGGCGGACTCGAAGTGCTGAAGCTCGTGTGGCTCCACATAGGAACCTAGTCCCTCCATCGCATCTGCAACAGTCGGATACTGCTCAGGGAAGTTTTTCACCGCCTCAAGAATCTCTCCCGCCGCGCGAGCCTCCTGTTCGTTCATGCCGTAGGTTGCTGGGTGGGAGGTGAAGGGCTCGTTGTGGGGATGCTTGTAGCCATACTCCGCTTTTCCCACAAAAGATTTCTCTAACTCTTTTGCAATATCATGATGTTTCCCAAGATACTCAGCGGCTTCCTTTGGAGATGAAATCTTACTCTTTATCATCATCCCTGCAATCTCATTTATTTCTGGGGAATAGATACCTTTTTCATAATTACTCAAGAATTTTTCTGCTGGAAACTGCCAGCCAGCTCCGACCGCCCCCTGCGGCTTGCTCGGTCCGCTCATGGCGAGGCTAGCCAGTGCCTGGACTCTTTTCAGTCCCTCTGGCGTGCCGGGGTCGAGCTTCCCCGCCAACGCATCCCCCGGTGCCGTGACAGCCCCAAGCATCTCCCCGAGCTTCTCCTTCCCATAAATCTTGATCGCCTCCTTCACGAAAGGGAGGTAGTCAGTCCAACTCATAGGACCTTGGCGAGCCTCAGTTGGCCCTTTCGGCAGGTCCGCCCAAGGATCATGATTGACTGGAAAGAAGTTAACGCTACCCTTGGCCACCGGGGAGTCCTTCCATCATGACTCGCATGAACTTTCCTGGCCGCATCGGGTCGGGAACATAGTGGTGACCATCCGGAGCAAGCCTCGCTCCCTGCATCGGAGCAGGTTGTCCTCCACCCTGAAGTGGAAGCTGCATCTGACCGGAGCCCTGTGCGGTCCGAGACTTGAGGCTTGAGTCCACCGAATCCTGCGTCGCCTCCAGATCATCATTCATCATGTCCCGCATTAGCTGAACTGTCGCCAGGGCATGATCCTGCTGACTCATGCCAGCGTCCTGAAGCACCTTCAATCTCTCCGTGAACGCCTTATAGACATCAATATCCCGCTTCTCGTCTCGGCCCTTAGCCCGAATCCTTGCCCCGGCATTCTCTTCCATCGTCTTAGCGAGGAGTTTCTTGAGTTCCTCAAGTTGCTGCATGAGCATCTGCTCATTCTGTGTCGGACCTTGGCCCAGGGCTTGTGGCGGGACCATTCTGCGAAGCCGCTCCGCCGCCTCATCCGCGAACATGAAGTCGCCCGAGCGGAACAATAGATCGCCGATCACCCCAGCAAGCTGTGGAGCCTGAGTCAGCAGCAGCACAAGTGCATTGAAGGTCTCTTCCCGTCTCGTCGCGTAGCCCGGCCCAACATCCGCCACCACATCATACTGACCGATGGTTGGGTTGAGAATCCGAGTTATTACCTCCCCGTTCTCATTTTGGATCGCCTCAAAAGCTTTTTGTGCACCGGGATCAATTTTTATATCGAGGCTCTGACCGTCCTCCGCAAGAATCTGCACCACCTGCTCAGGCTCGTAAATTCTTGGCACGGTGTCAAGGATGATCTTGCCCACTAACTTGATCGCGATCGCAGTCGCGTCGATGTAGTGGTAGGTCGAGCGATCACCCATACGCTGCCGTTCGTTGATGGCCTTCCCGGACCTCTCGTTCGAGGGGGCTCCCATCTGACTTTCATACTGCCCGGAGACCATCGCCATCTCTCTTGAGGCGACTTCCATACCAGTAAGTGCGACCGGCGCAGCAACTGGGGGTTCCACCCTCTGTGGAGGCGGAATCGGTTCCCCTTCTTCATTAAAGGCGTTGTAAATAAGGACCGACTTGTTTTGCCGATTCGCATTGTTCCAAAGGTTCTCCAGTCCATCGATCGATTCTGCCGCAGCAATCCATGGAGTCTTGGTCTGAAGCGCACCATACTCGACCGCTGCACTGCTCCACCAGTTATACATACGCTGTGGGTCTTTCAGCGCTCTCGTGTGGCTCTTCCGGTCAATCTTCCCATCAATCACCACTTCTTCAGCGATGAACGGAATGATCGGAATATACTTGCCTGGCCAGATATTGGTCTCAACCTCCTCATCCCCGACAATATAGCTCCAGACGACTTTCTTCCGTTTCGTCGGGCGCGAGCGCGCGAGTGCTGGAGTGCTTTTCCACTCCTTGATTAGGTCTTTCGGAGTCTCGGACTCGAACGCGATGAGTGGCGGAACACCTTCTTCCTCCGAGAAGACCTGCCACAGAGTATCATCTTCGGACTCAACCCGGAAGTATTCCGCTGTGCGCACATACTGGTCGTTGATCCAGCTCCCTGGAACGATCGCTCCCCCCATCTTCGCCGCATCCGCGAGGTCCGGATACTCTCGGTCAAACTCCTTCCGGTCCATGTCGTGGTAGATGAAGCCGAAACGCATGTCGGACTTATCCCGCTCAGTTGCGTCCGGGTCGATAAAGACCTTCAGCGGGTCTGGGATGCGAACGAGACGGAGTTGTTGCAAGAAACTGTTTTCCGCCACATATTCCGTCGCCATCCGGCCGTAGCCGAAGCCACCCTGCACCATGTGGTCTGTTGCGGTTGAATAAACTTCGCTCGCGTCAGAGTAGGCTTCGATCCGCCGCGCGAGAGCCATCCAAATCTGTGCTGCCTCATAGGTCGCGCCGTTTCCGGTCGCCATGTATTTGATTGCTGGCTTATTCTGCTTTGCCTCGTTGATGATGTTGAAATTATGCTGGCGAACCTTGTTGATGGTCAGACACGGCCGACGATCGCCTGCACGAGCATTCCGATCCTCATTGTTCCACTGATATCCGTTATCTGCATCCCCATTTGCAAAACGGAAATCCTCGTCGTAAAGCCGACGAGCATAAGCCTCTCGTTTATTGCACAGCTCAAACCGCTCCTGTGCTTCTTTGACTACCCGCGAAATTGTGGTGGGCACCTTGTCCATGGCCATTTTAGCTCATCCATCCAGTTGCAGCACTTGCACCACTTTTTAGGCGTTCCCAGAAGGACTCTTCGGGGTCGTCATCCTCGATCTCAACCCGAGATGCCCGTGTCCGACGAGAATGGGGCTGCTGGAGCGCGATCACCGAGTATCGAAACGCGTCCGCGGCATGAGAGGTCCAGTCATGGACTGGCTCCTTGGTGAAAATCTTCTTAATCGGGTCTTCAACGAGTTCGTATCGGTAGTGGCGAAGGGCCTGAAGCCCGTCCGCAGTCTTCTCTTGATCGAAGTAGGCGGAGGGGAAGATGGTTCGGGCGAGATTGATCCCGGAACTGACTTTCAGGCTCGGGATACGCCGGACTCTCAGTCCAAGCTTCAAAACTCGCTGGGCAATTGTGACACCACCACCCCCTTTAGTCTTCGCGAACGCGTCGTGTGGGAGCCACACAGTGTCGAGGAAGTAGCCTCGGGCCTGTGCAGCCTTCATATCGTCTTCAATCGTCGTTCTCGTTGCTTCATAATAGTCGATGTAGCGTGCTTCACGCGAGACGTATTGCATGAACCAAATTGCGGTCGCATCACGCCAGCCAATGTCAAGGACAAGATGGACCCCAACCGTCGGATCGTACTCGACTTTCCCAATTCGGCCGGCAGCGCTGGCCTCTCGCAGTTCATCCGCGTAAACCGCACCTTCCAACACCACCTTGCATTTGCCACGATAAACGTGGAGATAGGAGTCGTAGTCGGTCTCCTTCAGATACTCTGCTTCTGCAATGATACTCGCAGGGCACCATGGATTGTCATCGTAATGGATTTCGCAGACCCAAGCATCCGGGGGAGGGTTGAGCACGAACCGGCGGTAAGTCTCATCCGTTTCCAACTCCGGATTGAAACTCGCCCAGATTTCTGACCCTTCCTTCCGGATCGTTGGGATCAACACCTGCCAAGACTGCCGCGACATATTAACCGCCTCTTCCGGCCAGCAGATATCAATTCCCTCATAAGACTTGATCTTCTGAATATTGTGGCGAATACCCTCGAAGGAGACTTCCGATCCAGCTCCAGGACCAGAAATGCACTTGATTGTCGCTTGTTGGACTTCGAAGAGACTACCCAGGCCCAAAATCTCAATCTGATCACTCAATAAGCGATGGACTGAGTCCTTGATCGAGTTCATTTGCTCGCGGACACAAAGGACTCTTGTCGGCTGCTGCACCATACGTAGGATGATCGCGCGTGCAATCGCCCAGCTCTTCCCGCCGCCTCTCCCTCCCCACAGTACTTTATATCTGTGGGGTTCGAAAAGCGGGGCAAGCTTGGGAGGGAATTTAGCGTTGACTTGAAGCTCTTGCGCCACGCTATTTCACCTTACACTCTTTGGCCTTCTTCGTGGTCAAACACCTGTGCTATATTCATTTCTTTCGGTTAGCATCGGAAGCACGCTTCCAAATGTCTCAACAGTCTTGACGATTGCCGATGCGCGAGGACCTTTGATCGTTATACCGCTAAGTTCTAATGTCGTAATCATCGGCGCGTAAAGCGTATCGTTCGCTGATGGTGTAATTGACACAACTCCCTCGACCAATATGCGTCCATTAGACAAATACGGGAGCTTCGTGACTTTCATAACCAACACACCTGCGTCTGAATAGAGTTTAATCCCGACTCGCATAACTGCTGTAATGCAAGGATATATCCCAACATTAGTTTCATATTGCGCCTGCGTTCCAAGGTCGAATGTCGTGGAGTTGACCACGCTATAAACGATCACGGGGGAATTAAACAAAGTAGTTATCGCTGACTTAGTCGCTCCGCTCGCAGAAAAACTTGTGCGTTCAATCGTCGCCAAACGCGTGCCAGATATTGGTTGGCCCATTAGGAGCGAACTGGATGGCGGAGCTGTGTCGACGAGATTACAGTCCTCTATGTGCAACGTGTCGATTGGAGTTGGGAATGCGACTGTCCCTCGACATCTCGTCATGCGGACCTGCTTCGCGCCAGTCGCCCCGTTCCAAAGCCTCGCTTTGCAATTATCAAACTCTACGGAGTCGATAATCTTATCTACCTCGCATGTCGCATTGATTTCTGTCCCTCGCATAGTGACATGACGAGACTGACTCACGTAAGCTCCACCAGATATTTTGCAGTTCTCCAATACAGCCAGATCGGAGCCGTATAGTTCAATCCTTCCGTTTATATCATCCGTGTTCAAAGGATCAGATAATGACCATATCGGATTGCGCGCCAAAGTGAGGCCACAAATTTTCAAGGTCTCGATGAACGTAAACGACGCGCCTCGATCTAATGAGAGAATGCGCGGAGCGCCCTTATTGACTGAGTTAGCAAGACCGTCAGGCCATCGTGAATCATAGGAATTTTGCAGAGTTTCGGCTAGGGTAACGACCGAACCAGATATTCCAATTACGCGGTTAAACTCGAACACGCGGGGTGCTGGCGGATAGCTCGCCGTATTCATCCCATTGCATCCGTAAACCAGCACTCTGTCGCCAACATTGCATGTTGGGGACGAGAGCGTTGTGACAGCCGCCACGCCGGCTTCGACCGTAGCGATAAAATCTCCAAACACATCGGCAGAAAAGTTGAATGGTAGACTGTGCCCGCTACTATTTATGACGCCTGGGAAAACTAGACACTCCATTTCGCTAATGTGAGCATAACTCGTCCCAGCACGAATATTCATGAGTGACGCGCCTTCGGCGTCAATCCTCAAGTCTCGGATACCCTCAAACATACGCGGATTTTTGTGCGTATAGGTTTTTCCTCTTTGCCACTTAGAATGGAGAAACCCGCGAGTTCTGGCATGGTCTCCCATGGCCATAAGTGCATCCGTGTCGTCAGCAACACCATTTCCAACTGCCCCATACATTTCCGGAGTGACGAGGCGATTTGTCAGTTCAAAAATCCCGCCAGTCGCAGAAATTTCATAAGCTGGATGTGACGGGATGGACGCAATCCGCTTATACTCCCCGCCGCCGCCATCTCCGAACGCGTAATGTCCATGCGTAACAAACGCCTCGACATCGCTCGGCGTCGGCCATTGGGAAATGTCCAAAAACGCTTTGAGAGGAATTATCACTGGTGCGTCCAATTTGTCCCGTCGTCGAACGCCTTGCAAACGACGGCACCGCCGCCGGTGAATGTTCCGCCAAGCGCCGGGCAGGCCGTGAGTTGGTCAGTTACGCACCAATTGCGCCCCGCCGTTCCAGCCGCACCAAGTCCTGCGACAGTCACACACGTCGTTCTGACCGATTGACTGGCAGCGATAGGCCCCGCTGAAACAGTAAACGCTCCAGATAATATGAACGCCGTGCCGGCCTGCATCCTAAGCACTTCCGCGCCGCTGACAGAAAAGCTCAACAAACCAGGAGCCGCCGCCCAAATACCTGTATTAGTTGTGCCAAAATTAATCGTCGGGATTGCTACAGTCCCGGCAGGTAGTTTCAACGCGCCGTTAGTGTTGTCCCATGACGTGCCGCCCATGCAGCCCATGACGCCGGAATTGTCATAGAACAGATTGAGCGCCGTGCAGCCCGTGATCGTCGTCGAGCCAGCGGTTATTCCGCCGCTTCCGCTGCTGGGAACTGGACCGATCGACTGTGCATTTGCCACGCAAACAAATAGCGTGAGCCAAAGGAGTGCGAGAATCTTTCTCATCACTGCACCGCCGCGAAGAATTCTTGAGTTGCCGTTCCGGTGATGCTGATTTGGTCGGAGAGCGTGGTCCCAGGTGAATTACAGTTCACAGACTGACCAGTCAGCAACACCACACTCTTTGCCTTCGTCGCGCTCGCGATCGGGCCGAAGAAGACCCACATGGAAGCTGCGCCGTTATTCTGGATCGTGCAACCGCGACGCTTCGTCGCGACCTGAATCGACTGGAAGGTGTTTGTAACTGCGATGGTGGAGGAAAGATTCAGGGAAGGTAGCTTCACCTGATTGTCTGTTGCGGACTCCTGCGAAGCAAGAGGGCTGCTAAAGGCCAGCAGCAAAAGCAGAGAGAGTGCTCGGCGCATTAGAAGTCCTCGTCCCATTGGTGGAAATTGAACCAATGGCCGAGGGGGCCGAAGCCCCCTACAGCCCAAAGTATACACCCAAGCTTACTGCAGGCGATACCAAATCCCAGTCGCTGCATTGTAGGCGAACTCAATCGAGCCTGCCGCAGTCATCGCAGTCACGGTGTCATTGATCGTGTCGGTACCGCCGGGAGTCAATGTCAGCGCCGTAACGATAACAGACGAGAAGAGGTGAAAGACGGTGCCATTTTCAGGTGAGGTCGGAAGAACATACGTCCGAGCTGCAAGAGCGCCAGCAGCATCGAGCGAATAGTAACCTCCGGTAGAGGGCACCGTAACAGACGCCCCCGTCACAGCGCCAGGCTCCGCAACAAGCATCAACGCCCGCATCTGATTGACCGTGGCGTAAATTGTCTGTGGCTGCCTCCCCTGGGAGAATCCAGTGTCCAGAGGAAACTTCTCAGTGCCAAGAAGGGGAGTGTAGGTAGGAAGCTGATCAGTGAACTGGCCTCCGGCCAGCGCAGCGGTCGCGACTAGCGCCACCATCGCACCAAAGAGCCACCGAAGAGTGATCTTAGGCATTAAACTTATCCTTTCACAGCTTGAATCGCAGCAGCAAGCCGCGAAGGAGGGTTTGGAGCAGGTGTAGGGCAGGCCACAACCGATGAGCATGGCCCGATTTCGTTCATAATGGCAGTGTGACGAGCCTCTCGCCCGATTTCTCGGCCGCTTTTCTCTTGATGTTGCGGAACTTGCGCCTTCGGTCGCTCAGCCTTAGACACGGTGCTTCTCCTTGCAGGAGTGGCTCTTGAGCGCTCCAACTCCACCCTTCAAATTGAAGGCATTTCCACTCCCGGTCTTCGCCGAGCCGGAAATTTTCTTCGCTTCACTCATAGGGGCCGAGACCTTGCTCGATCCCTGGGCAGCTTTTAGGGCCGCTGCCGGCTTGCCCATCATCATTTTCATGCGCGCGACCTTAAAGTTGAGTTTCGCCGGGGGTATTCTGGCCCGAAAGGGGCTTAATTGCAAGAGGGGAAGGGCGAAACCCGTTTTCCATGGCCCAACTTCGCCGTGAGATCGCAAGGCACTGCCGTGGACTAGCCTATCGGCCCTTTTCCTAGCCAGTGGAAGACGGGAGCAGGGCCGGAATCCCGTGCTGCCCAGAGCGCTTCAGAGAATTTGTCATAAATCGGGGCCTCTTCCGGTACATTTGTCACGTGACGGAGCGCAATAACCGCGTGGATGCTCTTTTCCGGGAAGGCAACGCGGAGCACTGGGAGGTAGAGGGAGTCCAATTGTAGTCTCGCGGCCGCGAGATCCGTCAACTTTGCCTCAACGACCACCACTCGGCGTTCCGACTCAAGAAGAAGGTCTGTCTGGCACCAGCCAGGACCAGTCTCTTCCCGATACTCAAACCATTGGCCATGAGTTGCGGCTGGAATTGCTTTTGCGAGTGCCTTCTCATACGCGATTCCGAGTCTCTTCGCTCCTCGAAGCCTCTTAGGCGATGGAATGAACTTTGGTCTAAGACAAGGTGCAGCATAAGTGATCATGTGTAGCTTGACTCCTCAACCCCATCTCTGGAAGTCGCTCCACGCTCATTGGTAAACCCACGCCGCCCCATTGCACGCAGCCTCATTATCCACAGCAGCGGCTCCGCCTCCGACCACCGCCGCGTTCCATATCGGAGCCACTGCCCCGACGGTATCAGTTACCCACGCCAGCGTTCCGCGTGCCCCAGCGTTACAGGTAATGGCAAGAAGGGCGGCGATGGTGTAAGTTGGAAGCTTCGGGCTCATCGTCTTGACGCCTGTGATTGTCTGCGCTGATCCGAGGTCTACAACCGGAGAACCATTTACCTTGACAGTGCCCACGCCGGTCGTGGTCAGGTTCATACCAACCGCCGCGTCTCCCGTATTTTGCCCCGCAGTTAGGGTCACATCCTGCCCAGTTAATGCCGTCGGGATGAACAGGAAATTCGTGGCCGCCTGTTGGTTGTTCCCCTGCACACGAACACTATCAGTCGTGTAAGTTCCGCCAAGCGAGAGGTCGCCTGTTGCGTGAGCGTCGATTTGAATGAATGAAGCAAAGAACGGCGCTCCAGAATTTCCGCTGCGAATAATAATTGGTCTATCTTTTCCGGATCCAGCGAAGCTCGAATAAATTTCATGCGTTCCTGTAGCACGAGAGGCAAAATTGAGATTTTCTTCGTTTCCACCAAAGACTCCCTGAGTTTTGACAACAGCAAGGAGATCATAATCGTTGAAATACTGATTGACTGCGACGCCGGTTTGCGTTCCGGGGGGAGGGTTGAGCGTGAGTTGCGTGGTCGTCGCCGCCGTTACGTCATAAACCGTTCCGCCGATAATCGCCTTGCTCGGCAAGAACGGGATATAGGTCTCTCCACTGACCCAATCACATGTTGCTCCCGCACAATTTGACATGGACGTTGAAATATCCGCAACGAAATACCATGAACCTGTCGCCGCCGGCGGAGCTACTGTGAGTGTGACATGTGTAGAATCAGTCACGGTCTGGATCGTGTAAGCGCTCGTAAATTCCCCCCCATCAGGAACGAAGTAAAAATGGGGAACTCCAGTAGGAAGCCCGGTAAACGAACCTTCCGAGGCCGTGATGACAAACCCTGCTCCAGTCCCTCGACCAGTCGCGGCATTTGAGTAAAGTTGAACTTCTGGTGCACGAAAAGCGCAAATTGGCTGGACAACACCCCAAACACCATTAAACTGAGGCCCGATCGTCAGCCCACATGTCCCCCCACTCGACCATGTGTTTGAAAACCCTGTCAGACTCGCCCCATTTCCCGTAATCAACCCCACACCGTCAACAGAAAACCCCGGAGTGCGAATAGCTGCACTCGTCCACGTTCCGTAAAATAAATCGAGCCCATAAGGAGCTGTATTTGCGGCAAAAAAACAACTCCAACGGATCATTGTTCCAGCACTAAATTCCTCTGGGCATTCATAACCAGCCTGGAATCCGCCCGCAGAATATGGATTAACAAGATAAGCCGCATCCGCTATTTTATTTGTATCAGCAGGACCGAGGCCAGCGGAAGCCAAAAATCCCGCATAGAAATTGTCCCGGTTAAAATTGAATGGTTGTGGTGCATCAGCCCAATAATTGTCCGTCTCAGATTCTACGCCAAGCGCTAGGTTCTGCCCTGTCGTGCTCTCGGCACGTGCGACAAAAACGCCGCCAGTGCATTTCATACCGTTTACTCCAACGAGAGACGTGCATCTTCCACGAACTGCTTCAGCAAATCCACCACCGCCCCCGCTATAACTCGTTACTTCTACCTCGCTATCTGTTCCATCAACCCACGCAGTCGGCGCGCTGATCGCCGCTTTTGTGCCAACAAAAAGCGCAGGGCTTGTTGTAGTCCCTCCAGAATAGGTGGTGGAACGTTCGATGGCGACAGCAGCAGCTCCCACTGTGTCGGTTGCCGACGGAATGAAATATGTGGAGCCGGTTAGATTTGGGGCGTTAGTGTTAAACGATAGAGGTGAGCCGCCGCCAATCCTTTGTGGCTTCGTCCACGTGTTCTCGGCGTCAAGAATAGGGATCGCACCGTTCACTACGTTGGCGACAGGAACGTTCCCACAAGAAGCGCTGAGCGCCAGCCCATTGGATTTCCAAAAGCAGTCGGCGGTGACATACAGTGTCGGGATGAATGAGTCTGCGATGTTTGTGATTGCAGTTCCGACATTCGGCCCGGTAATCGCACCAACGCCGTTGGCAGTGAAAGTGCTCGCGGCAGATGTTTTAATCTGATTTGGTGTTTGCTCAGTTGCAAAAGCAGAACTGGCAAGTAGTAGAAGGATTATGCTGATCTTCCGCATGAAGTTGTTCCCTAAGACATTACCCACTACACTCGTCCAAAATCACGCCCTACCGCGAGTCTTCGCGATGCTCGTTCCGTCGACATTAATTCCATCATAAGTGTTGGCTGTGGCCACACCATTTCGAATGGCTTGGTTGCCTGTGATGATGAGCGAGTCAATAGCCCCTGTCGCGGCAATTCCATAGACGCTATTGGTCTCAACGATGTTGCCCTGGAGCAGAACATCGCTCGCGCCTTGAGCGAGATAAATTCCACTACCCACATTCGAGGCTGCTGTGGCCAGTGTGCGGCCGGTCGCCGCAACACCGGCCCCCTCCATGAGACAATTCTGAACCTTGATGTAGGCCCCACCGTAGGGCTGCATATCTAGTTCATTATTGCCATCGTAGGATAGGACGCAGTTTTGAAGATGGATCGTGTTAATTGGACGAGTCGCTGCGCCTATGAAACGAATGCCGCCGTTCGTGTTGGCGAATGTGGTGACACCGACCCACGGTAGGCCCTGAATCGTGTTTGTCGTGCCCACAACTGGCACGAATTGGATTCCCCAGCCATCGTTCTTTTGGCTGAGAGTGTTCAACATGCTCCATTGCAGAATGTTCCAAGTCGTATTGTTCTCGAAATAAAATCCGTCGCCGTAGTTCTTCTCAGAGAGACAATTTTCACAGATGCTGTAATCGGTTGCGCCAAGATAAAAGCCAATCTGATGCCCCTCAACATGGACATTTTCTATTTTTGATTGCGTGATGATCGTGGCAATGTCGGTCTTGACACCAGCTGCGTTCCCTGTAGGGACCCCCACACGCTTCACATTAAGATCGCAAAGCAGCACCTTATCTGCGTTAGCCTGCACAGTGATGGCGTTCGCCGTCGTCGAGTTGAGAGAGATAACAGATGCTCCCTCTCCCGCGCCACACAGTGTTCCACTCGTCGGGACGCTGAGCGCTGCTGATGTCTTGTAGGTGCCAGAAGGGAGGCCGACTGCCTTATAGACAGCTAGGCAGGTGTTAATGGCGGAGGTGGAGTCTGCTACGCCCGCAGGATCTGCACCGCAAACGGCGACGGCGTCAGTCAGGGCTCCCCCATGAAAGTCAAGAATTGCGGAGGTCGGGATGTTTGGCGATGCTGTCGGCGGGCTCGCCCCATTCGCGTAGACGTAGCCAGTCAAGACTGGAAAGGGTGGGGCCCCACAGGTGCCAACACCGAAAGTGGTTAGAGCAGAAATAAACTGCCCTGCAGCACAAGTCGTGGCGGGCATAAACGGGACGGAAAAGACAACAGTTCCGGTGAAATTCGTCGCGCCGTTGAAGACGTTCTGGCCTGCCCAAGAGTTCGAGGACTGCAGTATTCCAGAAGAATCAATGATGTTGGCGAGGAGTGAGTTAAGCGTCGTGGCAGAAATCTGTCCCGACCTGTTGGGTACGATGGTGGTCGAGTTCTGGGTCTGGAGCGCGCTTCGCGTCGTTTCCGTCGCTCGAGCCGAGCCGAAAGCAAGAAGGATTGCAAGGGCGAGCGCGGAGTGCCGGGCTCTCATTTCTTCCCCCGCTTAGAGTCCAACTTCTTCTGGCCGGCCACATCCTTCTTCTTATCATAATCGCTCTTCTCATACGCCTTCAGGCTCATCCCCTTCTTCTTCGCGGTCTTGCGATCCTCAGCCATGTCGGCCTTCGAGCCTTCGTACTTCTTTTGGGGCTTTGGCATGGGAGCTTCTCCGGGGTGAGGTGCCTCGGGGGCTAGTTTCGCATGAAAGGGTGTGGCAGGCAAGGGGGGAAAGGTGAAAAGTGAAGATGGTGGGACTCAGACCCGATGTGAGATCGCAAGGCACTGCCGTGGGTGGGGGCGAGGGAGTCCAATACCTCGCCCCCACAGGCGGCCGACAGGGAGTCCCTTCACAAGTCGGCCACAGAGTTGTGAGACTGGGCCACCAGGCCGGACACCCAAACCCAGTCTCACTACGCCGTGCGGGGCGTAACCGTTAAGCGAGCTTCGAGCGGAGCAAGTAGCCTTCAAGCGCCCAAATCTTGCCCCGAGCGTTGTCGCGAGCGATCTTGCGGCCGATCACTTCGTCAAAGTTCTCGGGGCTCGCGCAGGCAGACTCACCGATGACATGAAAGCCGTTGCGGAGCGTGAGAGCACAGACAGTCAGGGTTGTACCAGGAAAGATGTGGTACTGCTCCGAGGTAATCTGAGCATCGATATGCTCGGGGGTGAGCCTCGGCGCGTTGAGACCCTTGTTCTGAATTTCCTGCTCAATTGAGCCTTCCGTGAGCTGTCTAACCATTTACTTTCTTCCTCTATGGGATTGCACGGGGCCGCCGCACGCGGATCAGTTCGCTTCCAGCTCCAGCACCGCCTTGGGTTGCGGCCCGCTCGGGCCGGAAAAATCGATCTTGACTGAGATCGCGGCCGGGCCGCCGGGGCCGAGTTTTGCCCCGTTCTTGGCCGGCGCAACACTCCGGTCGAGAAGAAACTCTGCCATCTTCTGGAGTTGCACGATCGAGAAGCTTTCCGGTGCGGTCTCGAACCGATGTTGAATTTCATCCAGGAAACTCACCCCCAACGCTCCGATCCGATCTTGAATCTGAGCAAAAAGGTCGTCCACCTGCGCCTGATAATGTGCAACAAGCTCCTGAAAGGCAGGGTCGGCCTTGAGCGCCGAGACACTCCCCGGCGCGTACCCCGAGATCGCCGCCGCCTCGATGTTGGACTTGCCCTCCGCCAGCGCCCGCGCAAGCATATGGTGAGTGTGGCGCAAGCGCAGCACAACACTCCGCGCCGGGGCAAGGTGCCCGCCCTCCACGTCCGCCGCCGTCAGCTCTCCCCCGAACTGCGGAGGGTTGCCTGCCGGCAACTTCGCCTCCGCAATCAGGTCCAGCATGTCGAGCACTGCTCTTCCCTTTCCCTTCAGGTTCCAACCCCTTCCGCGCGGCACTTGGCCCTTACGGCGTGGCGGTCTTCATCCTGGCCCAGACTTTCGCTCGTGCGCGGACGGTTGTCAAGAGGAAAATTTGTGCCGCTATGAAATGCCGGAGCGAGCGGCCCGGCGGGCGGGCCGACCATTCGATGGGACGGAAGAATTTTGCGATTGTATCAAGATGGGTCCAGTCCCATCCAAGGAATCCCTTTCAAAAAAGCCCATATCCCCCCTTGCGTGGCGAGCCACGCAAAAAGGGAATGAGGCTCCGGCCGGGGAGTGGACCGCCCCTCAGTCTGTGGTGAGCCTCAGTCTGTGGTGAGCAGATGAAAGAGCCAAGAGCCCAAGCCACAAAAGATCGTAAGCGGAACTCCCAGCGCAAGGGGTGGAGAGAACGCCACAAGGCCGCCCACAATGTAAGGAAAGGTGCATAAGAAGACGAGAAAGCATATAAGCCAGGCAAACATGGCAGGACTCCAAGCAGCGCCCTAGCCTTTCGGCCAGAGCAAATGGGCATAAGCGAACGCCGTGGCGGCGACGCCGACGAAGACGCCCAGGGAGAAGAGAAGGAAGCTGGTCATGGCTGTGTCCTTTCATATTCCTGCAGCTTCTCTGACATATCCTTGAGCCGAAAGGCAAAGAGGAGAGGAGCACGGAAGTCTGTCAGGTGCCGTGCGGACCAAGTTCCGAAGGAGGAGTTGGACTTGGTAATCCTCCAGACTCCGTCGGCATAGCCGACGTATTCGCCTCGGCGAAGAGCGCTCTTTTCGATATTGGGGAAGGATTGCATAGGAGGGACTCCGAAGTAAGTGCGAAAGCACTTACACAGGATGCGCGCGGTCGGGCGGATTGTCAAGGGGGATTGCACCACCATATCGTCAATCTTTCTGTAAAGTTCGATCCTCGGCCTGTTGGGCCATCGCCTTGCGCTCCCATTGGTGGAAATTCCACCAATGGCCGACCTCTTTCGCTTGCCTATCGCTCCACCTGTGGCGCTTCCCTGTCCCATCAAAAGAAAACCTGAACCAATGGGACTTTCTCTGTCGCATGGAATTCTCCTTTTTTTACACTATTGTAAATTTATAAAATTCCATTTCCATCTGAAGCATTACAGAGATGGTTATAACGACTTTGTGATAAACTCATCTTATGACTATGATGACTATAGGGTTTATATTTATTATGGAGGTAAGGAAATAGATACTCTGCCTGATATAACAATAACTAATAACGGTTACCGTTACGATTTTGGGGGAAGATCAATAAGCGGCGATTTAAATAATGATGGATTTGATGATTTATTAATAAGTGCACCGAATGATTATTATGATGCAAGAGGAAGAGTATATATTTACTATGGTGGAGCGGTAATGGATACGGTGTGTGATGTTTATCTTGAAGGTAAAGAGGGTTTTGATATGTTTGGATGGTCAACCTGTATTGTGGGCGATTTAAATAATGATGGATTTGATGATTTTGTAGTTGGAACCCCTCAAGATATAAAAGGGGGGAGTGGAAAAGCTTACTTATTTTTTGGTGGAGATAGTATCGGATTTTACAATTCGCTTGAGCTTATAGGCAATACATCTTTAGCATATAATTCATATGGCAGAATGGTTTCGGGTTTGGGCGACATAAATGGTGATGGATTTGATGATTTTGGTATTATGTCATTGAGTTATATAGATATATTTTTGGGCGGAAATGATATTTCCCAACAAAATAGTTATGTATTAGATTCTAAGACAGGCTTTGGTTTTTTAGGTAAATTAAAAGATTTAAATAAAGACAATTTTGATGATTTTGTAACGGTTTCTGAAGATATAAATATGTTTTTGGGACAAGAATCACTTGATACAACCCCTGATATACAATTAAATTCTTGGGCTACACCTATCAATAATATAGGGGACA
>CAVPLE010000151.1:0-9626 GCA_963705865.1 uncultured Holophagaceae bacterium | reverse complement strand
TCGCGCCGATCGGTCTTGATGCGATCACCGGGCTTCCTGGGAATCAGGGAGGGAGCGACCACCTGGCAGACCTGCCCGAGGTCCAGCAACTGCCGGTGGAGGCCATAGCCACAGGGCCCAGCCTCGTAGCAGAACGACAGCTTCGTCCCCTCCTTCCCGAGCCGCTTGACCAGCTTCACCACAGCGTCCGGTGTGTTGGGGATCTCGCCCATATAGCGCACTTCCCCGCCGTCGGGATCTGCGACCGAAACCGCGATCGTCTCCTTATGGACATCCAATCCGACGTACTTATACTTCTCCATGGCCTGCCCTCCTCCGTTTCGGCTCTGAGCCGGTGGTTGTTAGCCCCCGAGCTTAATCCGCGTTCCACGAGGTTCGGCAGGCCAACCCATGATGTCTAACCGGCCCCGCCTGCACCGAGGCGATGAGCGGAGCCGAGATAAGCGGAATGATGAGAGAGAGCGGAAGGCAATGCAGGCGGGGTCCGAGTTGAGCGGAGGGTTAGGCCCTCGTTGGGCGAATCTTGGTAAGGCTTGATCTGGCCGTTTGCTTGTGTGATGCTCGATAAGATAAAGATGCCGGTACTTGGCAACAACGCAACTCCCATACCTTCCCCAATCGATGGAAGGTGACGGTCGAGGACCTACCCCTTGGGGAAACCCAAGGGGTGGATGGGTCAATCGAGTGTGCTGCGAGATTTTGCCTTCTCTGCTTTGAACGCGCGTGCGTCAGTTTCCCTCAGTGGACGAATTTTCTCTAAAGCTTCACAAGCGTAGGGGTAATTGGTCGCCCGAAAGCTACCATTCTTTCCCTCGAGATTATTCCTGATTTTTGATGTAATTACAGTGTTTAAAAGCAAGAATAGTTCCTTATCTTTTGATGTGAGCGCAACTCGACTGTAATAGTCAAGCAGTCGCATGCATTGATCGCAGCCTGGGGATTGTATGTCCCATTGAGTAATAAGGTTTATGCCATCAAGGAAAAATTGGCGCTCTGACGATGTTTTGCTTTCTGCCTGCTGTTCAGAGAAAAATAAATGCTGTTGTTTTGCCTGATGGAATGTAAAAAATAAAACAATAACGAGAGAGATTGAACCTGAAAATGCTGATGTATGTCCACCAAAAAAATCACCAAGCTGTCCTAATTCGGCGAGATCCATGACCCTGGGTCGCCCAATATGTAAACTTACAATACCCATCAAAATGAAATTAATAAGCGGAAAGAGTGCAATGGTGAAACCTATAATCATTGTCGCGTTAAGCCATAGAGGGGTTTCTTTTCTGTATTGATATGGGTTCATTTGATTCATCCAATGTGGTTTGAGTGGTGGTGGGTTGTTTTGCCGAAAAAAGTCGAACTGGGGCCTAACTAGGATTTAGACGATCGGAATATAGAGCGGTGAAGATCGCCCAATTTGGTACTACAGAGGTGTAACTGCTGATCGGATATCAAAATCATGAGACGAATCGGCGTGCATAGGCAGTCGAAAAGAGGGGCGACCTGAGTCGTCGATGGATACAAGGACCGTTTGGTTCGCTCCATGAAGACACGCTTATCTCGTATCTCCAAGGGAATCATCCGAACGGGCGAATTCAATCCCCGAACGGGAGGCCGAGCCCCACAGGACTCACGCCAGCCTCAGCACCGCGCGCAGAAGTGCGGCGGCGCGGGCAGGCGGCGAGAGCCCTTCGAAGGCCAGCTCCCAGGCCCGGGCGGGCCCGCGGAAGGCGGTGGCTTCGGGGGTGAGCGTGCGCAGGGCGTGGAGGGGCGCGGGATCGGCGGGCAGGGGCAGGAAGGGGATGGGCTGGCCCGTGGCCGCGCGCAGGGCCGTGCGGAGGGCGTTCGTGAGCGCCGTGCCTTCCGGCAGCACCAGGGGCGGCACGCGCAGCTCGGCGCCCTCGGGCAGGGGCACGCCGGGCCAGAGGTCCGCCTCGAAGCCGCCGTGCTGCTCGTGATCCGGGGCCTCGCGCCACTCGGGCCGGCGGAAGGTCATCTTGCGGCGGGCCTTGTCCCAGTCCGGCAGGAACAGCTTCAGGTCCGCCTTCTCCAGGGGGCCCATGGGGGCCTTCTCCAGGGCCACGGGCACGGCGCGCGCGATGCGGCCCGGCAGGCGCCGGACCAGCATGGGCTTCCCGTCCAGCCAGGGCAGACCCGCATCCAACGCGCAGACCAGGGCGCCCAGACGGCGACGGTGGAGTTGCAGGGCCTGGGCCAGGTCGCAGTCGGGCGCGGGCAGGAGACCCAGCACGTTCACCATCAGGCCCTGGGCGTGGACCGCGTCGCGGCTGCCAGAGAGGGCTCCCGCAGATCCTCCGCCGATCGGCCCAGCACCAGGACCTGGGGCAGGCCGTGACCCTGGATCCGCTCCACGAGGACCAATCCGCCGCCGGGGGCCGACAGCACCGATCCGCCTAGCTCCGCCGCCAGCCGCAGCGCCTCGGGGTTCATCCCAGGGCCTCCACCAGCTTCTCCCGGCGCCGGTCCAGGGCCGCGGCCGCGGCGGGCAGCAGGAGCAGGTGCGCCGTGAGCACCAGCCCGAAGAGCAGCGCCATGCCCGGCACCAGCAGCCGCGGCGCGGCCCAGGCCAGCAGCGCGTAGGCGCCGCCGAAGAGGCTGGCCCAGAAGGTCGAGGTCCCCATGCTCAGCAGGCCCAGGGCGAAGGGCATGTTGTTGTTCTTGATGCTGTCCATGGCCATGGGTCGCGGCGCCCAGGTGGAGGTCCACTGCCCCACGGAGGTCTGGGCCAGGAAGATGCAGCCCATGAGCAGCATGCCCCCGAGGAGCGGGGCGAGGCCTGCGTGATCCAGGGCCAGCAACAGGAGCGCCAGCGTCAGCGCCTGGAGCCCCTGGTGGGCGGCCAGGCCCAGCAGCTTCCCCTTGAGCAGGTCCTCCGCGCCCACGGGCAGGAGCAGCAGGCCCTTCACGCCATGCCGGTCCAGGCCGAACTGGTTGAACACGAAGTTGTTCGCCACCAGGGAGAGATACGCGAAGGCCGCGGGCACGGTCCACAGGGGGTTCGCCCTGAACTGGGCGAAGGGGCCCTTCAGCAGCACCACGGTCATGAGGGGCATGAGGAAGGCGAAGCGGCCGAGATGGCTGCGCATGAGGGTCTGGAAATGCAGCCGCCCGAGGCCCTCCGCGGGGTGGCGGAAGCTCCACAGGCGATCCGGGCCGCGGGTCTGCGGGGCAGCCGACGTGCCGCTCGTCTCCCGCGCCATGATCCGGGCACCCAGAATCATCACCAGCGCCAACAGCCCCAGCGGGTAGAGATGCAAAGCCAGCGCCGCGCCCCACTGCCCTTCCTGCGCCATCACCAGGCTCCGGGCGGCGGCGTGGGTGGGCAGCGCCTCCAGCACCCGGGCGGCGCCCCGGCCCAGAGCCTGGACCTTCTCGACCCGGGCGGCCTGGAGGGGCCGGACCGTGGACCTGGCAGAGGGGCCCGGACCGTGCTTCGAGAAACCGGGGGACATCAGGGTTGAGCCCAGCCAGGTCAGGATGGCCAGCGCCGTCAGGGCCACGCGGAGGCGCTTCACCAGGGCCGAGGCCAGACCTCCCACCAGCACCTGGAGGGCCAGCAGCATCAGCAGTGTCTCGAGGAAGACGAGGGGCACCAGCACCAGGGTCCGGGGCGCGGCCACGCCGATCCCCAGCAGCAGGCCCGTCAGGGCCAGGCCCATCGTCAGCGGCAGCATGTCCGCCAGGCCCGCCGCCAGCTCCGCCAGATAGAGGGTCCGCAGCCGCAGGGGGAAGCCCCGGTAGGCCTCCCAGGCCAGCTCCCGGGCCCCGCCCAGCACGCCGCCGATGAGGCCGCCCCCGAAACCCAGGAAGGCCAGCAGGGCGCCGAGGATGGTGATGACGACGGGCCTATCCAGGCGACCGCCCAGCAGCCAGCCGAGCGCCCCGCCCCCCAGAGTCAGGCCCAAAGCGCCAAGGAGGGCGAAGATCCCCACCACCAGCACCAGCGCCCAGGCGCCCTGCCGACCCAGCTCCCGGGCGGAGCGGTTCCAGGTGGCTTGCCCATGGGCCGCCAGCAGGGCGCGGAAGGGACTCACGACCACGACAGCGCCCCCTTCTGCGCGCCGCCCACGAGCCCCACGAAGAGCTGCTCCAGGCTCTCGCCGCCGCGGCGCAGCTCGTCCAGGGGGCCGAAACCCTTGAGCCGGCCTTCGTCCAGGATGGCGATGAGGGGGCAGAGCTTCTCCACCACCTCGAGGATGTGGCTGGTGAGCACCAGCGTCACGCCGCGCTGCTGCAGGTTCTGGAGGATGTCCTTGATGGTGCGGCTGGTGACGGGATCGATGCCCTCGAAGGGCTCGTCGAGGAACACGACCTGGGGGCCGTGGATCAGCGCCGCGCAGAGGGCCACCTTCTTCTTCATGCCGAAGCTGTAGTCCGCGATGAGGGTCTTGGGGCCCGGCGCCAGGTCCAGCGTGTCGAAGAGCTCGGCCTGCCGCCCGTCGATGAGCGCGTCCGGCATGCCGTACATGCGGCCCACGAAGCGCAGGTACTGGGGCCCCGTGAGCATGTCCAGCAGGGCCATGTCCTCGGGCATGGCGCCGATCTGGCGCTTCACCGCCAGGGGGTCGGCCTCGAGATCCAGACCCAGCACGCGGATGCGGCCGGAGGTGGGCTTCAGCAGGCCCGTGACCATCTTCAGCGTGGTGGACTTGCCCGCGCCATTGCGGCCCAGGAGGCCAAGGAACGTGCCGGGTTCGAGGGCAAAGCTGAGGTCTTCGACGGCCGTCGTGTCGCCGAAGCGCTTGGTGAGGGAGACCAGTTCCAGGGCCGGCATCCTCCGAGGGTAGCAGTGGCATCCGGAGGCTTCAGGGCCGGGAGGGCCCGGTATACTGCGCGCCATGGCAGCCCCCGGAACCCTGATGTCATCCCTGCTGGCCCTTGTGGCTGTGCTGGCGCTGCCCGCCTGTTCCAAGCCGGAGACGGCCGGCCTGTCCGGCGCCGCCACCGCGCCCCTGGGCGACCTCAACCTGGTGCGCGCCAAGATCCCGCCGGTCCTGCTGGCGGCCCAGAAGGCCGCCTACGCCCCACCACCGAGGGCCTCCTCCCCTTCCGGGGCTGGGTGCGGAAGCTGAGCGGAGCCGAACGCCACTCCAGGCTGGTGGCCGAGGCCGTGGCCGCGGGTCTGACCCGGCGGGCCTACCTCAAGGGGTTGGGGCAAGCCCAGGGTTGCATGGCTCCGGCGGCCCCTTGGCGTCCAACTCAGCCGCCCGCCGTTCCCTCAACCCCCGACCACGCGCTGGGATCCACCCCCCGGTAAAAGGGATAGACGCGCCATGATTAGCCAGGGTCAGCCCTCAACGGTTGGGCCCCACGGCTGCCATTTGCCGGTCCTGAGGCCCGGCGAGGGTCACCAGGCCTAGGATGGATCCGATCAAGGCGCAGGCCATGTCCCATTGCGTGTCCCAGGGATCTCCCTGGGTACCGAGGAAGGCATCCGCCGAGCTGCCGGTCCACACGGCGGTCTGCCACTCCAGCAGTTCGTACGCGGCGCTAAGTCCCAGCACCATGAGAAGCAGCACCCATACGGACCAAGGCCCCGGTTGCACAATGCCCTTGCGGAACAAAACTTCCCGGAACAGCAGCACCGGCACGAAACCCTGGAAGAGATGCCCCAGCCGGTCGTAGGGGTTGCGGGCCAGGTGCAGCCAGTCCTTCACCCAGTGGCCCGCGGGCACTTCGGCGTAGGTCCAATGGCCGCCCACCATCAGTACCAGGCAGTGAAGGGCGATGAGGGCATAGAGCAGGTTCGTGAGTGGGAACCGCCGGTAGGTGAGGACGAGTACCGGCACACCGAGGATCACGGGCGCGTTCTCCATGAACCAAGTGAAACGGTCGGCGCGGGGCGACCACCCCAACAGCAGGAAGGCCGCCGTCGTCAGCAGCAGCAGCATGGCTGGGAATCGGCTGGAGGTCATGGATGGCCCCTGGCAATGGGTTCGTTGGATGAGCATAACAACCGCCCGAACCGCCTATGCTGGGGACCGGAGGACGACATGGATCTGGGCATCCGCGGCAAGGTGGCCATGGTGGCGGCGGGCAGCAAGGGGTTGGGCCGGGCCGCGGCCCTGGCCCTGGCGGCCGAGGGCTGCGCGGTGTTGGTGTGCGGCCGGGGCGGCGAGGCCCTCGCCGCGATGAAGGCCGAGTTGGAGGCCCTGGGCGTGCCCGCCCTGGCCCTGGTCGCCGATGTGGCGAAGGCCGAGGACCTGGCCCGCTGGCACCAGGCCACGGTGGTGGCCCTGGGCCCCGTGCAGATCCTCGTGACCAACACGGGCGGGCCCAAGGCCGCCGGCTTCGCGGGGCTTTCGGACGACGACTGGGCCGCCGGGGTGCAGTCCACGCTCATGAACGTGGTGCGCCTCTCGCGCCTCGTGCTGCCGGGGATGCGGGCGGCCCGGTGGGGGCGCCTCGTCCACATCACCAGCCTGGTGGCCAAGCAGCCCACGCCCCTGCTCACCATCAGCTCGACGCTGCGCGCGGGCCTCTCTGGCCTCACCCGCACCCTGGCCCTGGAGACCGCCGCGGACGGGATCACGGTCAATGCCATACTCCCCGGCCACGTGCTGACCGACCGCCAGGCCCACCTGGCCGAGGTGCGCTCCGCCGCGGAGGGCATCACCATGGACGAGTACTACGCCCGCACCGCCGCCGCCATCCCCGCCGCCCGCCTCGGCGATCCCGGCGAGATCGGCGCCGTCATCGCCTTCCTCTGCGGCCAGCCCGCGAGCTACCTCACCGGCCAGAGCCTGCTGGTGGATGGGGGCCTTGTCCAAGGCACTTTCTAACGAAAATCGCCGGCCTTTGGCCGACGATTTTCGCAAGGAACGGCCGAACGATCCTATGGTTCTAGGCGAGCCATCCGGGCCGCCAGGTCGCCGGGGGCGACGAAGAGGAACGCACGCCCTTCCTTGATCTTCTCGAGGAGTCCGAGTTCCGCCAGCTGAAGCAGGTCGGTCCGGGCGGTCTGGTAGACGATGCCATGTGTTTTCTGGTGGTCCTCGATGCGGTAACCCGCGCCGGGATGCTTCAAGGCATGGGTGAGAAGGGTCTTCTGGCGGTGGTTGAGCCTCGCACGCAGGGCGGGGGAATCTGCCAGCAAGCGCTCCGTGCTTCTTTGTTCCTTCGCCTTCCGGGCGAGGTAGTCATGGAGGCTCTGGATGGCCTTCCGCATGGTGGCCAGCTGGTGGAGGAGGAAGTAGGTGGTGTCCCCGCCGTCGGTTTCGGTGAAGAGGTAGGCCCGCCCGTACTGGGCGGGGGCCTTGCGGAGAATGTGTGAGATGGAGATGAACTCGGCCAGCCAGTACCCGCTCCGGAGCATGGACCAGTAGAAGAGCGCCCTGGCCGTCCGTCCGTTTCCATCCGCGAAGGGGTGGTCATATCCGACCATGAAGTGCAGCAGGATGGCGCGAAGGACCGGATGCACGAAGGGGCGCTGGTCTTCTCCGGCGTTGGCGAAGGCGCAGAGCCGCTCCAGGCGTTCCGGCAGCTCACGATGGTCGGGCGGTTGGTGGAGGATGGTGCCGTCGTCGTTGTCCACCACGTGGATGTCGTCCGACTGGCGCAGCCTTCCCACGTCCCGGGGGTCGTCCAGGGTGTGCTCGGACACCATGCGGTGGATCTCCAGCAGCCGCGCCGGGGTCATGGGCTCGTTCCTGAAGCCCTGGATGGCGCGCATGGCCAGGAAGTTGTTGAAGATCATCTGCTCGCTTCGGTCTTTCGGAGCCCTTCCGGACCGGAGCATCTCGGCGGCCACCCTCCGGGTCGTCGAGGCCCCCTCCAGCTGGCTCGAGGTGATGGCCTCCTCGATGACCGATTTGAGGAGATACCTGTCCCGGGTGGCGGGCGTGGTGGTCTCGGTGGCGGACTTGATCTCGCCAGCCGCATCCTGGTCGATGTGGTGCAGATCGATCTGGACAGCCTCGGGGACGCCGAAGAAGAAGGGGTGCCCCTGCTTGTCCAGCAGCGGGAGGGGCTTCAGGAGGGCCTGTCGAGCCCACCGGAGGCCCAGCCACCACCGCTCGTGATCCAGGCCCTCCGGAGGCTCCCGATGCCTCAATTCGTCCCAGTGGAGGTAGCTGTCCTTGACCAGGGGGCCCGGTTGGAGCTCGAGGATCTTTTGGATGTCCCCAGCCTCAACGGTTGAAAGAAGTATTGATATATCTGGAGGTGGGTGTGGGAGCTTCATGGTTACCTACTAATTGATAATCCCATTAGGAATTCGCTAGTAGGTTAGGGCGGGATCGGGCAGGTGTCCACGAAAAACTAAAATTTAAATTAATTAGTAGTAAATTGACATATCAGGTGATCCAACGAAAATCGCCGGCCCTTGGCCGGCGATTTTCGCAAGGAGCGGCCCTCAATTCTTGAACGAACTCACCGTCTGGAAGTAGTGCGCGAAGGCCGCGATGCCGCCGCCGGCCTGCTCCCAGTCGTAGTTCTCGTTGGGGGCGTGGTAGCCGTGGCTGGGGAGGCTGAGGCCCAGGAAGAACACCTCGCAGCCCAGGATGTCCTCCATGGTCTTCACGGCGCCGATGCTGCCGCCTTCGCGGGTGAAGGAGCAGGGCGCGTTGAAGGCGAACTTGTAAGCGTCCTTGATGGCCTCGGCGTAGGGGCCGGTGACGTGGCCCTTGAAGGGCGCCAAGCCGTGCTCTTCATGGAACTGCACATCGGGGAAGTGCTCGTTCACGAAGGCCCGGATGCGGTCCATGGTCTTGGCCTCGTCCATGTCCGGCACCAGGCGGCAGGAAAGCTTCACCTCGGCTCGTGGCGGCACGGCGCTCTTGATGCCGGGGCCGGTGTAGCCGCCCACGACGCCGTGGACCTCCATGGTGGGCCGGCCCCACACGCGCTTCATGACCTTGAGGGGATCCTCTGTGCGCATGCCGGTGATCATGTGGTCCTTCTTGAAGGTCTCCACGCTGAAGCCCGCATTCGCCCACTCCTCCAGTTCCTGCTTGGAGGGCTTCACCACCTCGTCGTAGAAGCCGGGGACCTTCACCTTGCCGGTCTCGCCGTCCATCATGGCGGCCACCACCTTGATGAGCTCCGCCAGCGGGTTGCGGGCCGCGCCGCCCACCACGCCGCTGTGCAGGTCATGATCGGCGGTCTCCAACGTCAGGCGGAAGCCCTTGAGGCCACGCAAGCCCGCGGGGGTGCTGGGCTTGCCGCGGGTGATCCAGACCGTGTCGCTCACCACGATGGCGTCGGTCTTCAGGCGGTCCTTGTGGCGGTTCAGGCCGCCCTCGAAGCTGGGTGAGCCGATCTCCTCCTCGGTCTCCCACAGGAAGTGGATGTTGAGGGGCACGCCCGCCTTCCGCGCGGCCAGGGCGCCGAAGAAGGCCGTCACCGCCGGGCCCTTGTCGTCCGTGCTGCCGCGGCCCCGGTAGGTGTCGCCGTCCACCACGAAGGTGAAGGGCTCCGCCGTCCACTCGGGCTCGTTGGCCGGCTGCACGTCCATGTGGTTGTAGACCGTGATGGTGGGCAGGCTGGGATCCTCCCCGAACCAGCCGTGGATGAGCGGGTTGCCGCTGGTCTCCAGGATCTCGGCCTTCCCGCCGTGGCGCTCGAAGAGGGCTCTCGCCGCCTCGGCCACCCGCCGCACATCGCCCTGG
>CAVPLE010000150.1:0-8313 GCA_963705865.1 uncultured Holophagaceae bacterium | reverse complement strand
CCACGCGGTAGTCCCAGTCCCGCTTCGTGTTGGCGCCATCCATCTGCCAGACCACCTCGCGGGTGGAGGCGTTGAGAATCCAGCCATAGGCGAAGAGTGGATGATGGCCAGCGTTGTGGCCGAAACGGCGAAGCCCTCCGCCCTTGGCGTAGACATGGACTTTCGTGGCCCGCGGCAGGGTGAAGCCCTGGCTGCGCACCTCGGCGGCCTCGAAGCCTTTGAGGGAGACGATGCGGGGTTCCGGCTTCACCTCCGCGCCATGCAGGACCATGGGCGCGAAGATCGTGAAGAGGATGAAGGCGGCCACCGCCTGAAGCGTGCGGACCAGGGCGCTGGCTTCGGATATCAGGAAGGACGACATGGGGACTCCCGGCGGAACTCCACCAAGGTAAGTCCAAGGGCTCCCCCTCCAAGGCCGGGGATCGGTGAACGGTGGGTGGGGACCGGCCACCGGTCCACGCCCGGACTTAGGCGCTCGTGGACGCCGCGGCCCCACCTCCAGCCACGGAACGCAGGTAGAACTCCAGCATCACGGTCAGCGAGGCGGGGTCCCGCCGCAGTCGGCTGCGGAGAGCGGCACCCTCCCAGCAGTCCACCAGGAGATCAGCGAGCTGCCGCGCGTCGCACCCCTCGGGCAGCTCGCGCCGCTGCCTTGCCTCGTCAAGGCAGGCGGCCAAGCGCTCCGCGATGGCGGAAAAGCACGCCTCGATCTTGCGCCGGAAGGCCTCGCTGACCCCGGACAGTTCCTGTCCGAGCCCGCCGAGGAGGCAACCCATGTAGCCTTGCTCCCGATAGGCCTGCCGCGTGAGTTCGAAGAACAACCTCACCCGCGCGAGGGGCGGCCGTTCCCGGTCCTGGAGGCAGGCGTCGAGGCCCGCGTGGACCTGCGCCATGTAGGCGTCGACGACCTGCAGCGCGAAGTCCTCCTTGTCCCTGAAATGGTGGTAGAAGGAGCCTTTTGGAACTCCCGTCGCCGTGAGCAGGGCTTCGATGCCCAGGCCGTTGTAGCCGCGCTCCAGCAACATGCGGAGCCCTGCTTCGATCAGGTGCTGCTTGGTCGAGTGCGTCATCCCCTCGTCTTTTCGATCAGGTGGTCGATGACGCAGCTGTGTTCGCGCTGGGGGCTGAACATGATGATCTCCGCGTCGGCATCCACCCGCACATTGTGCCCGGGCGGCCAGTGGAACAGATCATCGGCGGCCACGGTCTCCTGACGGCCTGCCGCGTCGGTGGTGGTGATCCGGCCCTTCAACACGAAACCCCAGTGCGGACACTGGCACAGGTCGCCTTCCAGCCCCTTGAACAGCGGCGTCGTGTCCACCCCCGCCGCCAGGGAGAAATACTCCCCGCTGACATGGGAGTACCCGCTCACGTCACCGAACCCGCGGTGTTGGCGGATGGTGACACCTGGGACCTTCAGCCTGGTTTCAACGTCTTCTTTTGCAATCCGCATGGACCTCCTCCTTGGTTTTTTCCAGCATTAGACTGATCAGTCCAGGAACACGGCAGGCCCCTGATCCAGCCCGTCAAGCGGGGAGTCGAAAAAAATCATCCGGCGGATTCAGAGTGCCTAACAAAACCCCCACGGGGCCGCGCGGCGTCAGAGCCCTTGAACGATGAACCACATCGCCCTGCGGGCCCTTCCTTCTCGGTATCGCCTGCGGCGATACGCGAGACGAACTGATATCTGCGGTGCATCCCACCTGGCCTTCTCGCGGCCTCGTCGGGGTTTTGTTATGCACTCTCAATGCCCCAAGGGCACCATGCCCCGGGCTTAATCCCCCAGCGCAGCCCACTCCGCCAGCACGCGCTGGGCCTGGATCACGGGGCCGTCCTGAGTGCCGAGCGCCGGCAGGCGCACGGCGCCGTCGGGACTCAGGCTGGCCCCCTTCTGCCGGCCCACCCAGGCCATGAGCTTCACGGGGTCCACAGCGGTCTGCGGACTGAGGCGCAACTTGAGCAGGCCCTTGTCCACAGCCACCTCGGACACCCCCAGGACCTGGGCTCGCAGTTTCACCTTGAGCAGTTCGAAGAAACGTAGGGTGTCGGCATCGTCCTCGGGAACGTGGCCGAAGCGATCCTCCAGATCCATGCGGTAGAGCTCCAGATCCTTCTCCTCGCGGAGGCGTGAGATGCGCTTGTAGGCGACCAGGCGCTCGGCGGCCTGGTCGATCCAGTGCCGGCCAAGCTGGGCGCCGGGGGCCAGGCCGTCCACCTTCACCTCGAAAGCGCTACTGGGCTGGCCTTGCAGCTCCGAGAGCGTTTCCTCCAGCAGCTTCACGTAGAGTTCGAAGCCGATGTCGTGGATGTGGCCGGACTGCTCGCCGCCCAGCAGGTTGCCCGCCCCGCGCAGTTCCAGGTCCATGGCCGCCACGCGGAAGCCCGAGCCCAGCTCGGAGAAGTCCTCCAGGGCCTGGAGGCGCTTGCGGGCGTCCTCGCTGATCTCGTGCTTGGGCGGAATGAGCAGATAAGCATAAGCGGGCACATCGCTGCGGCCCACGCGGCCGCGCAGCTGATAGAGCTGGCTGAGGCCGAAGGCGTCGGCCCGGTGGACGATGAGCGTGTTGGCATTGGGCACGTCCAGACCGTTCTCGACAATGGTTGTCGCGACCAGCACATCCACCCGGCCCTCCATGAAGCCGAGCATGGCCTGCTCGAGCCCTTCATCGGTCATCTGGCCATGGCCCACGGCCACGCGGGCGTCAGGCACCAGCTCCCGCACCCGCGCGGCGATGCTGACGATGGATTCCACGCGGTTGTGCACCAGGTAGACCTGGCCACCTCGGCGCAGCTCGAACTGGATGGCGGTCTGCACCAGCTCGTCGCTCCAGGGCGCCACCACGGTTTCGATGGCGAGGCGGTCCTTGGGCGGTGTTTCGATGAGGCTGATCTCGCGGAGTCCCGTGAGGCTCATGTGCAGCGTGCGGGGGATGGGCGTGGCGCTGAGCGCGAGCTGGTCCACGTTGAGGCGCAGCTTCTTCAGTTTCTCCTTGTGGCCCACGCCGAAGCGCTGCTCCTCGTCGATCACCACCAGACCAAGGTCGGCGAATTTCACGCGGGCGCCCAGCACCTGATGCGTGCCGATGACGATCTCCACTTTGCCGTCCGCCACATCCTGGAGGATGCGCTTCTGCTCCGCCGGATCGACGAAGCGGTTGAGCATCTCGATGCGGATGGGGAAGCCGGCGAACCGCTCCTTGAAGGTCCGGAAATGCTGGAAGCAGAGCACGGTGGTGGGACACAGCACGGCCACCTGGCGGCCTTCAAGAGCCACCTTGGCCGCCGCGCGCATGGCCACTTCCGTCTTGCCGAAACCCACATCACCCACCAGCAGGCGGTCCATGGGGCGCGGCGATTCGAGGTCGGCCTTCACCGCCTCGATGGCCTCGATCTGGTCGGGCGTGAGCGTGAAGGGGAAGCTGGTGTCAAAGGCCGCCATGTCGGGCCCATCCGGGGGATAGGCGTGGCCCTTCTCCAGCTTGCGCTGGGCGTAGAGCTTGAGCAGCTCATCGGCCATGTCCCGGATGGCCTTCTTGGCCTTGCGCTTGACCTTGGCCCAGCTGGCGCCGCCCAGCTTGTCCAGGGGCGGCAGGTGGCCTTCGGCGCCGGTGTACCGCTGGACGAGGTCGGCCCGCTCCAGGCTCACGTTGAGTTGGCCGCCGTCGGCGTAGCGCAGCTGCAGCACCTCCTGCTCTTCACCGCCCACGGTAAGCGTGGCGAAGCCCACGAACTCGCCGATGCCGTGATCCAGGTGCACCACGCGGTCGCCATGTTTGAGGTCGCGCAGGTCCGACAGGAAGGCCGCGCTGCGGGACTTCTTTGGGGCGGCCTGCACGGCCTTGCGGCCGAAGATCTCGCGTTCCGTGAACACGACGAGGGCTGGTTCCTTGAGATGGACGCCCGCGCTCAGGGAGAGCTGGATGGCCCGGCAGCCCGTCTCCGTGCCGTAGGCCTGGGGCAGGTCATAGTCCCGGAGGAACTCCGCGAAGCGGCCCTTCATTCCAGGCGTCGAACCCGCGAGGAACACACGGTGACCCGTGAGCGCCAACTCCTGCACATGGGTGGCAAGATCGGGTAGGCGACCCTGGAATTCCCGCAGGGGCAGGGCCGCCAGGGGCACCGTGGCCTCGCTCTGCCATTCCGTCAGATGGAAGGTGGCCCGGCTGGGATCCGTCGCCAGGAAACGGTCCTCGAAGTCCGGGCACACCACGCCGCCCCGGCGGAGGGCGGTCAGGCCCTCGTCGATGCGGGCCCGCTCGGCTTCCCGCAGGGCCTCCTCCCAGGCGCCCTCCAGGCGAACGCGCAGGCAGGGTGCCACCCAATGGACGAGCTGGCCTTTGGGTTGGGCCAGCAACGGATGGAACAGTTCCTCGCCGGGGAAATGGCCGTGGGTGGCCAGCCGTGTCCGGCGGAAGGCCAGGTCATCCTCGGGTTCCGGCGTGCGATCCGCCCGGGAGGCCACCGCGTCCAGCAAGGCCTGGCCGTCGCCGCGCTCCCCCTCGAAGCGGGGATAGAGGGTGAGCGATTCCAGGGCTTCGCCCGTGCGGCGCTGGGTATCGGGATCAAAGGGCGACAGCCGTTCCAGCTCGTCGCCGAAGGTCTCCAGGCGCAGGGGCTGGGCCAGGTGATCGGGCCAGAGGTCCACCACCATGCCGCGGGAACTGAACTCGCCCGGTTCCGAGGCCATCTCCGTGCGGCGGTAGCCCAGAGCGACCAGGGTCTCCAGCAGCAGCTCCCGGGGTACCTCGGCGCCCTGGCGCAAGTCGAGTTTCTGTTTCTGGAACCAGGTGGGATGGGGCAGCTTCTCAAACGCGGCCAGCGGCCCCGTCACCAGCACCTGCACGCGGCGCTCCAGCAGGCCCACCAGGGTCGCCAATCGGTCCCGCAGCACCATGCCCGGCGGGCTGCTCTCGCCGCCAGCGTAGGGCGCGAACCCCGGGAAATGCGCGACGCGCGCCTCCGGCAGCAGGGCTTGGAGATCCTGGGCCAGCGTGCGGGCCTCGGCCTCCGTGGGGGCATCCACCCACAAGGCTTGCAGCCGACCCTCGCGGCTGATCCAGCGGGCCAGGACCAGCGCCAACGCCGGCGGGGAAGTCCAGCGGAGGCGGGCTCCGGGGGCGGAAAAGGCATCCACCGGCGAATCCGCCAGGCGCAGGAGATCCTTCAATTCTTGGGGCGGAGCATTCATGGACCTTTCAGAGTGCCTCAATCAAGACCAGCTAGAAAGCTGGAACCACGAAGACAGAAAAACCACAAAGAAAAATTGGCCACAAAAAACGCAAAGGACACGAAAAAGGAAGTCGCAATCGTCCTCGTCTTTGTGCCTTTTGTGTTCTTTGTGGCTAAATTTCCTTCTTTCTTGTGGCTTTTCTTTCTGGTCTTCGTGGTGAATCGTTCCTCAGCTTCTTCTGAAGAACGAAGTCAGATCTCGCGAACCGCCCATTCCCCGGGCATGAGCATCCGGTCCCACCATACCCCTTTGTCGCTGCGCTTCCCCACGGCCAGGAACATGTTCACTTCGGCGCCCCTGGGCAGGCCCAGCAAAGCCTTCGCCCGCCAGGGATCGAAGCCCTCCATGGGGCAGGTGTCGTAGCCCTCGGCCCGCGTCGCCAGCATGAAGGTGGCAGCCGCGAGGGCGGTGCTCTTGTGGGCCATGATCCGGACATCCTCCCGGGCCATGAGGTTCGGCGTGGGCTTGAACAGGGAGGCGACGCGGCTGAAGATCCGCTTCACCGGCCCCAACATGCCGAAGGGCCCCACGGTGTAGATCATGGGGATGATGCGCCTGTAGTAAGAGGCCTGGCTTGGGCGGAGGGGGCCTCGGCTTTCAAAGATGCGCACGATCTCATCCCGGTTCCGCCGCCAGGTATCGCGGTGGGTGACCAGGGCGATCAGAGTGGGCGCGGTCTTGGCAGGCATCTGGTCCAGGATCTCCTGGGGGACTGGGTCCGGGAGGAAGTCCCGGACCGTGCGCCTGGCTTCCACGGCGGCGAAAAACGGTGACTCAGGCATCCGGCGCCTCCACGAGCGGGCGGATGGCGGCAGGCTCGGCTTCGGCGCGCCCCATGCGCCGGCGGATCCAGGCCCAGACCTTGGCCAGGGTGAAGTCCTGGATGATCTCGAAGAACACCGGCACCACGATGAGCGTGAGCATGGTGGAGGTGATGAGACCACCCACCACGGCGCGGGCCATGGGAGCCCGCATCTCGGCCCCCGCGCCCAGCGCCAGGAAGAGGGGCAGCATGCCACCCACCATGGCGAAGCTGGTCATGAGGATGGGCCGCAGCCGCACGGTGCCCGCGCGGATGATGGCCTGGCGGCGGGAGATGCCCTCCTCCCGCTCCAGATGCAGGGCGTGGTCCACCAGCAGGATGGCGTTCTTGGTCACGAGGCCCATCAACAGGATCATGCCGATGCTCGTCATCATGGACATCGAGTCGCCTGTCACGAGCAGCATCAGCACCATGCCCACCATGGAGAGCGGCAGGCTGGCCATGATGGCGACGGGCAATTTGAAGCTCTCGAACTGGCTGGCCAGCACGAAGTAGATGAAGAACACCGCCAGCAGCAGGGCGGAACCCATGTAGCCGGCCGTCTCCTTGTTGTCCCGGGTCTGCCCCAGGAACTCCACGCGGACGCCTTCGGGCAGCTTGCCGCTGGCCTTCAGGGCGGCGACCTTGGCCGCGGCGCCGGCACTGACCTCGCCCAGCGTGGAGCCTTCGAAGTTGGCGTCCACTTCCACCTCTTCCATCAGGTCGTGGCGCTGGAGCTTGGCGGGGGCGATGCCCTCCTCGAAACGGACCACCTGATTGAGGCGGACAAGGGGATGCTTGCCGCCACCCAGGTCCTTGGTGCTCTGCACGGTCATGTTGGCCAGCTGCGTCGTGAACTGGCGTTCCTGGTCGGCGAGGCGGACGCGCACATCGCGCTGTTCGCCTTTCTCGTCTTCGTATTTCGCCACCTTCTCACCGTCCACCAGGGGACGCACCATCTGGGACACCAGGGCCGGGCTCACACCCAGGTCGGAGGCGGCCTTGCGGTCGACGACCAGCCTCAGTTCCGGCTTGCCGCTGTCCAGACTGGTGGTGACATCGACAGCCCCGGGGACGCTCCGCAGGGCCTCCTTCACGAGGGGCACGGCCTGGATGACGGCGTCCCGATCCGGCGCCTGCACGGCCACCATGATGGGGAAGGCCATGCCCCAGTCGTTGGCGGCGCCGATGGAGGCATCCACGCCAGGAACGGAGCGGAACGCTTCGCGGATCTGCCGGCGGATCACCACCTGGTCCGGGCGCTTGCCGTCTTTCAGCTTCACGTAGATGCCACCGGAGTCCACGGTGCCGTTCAGGCCCGTGCCGATGGTGGTGTAGGTGAAATCCACGCCAGGCACGGCCTGGATGGCCTTCTCCAGGGCCAGGGCCTTCTCGCGGGTGGCCACGAGGCTGGAACCGGGTTCCGCCTTGAAGTTCGCCTGGAGATCGCCCCGGTCGTAGTCGGGCATGAAGTTGTTGCCGAGCAGGCCCATGAGGACGATCGCGAGCACGAAACTGCCCAGGCCCGACAACATCACCGTCCAGCGGTGGTTGAGGGCCCATTCGATGGCGGTCTTGTAGAAGATTTCCCAGCGGTCCAGCATGCGGCTGAAGGCCTCCACACTCCGCATGATGGGGTTCCGCCCCTGGTAGTGCACATGGCCGTCCGCGCTCTTCTCATGCTCGGGATCCGGCCAGACGGAACTGAGCATGGGATCCAACGTGAAGCTCACGAAGAGCGAGATGGCGACGGCGAATGCCACAACGATGCCGAACGGGAAGAAGAACTTGCCCACGATGCCGCCCATGAAGGCCACGGGCACGAACACCGCCAGGATGGACATGGTGGTGGCGCCAATCGGTATAATTCATCTGAAATTTCAGGAATGCGGTTTTGGACGTAGCCAAACATAGCAGCGAAATTCTTTCTGTAAAATTCGCCGGCTTTGTCTTTTCCTTTTACCAAAACTTTGAATCGGTCAATGACATGGTCAATGGTTTTGGTAAGTTCGAGCGTTGCGAAATTTGCTCTTTTATTTGGGCGGTATTCCAACGTATTTAAATCTAAGGAAAGAATATTTCTTTGGCCATTTTCGGTGACCATTTTATAGAACCCTTGTTTTGTTTTGCTTCCCAACCATTTGTTTTTCATCATGGTATCGATAAAATCGGGAAGTTTAAACAGCTCATGTGCTTCATCATTTGGGCAATTTTCGTATAAACCGTTTGCCACATGAACCAGCAGCAAATATCAAACTGAACGAAGGAACAGGACATAACA
>CAVPLE010000149.1:0-70545 GCA_963705865.1 uncultured Holophagaceae bacterium | reverse complement strand
TGTAGCCTGGCGCCGTTCGGTCTTGCTGCCGGGCCGGGTCCGGGCCGCGATGTCCGCCCCCAGCAGATCCTCGAAGGTGATCTCCCCGTCCTCGTCCTCCTTCAGGGCCTCCTTGCCGAGCACTTTCCGAAGGTTGGCCGCGGCGCTGCCGCTCTGGGAGGAGTGGGCCTCGTCCGCGATGACGGCGAAGCTCCTGGCCCGCAGGGCCTCGTCCGTCTGGATGCGCTTGAGCACGAACCCGAAGGTCTGGATGGTGACGATGATGATGGGCTTTCGGGCCAGCAGGGCCGCCGCCAGCTGCTCGGACTTGGCGCCGTCCTCGTCCGTGACGCGCTCCACCACGCCGGCCTTGTGCTCGAACTGATAGATGGTGTCCTGGAGCTGCTGGTCCAGCACGGTGCGATCGGTGATGACGATGACCGAATCGAACACCTTCTTGTCGTGGGCATCATGCAGGCTGGCCAGGTGATGGGCTGTCCAGGCAATGGTGTTGGACTTGCCCGAACCTGCGGAGTGCTGCACCAGGTAAGTCTTTCCAGGCCCCTCCGCACGGGCGGAGCCCACGAGCTTCAGCACCGCATCCCACTGGTGGAAGCGGGGGAAGATCAGGCTCTCCAACGTTTCCCAGCGGCCATCCGGAAGCTGCTTCTTGGTGCGTTCCAGGTGGACGAAGCTGCCCAGGATGTGCAGCCAGGCCTCCCGCTGGAGCACCCGCTCCCACAGGTAGGCCGTGCGGCATCCATCAGGATTCGGGGGGTTCCCTTTCCCGCCGACATGGCCCAGGTTGAAGGGCCGGAACACCGTGGCGGTGCCCTCCAGGCGGGTGGCCATGTGCACCTCGTCCGTGCTCACGGCGAAATGGACCACGCACCGCTTCTTGAAGGCCAGAAGGGGTTCGCTGACCTTGGCCACGGGGTCCACTGGGGGGCGGTCGTTCCGGTACTGCTTGATGGCGTCCCACACGCTCTGGGTGCTGTCGGTCTTCAGCTCGGCCGTGGCCACGGGCAGGCCGTTGAGGAAGAGCACCAGGTCCAGCCGGTCTGCCTTGTGCTGGGAGTAGTGCACCTCCTCCACCACTCGCAGGCGGTTGGCGGCGTAGCGTTCCAGCGTGTCCGGGTTCAGGGCGAAGGCGGGCTTGAACTGGGCCATGGTCAGGCGCTTCTCGCCCAGGCCCACCATCTTGAATCCGTGGCGCAGCACCGCCAGGATGCCCTGGGTTTCCAGCTCCTTGGTGAGGCGTTCCAGGACTTGGCTCCCCGCCTTGGCCCCGTGCATGGCTTCGAGTCTCGCCCATGCCTCGGGATGAGCGGCCCTCACCCAGGCCAGCGCATCCTCGGGATACAGGGCCAGGGCCTTGTCGTAGGCGGCGTCCTGACCTTCCACCCAGCCATGGGCGCAAAGGTGCTGGATGATCTCGCGCTGGAAGTGCTTTTCCTGGTGGATGGCCCCGCTCATTTCATTCCGGAAGTACGGGCTGTGCAGATCGTCCGTCATGGTTTGCCCTTTCGTGGGGTGCGAGGGGTGGCCTTGAGGGTCTTGGCTGGTTTGGGTTCCAGTTGCTTGATGTTCTCGGCCGGCGGCAGGTCTTCGGGCATGGTGCCGCCCAATTCCTGAATGGTCTGGCGGACCTTGGCGCCCACTTCCTGATGGGCACGGTTGGCTTTCTCCTTGCCCGTGATCTTCTCGCGGCGCAGCTTCTCCTCGGCCTGGGTGGCGCGGAAGAGGTTGGCGGCCAGTTCGGTGCTGCCCATGTGATCCAGGATCTGCTGCCCCTTCTTCAGCCCCTTCCGTGCGTGGATGTCCTGGGCGCCCATTCCCCCGTAGAGGCCCATGTAGCCGTGGTTCTGGAAGATGGCGTAGTCCCGGGGCTCGACGACGCCCGCCCCCTTGGCCGCATCCGCCAACTGGAGGTTGTGTTGCTTCATCTCGGCGCGAAGTAGAAGCCGGCGTTCATCCTCGATCTCCCGCTCGCTTCTCCCTTGGTCCTGAAGCTCCTGCCGGCGGGTCTGCACCGCGAAGTAGGTCTGGCCCACGGCCACGATTTCCTTGGCTGGGTCCGCGTTCTGAATGATCAGATAGCAGGCATAGCGCGACATCATGACGGTCCGGACCGCACGCTGAGCGCCCCTGCCGATTTCGACCATTTCGGTGACTTCAACGAAATGGTCGTCCACCCGGTGGCCACTGTTGAAACAGGCCGTCCGAGCCTTTTCAATGACCCCTTCGAAGTTCCGATAGTCGGTGTAGCCCAGCACCTGCGCGAAGGCGCGGCTGGGCCAGAACTCATGGCCTGCCTCATTGGTCCGGCGGATTTGTTCGAAGGGGCTGGCCAGATCGTTCATGCGACCTCCAGAAAAGCCATGCAGGTCAAGGCTTGGATCATGTCGGTGGATTCACCGATATGATCACCACCTGGGGGCAGGACATGGATGGAGGCCGGCACGCTCTGGAGGGTGAGGTCCAACTGGGGTTCACTCTGAAGGCGGCGCAGGGCGGCCGTCTCCCGAACCAACTGGCGGGCGAGGATCACATAGAACACGGTGGCAATGGCCACGATGGCGCTGAAAATCAGGGTGAGGAATCCACTGTTCTCGTTGAACCATCGGACCCAGGACATCATGCGACGGCCCCCCGCACATCCACCTTCCCGGTGACTACGGCCGTGATGAGGGCGGATCGGTGCTCAGCCAAGAGTTCAATGGCTTTCTTTGCTTCCTCGGCAAGGGCGTTGTACCCCCGAGCCAAACTTTCAACATGGGAAGAGATTTCCCCTTGCTCACTCAATGGGGGCAGGGGAACGTACATGTTCAGGAATTGATCTGGTTCCAACCGCCATTGATCCGGCCGAATACCGTTTGAGATGCTGCGATAAAGAGACACCACTCGTTCAGAACGTAGAAGCAGGTGAATAAAGGCCGAGCACTCCTGGTGGAGTGGCGTGAATACAGCGTAATCAGGGCTTGTAATTCCATCCAAATTGGAAACACCTAAAGAGCCCTGCCATGCCTTCATTTTATTTACAACCAAATCGCCTTTGTTCACCAATTGGTAGAGGCTTAAGTTCTCTGGGGTTTTGTTGTTGTTATCGTCACGGGAGTTTTTGAAAATGACTCCATAATCCCGATAAACCGATAACACAGGTTTGCCTACCTGATCTTGCCGTTTTTCTTGCCTGAATAGGGCGCGAAGCCGCTTCATAGTCCAATGTTCTGGCACCTCGCCTAACCACATCAGCCCGCTATCTTTCTTGGGCACATCAGGGCTCATTCCCTTGGTCACCACCTGCGAGGTCATCGCAATCTGCCATTCCTTCAAACGCTCAATCAGGGTGCCCTGTTCGGCGATCAGGGTGTCGATCTTGGACGTTTCGCGGTCGAGAAAGGCGGAGATGGCAGCTTGTTCTTCCAAGGGAGCCCACATTACCGGAGCATCGCCGATGTCGCCTTTCCCGAGGCCATAGCGGGTCATGCCCGTGGCGTGGGATGTGAAGTGAGCCTTGGCTATATTTCCCTGCAACCAACGATGGAGGAAAGCGCCGTGAAGTCGTCCCATGTCTGGTCGAAGCATGGCCAGGTGGTAGCCGCACACCACGTCTTCCACGGTCTCTGGAACAAAGGCGGGCACTCCGATGTCGTCAGGGGTTTCTGAATCCTTGGTAATGAGGACATCCCCAGCCTGAAGGGAAAGCCGGGCGATTTGGTCAGCGCTGGCCGTGGCAGCCATGAGCTCCATATCCGCCGTGATCCGCTCGTTCTTGTAGACATCCACATAGTTGGCCAGGCGAACCGGGGCCTCGCCTTCGACGGCCAGTTTGTCCACATTGCTGAGTCGGACGTTGGCGAGGTGCTTGATCCGATGGGCCTTCCAGTGGGCTGGGATGGGGCCGATGAGATCCACTCCCGAATCAACATAGGTCGGGTAGGGCTTCCACTTCATCCTTTCCCCCGCTTCTTGTTTTCCAGCCGGGGGTGTTGCTTCTCAAGGCCCTTTGCCGTCTCCAGGAAATCCCGTTCCACGCGGCTCTCGTCCTCCAGGTGGGCCTGCCGGTACTGCTCGTAGGCCAGGCGGGCCTTTTCCAGGGCCTGCTCATGGGAGATGCGGCCCGCATGGGTGAGGAGGTCGCGGCCGGAGAGCTTCAGGAAGTCGTCCAGCTTGGTGATCCAGTCGGCCATGGCCATGGGGCGCCGGTTGAGGGCCTGGAGCTCGGCGAATTCCAGGTAGGCGGTGACGATGCGGTTGAGGGCTTCCAGCTCGTCCAGGTCCAGGTAGTTCTTGGCCACGCCCACATCGGCCAGGCGCAGGCGGTCGCCGGCGGTGGTGCGCAGGCCCATCTGCGGCTGGGTGGCGTCGGCCCGCTCGTGGATCACCTCGGCCGCGGTGTGGCCATGGGCGGCGAAGTGCATCTTGTTCTGCACCGTGGCGAAGAACCGCTGGCTGGCCTCGGCGGAGGGGTCGTAGTCCACGCTGGTGGCGTAGATGTCCAGCACCTTGCGCCAGAACAGCTTCTCGGAGGAGCGGATGTCCCGGATGCGGGCCAGCAGTTCGTCGAAGTAGTCGGGCACATCTGGGCCAGGCGGGTTCTTGAGCCGCTGGTCGTCCAGGGTGAAGCCCTTGACCACGAACTCCTCGAGGCGGGCCGTGGCCCACTGCCGGAACTGGGTGCCCCGGGGGGATCGCACCCGGTAGCCCACGGCGAGGATCATGGGCAGGTTGTAGTGCTTGAGGCTGCGCTGGACCTGCCGGGCGCCCTCCTGGCGAACTTGTAAGTAATCCTTACAGGTTGCCCCCTCCTCCAGTTCTCCTTCGTCGTAGATGGCCCGGATGTGGAGGGTGATGTTCTGGGGGGTGGTCTGGAAGAGTTCCGCCAGGGCGGCCTGGGTGAGCCAGACGGTCTGGCCGTCGAAGCGCACCTGGAGGCGGAGCCGGCCGTCCTCCGTCCGGTAGATGAAGAACTCGCCCGAGGGGGGCGTGTCCCGGAGTTCTCCGGTCATCCCACCACCTCCTTGAGCAGGGTCTGGATCCGGGCCACGCAGGCCTTCAGGTCGGCGTCGATGGCCTCAAGAGGTCGGGGAGGCTGGTACTCATAGAAGTGGCGGGTGAAGGGGATCTCATAGCCCACCTTGGATTTCTTCTCGTCAATCCAGGCATCGGGGGCGTGGGGCAGCACCTCGCGTTCGAAGTAGGCCTGGATGTCCTCCCTCAGGGGCACATTCTCGGTGTCGCGCAGGCTGGCATCGGGCTTGGGGTTCCCCTTGGCATCCTTCACCACCTTGCCCTTGGCATCCCGAAGGGGGCGCTCCACGGTGATGGCCGTGTACCCGAAGTCCTCGGTGTCGAAGACCTTCACCAGAGACCCCTCTTTGAAGGCCCCGTACAACCGGGTGATCTCGGCGATGTGCTCGGGCCCCAGTTCCTTGCGCTTGGACCCCAGGGATTTCTTCATCTTCTGCCAGAAGCCGGTGGCGTTGATGAGCTGAACCTTGCCCTTGCGCTCGGGATGCTTGTGGTTGGTGAGCACCCAGATGTAGGTGGCGATGCCGGTGTTGTAGAACATGTCCGTGGGCAGGGCCACGATGGCTTCCAGCAGGTCGTTCTCCAGGATGTGGCGCCGGATCTCGCTTTCGCCCGATCCTGCTCCGCCCGTGAAGAGGGGCGAGCCGTTGTGGACGATGGCCATGCGGGAGCCGCCTTCGCTGACGGGCCGCATCTTGGAGAGAAGGTGCAGGTTGAAGAGCAGGGCCCCATCGTTGATGCGGGGCAGGCCTGGTCCGAAGCGGCCGTTGAAGCCCTGCTGGTCATGCTCCTTGGTGACTTCTTTCTGGACCTTCTTCCACTCCACGCCGAAGGGCGGGTTGGAGATGAGGTAGTCGAAGCGGCGCCCCGCGTGGCCATCTTCCGACAGGGTGTTGCCGGAGATGATGTTGGACACCTCCTGGCCCTTGATGAGCATGTCAGCCTTGCAGATGGCGTAGGATTCGTCGTTCAGCTCCTGGCCGTACATCACCAGCTTGGCGCCGGGGTTCATGGCCCGCAGATGATCCTCCGCCACGGACAGCATGCCGCCGGTGCCGGCGGTGGGATCGTAGATGGACCGGATGACCTTCGGCTTGGTCAGGGCCGCCTCGTCCTCGATGAAGAGCAGGTTCACCATGAGGTGGATGACCTCGCGGGGGGTGAAGTGCTCTCCGGCCGTTTCGTTGGAGAGTTCTGAGAAGCGCCGGATCAGTTCCTCGAAGGCGTGGCCCATGGCGATGGGATTGACCTTCCTGGGATGCAGGTCGATGGTCGCGAACTTCTCGGCCACCTGATAGAGCAGGTTCTTGCCGTCGAGGTATTCCACCTGGTCGGCGAACTTGTAGCGGTCGAAGATGTCCCGGGCGTTGGCGCTGAAGCAGCGCACATAGGTCAGCAGGTTCTCCTTGAGGTGCTGGGGATCCCCCACCAGCGTGGGTAGGTCATAACGGCTGGTGTTGTAGAAGGACTGCTTGGCTGCCTTCACCAGGTAGTGCTCCTGGGCCGCTTCCGCCAGGCCCTTGCGGGCTGCGACCTCCTTCAACACGGCCTCCTTGGTTTCCTTCAGCACGCAGTCCAGGCGCCTCAGCAGGGCGAAGGGCAGGATCACCTTGCCGTAGTCCGCCTGCTTGTAGTCGCCCCGGAGCAGATCAGCCACGGACCAGATGAGATCGGAAAGGTTCGGACTCAAGACGCACTCCAGAGGGGCCTAGACCATGGGCAGGGATGGCTTTACCCCAAGCCTACTGCATGGCCGCTGGTCAAATTCTGTCTAAAGGGCCTGCAGAGAGCCCTCCCGGCGTCACCTGCCCAGGAAAGGGTCAAGCACCACGGGTCGCGCCGATGGCGGAGGTTCGTCAAAGGTTGCAGATCACCGAGTCGAGGTAACACGACATGGAGTTGGTCCCGAGGGTGGCCGCTCGGAAGTTTCCGTGGGCTTGGCATTGCCTCGTCATACAATGCCTGCATCTCCAACCTCAGAGGTGCACCGATGCGCGGACGACCCTTCCTCCTTTCCCGGCTGGCCCTGACGCTCGCGTTCTGCGGCGTGGCGCAGGCCCAGACGAAGCTGCTGCGCTTCCCGGACATCCACGGGGACAAGGTGGTGTTCACCCACGGCGGCGACCTCTGGAGCGCGCCGGCCACGGGCGGCACGGCCACGCGGCTGACGGCGCATCCGGGCCTGGAGGTGTTCGCGCGGTTCAGCCCGGACGGGAAGTGGATCGCCTTCACGGGCCAGTACGACGGCGACGAGCAGGTCTACGTCATGCCCAGCGAAGGCGGCATCCCCCGCCAGCTCACGTTCGACCCGGCGGCGGGCCCGCTGCCGCCCCGGGGCGGCTACGACCACCAGGTGGTGGGCTGGACGCCGGACGGCGCCAGCGTGTTGTTCCGCGCCGGCAGCGACGCCGACGGCGTGCTGAGCCGCACGGCCCTCTACACCGTGAGCCTCAAGGGCGGCCTGCCGGCGAAGCTGCCCATGCCCACCGCGGGGCCCGGCACCTTCTCGCCCGATGGCAAGCGCATCGCCTACGCGCCCATGTTCCGCGACTTCCGCCACTGGAAGCGCTACCAGGGCGGCTGGGCGCAGGACCTCTACGTGTTCGACCTGGCCACGAAGCAGCAGAAGAAGATCGCCGCGAGCCCGCGCACGGAGCGCGACCCCATGTGGATCGGCGAGCAGGTGTACTTCGCCTCGGACCGCGACGGCACCCTCAACCTGTTCTCGGTGGACCCCGCCACGGACGCGGTGAAGCAGCTCACCTTCCAGAAGACCTGGGACGTGCGCTGGCCCTCCAGCGACCGCCAGTCCCGCATCGTCTACGAGCTGAACGGCGAGCTGCACGTGTTCAACGTGAAGGATGGCCGCGACCAGGGCCTTGCCATCACCGTGCCCACGGACGGCGGCGCCTCGCGGCCCTCCCGCATCAGCGTGGAGAAGAACATCGAAGGCTTCGGCCTGTCGCCCAAGGGCGAGCGGGCCCTCTTCGTGGCCCGGGGCGATGTGTTCACCGTGCCCATCGAGAAGGGCCCCGTGCGCAACCTCACCCACACCTCCGGCGCCCACGACCGCCTGGCCCGCTGGTCGCCGGACGGCAAGTCCATCGCCTTCATCTCCGACCTGAGCGGCGAGGACCAGGTCTACCTCGTGGCCCAGGACGGCAAGGGGAAGCCGGAAGCCCTCACCAGCGGCCTGGTGGGCCAGCTCGGCAACCTCGTCTGGGCGCCGGACGGCAAGCACCTGGCCTTCACGGACAAGGACGGCGTGGTCTATGTCCTGGGCGTGGCCGACCGCAAGCTCGCGAAGGCCGCGAAAGATGAGTTCGCCCGGGTGGGCGATCTGGCCTGGTCCCCGGACGGCCAGTTCCTGGCCTTCTCCCTGGCCAACCTGAATGGCACGCGCAGCCTCCATGCCTGGGGCCTGGTGGACCAGCGGCTCCACCGCCTCACGGGCGAGCTGTTCACGGTGGCCGATCCCGCCTGGGATCCCGAGGGCAAGTGCCTCTACGCCCTCAGCCGCCGGGACTATGCGCCCCAGATCAGCAATCTGGAGTTCGATTTCGCCGGCAACCGCAACACGGACATCGTGGCCTACACCCTGACGAAGGCCGCGCCCCATCCCTTCCCGCCGGAGAGCGACGAGGTGGGGGCGGCGCCGGAGAAGAAGGAGGAAGGCCCGAAGAAAGAGGAAGGCGGGAAGAAACCTGAAGCTTCCAAAGCCCCCGTCGCCGTGCGCATCGACTTCGACGGCTTCGAGCAGCGCGGCGTGCGCGTGCCGGTGCCCGCGGACAACCTGGGCGGGCTGGAGGCCGCGAAGGGCTTCCTGCTCTACAGCAAGAACCAGCCCTTCGTGTACGGCGAGGTCAACGGCCACCGCCCGGCCGGCGGCAGCCTCTGGATCTTCGACCTGAAGAAGCGCCAGGAGAGCGAGCTGCTGGCGGGCGCGCAGGGCTGGGTGCTGAGCCAGGACGGCAGCAAGGTCCTGGCCCGGACCGGACAGGGGCCCGCCACCTCGTACCAGCTCATCGACGCCAAGCCCAAGGCCACGGAGAAGAAGACGATCTCCACCAAGGCCCTCTACGTGGACCGCATCCCCGCCGAGGAATGGCGCGAGGTCTACGACGAGACCTGGCGGCGCTTCCGCGACTTCTTCTACGTGAAGAACATGCACGGCTACGACTGGAAGGCCCTGCGCGAGCAGTACCGCCCCTGGCTCCAGCACGTCACCCACCGCTCGGACCTCACCTATGTGCTCACGGAGCTCATCTCCGAGCTGAACATCGGCCACACCTACACCGATGGCGGCGACCAGTTCCTGCCCGAGCGGGCCAAGGTGGGCCTGCCCGGCGCGCGCTTCGAGCTGGATGCCGCCGCCGGCCGCTACCGCCTGGCCCGCATCTACCGGGGGCACAATGAGGAGCCCAAGTACCGCAGCCCGCTGACGGAACCCGGCGTGGACGCCCGCGAGGGCGACTACATCCTGGCCATCGACGGCGTGGAGCTGAAGGCCGACGACAACCCCTACCGCCTGCTGCGGGACAAGACCTTCCCGGTGACGCTGACGCTGAACGCCAAGCCCGGCCCCGAGGGCGCGCGGCAGGTCATCTACCAGCCCATCCCGAGCGACGCCGACCTGCGCTACCTGGACTTCGTGCTGCGCTCGAAGGAGACCGTGGACAAGCTCAGCGGCGGCAAGGTGGGCTACCTCCACATTCCTGACATGGGCGGGCCCGGCCTGTACGAGTTCATCAAGTGGTACTACCCGCAGATCCGCAAGGAAGGGCTCATCGTGGATGTCCGCGCCAACGGCGGGGGCAACATCAGCCAGATGATCCTGGAGCGCCTGGGCAAGAAGCTGCTGGGCACACGCTTCGGCTACGCGGGTGAGCACCCCTCCACGTACCCGTCCACCGTGTTCCACGGCCCCATGGTGGCGCTCGTGAGCGAGACCAGCGCCAGCGATGGCGACATCTTCCCCTACCACTTCCGCTTCGCGGGCCTGGGCCCCCTCATCGGCAAGCGCACCTGGGGCGGCGTCGTGGGCGGGGGCAGCACGCCCCTCATCGATGGGGGCAGCGTGTTCGTGCCGCAGTCCGGCACCAACGCCCCCACGGGCGAGTGGATCATCGAGGGCCAGGGCGTGACGCCGGACATCGAGGTGGAGAACGATCCCGCCTCCCTGCTGGCGGGCCATGACCGCCAGCTGGAGCGGGGCGTGCAGGAGGTGCTGAAGCGCATGGCGGAGACGCCCATGCATCTGCCCAAGCGGCCGGCGGATCCCGTGAAAACCAAATAGGTCTGGTGGTCTAACCACGATCATTCGCGCCGGTAAAATCCATCCAGGAAGATGTTGCCACAAGGGCCGGAATCTGATCAATTCCGGCCCTTGTGGCTCAAAATCGTTTTTGGCTTGGTGGTCAGACCGTCCCCCGATACTGTTTGGCAACCGATTCGGAGGTCGACAATGTTTTTAAGCATCCTCGCAGCCACGCTGCCTCTCATCGTGCTGCTCATCGGCATCCCGCTGCTGATGAAACCGGCGGCCAAGGTGGCGCCCATCGCCCTGCTGGTGACGGTGCTGGCGGCGATCCTGGTGTTCCACTTCCCCACGAAGGTGACGCTGCTGGCGGCTTTCCAGGGCGGGCTCACGGGCCTCTTCCCCATCATGTACATCCCCTTCGGCGCGCTGGTGGTCTACAACGTGCTGAAGGTCACGGGCTGGATGGACAAGATGCAGGGCGCCATGGCGAACCTCACCGTGGACCGCCGCGCCCAGGCCCTGCTCATCGCCTTCGGCTTCGGCGCCTTCCTCGAAGGCATCTGCGGCTTCGGCGCCCCCGTGGCCATCCCCGCCAGCATCCTCATCGGCCTGGGCTACAACCCGATGATGGCCGCGCTGGTGTGCCTGGTGGCCAACACGGGCCCCGTGCCCTTCGGCTCGCTGGCCATCCCCACGGTGACCCTGGCCAAGACCACGGGCCTGGATGTGATGAAGCTCTCCCAGATGACGGGCCGCTTCATGGCGCCCCTGGCGCTGATCATGGCCTTCGCCACCGTTTACGCCATGTCCAAGGCCAAGGGCCTGAAGGGGGCGCTCGGCACCATCCTGGTGACCGGCCTCAGCTTCTCCATCACCCAGTTCCTCGTCTCCAACTTCATCGGCGCCGATCTCACCTCCGTGCTGGCGGGCCTGATCTGCCTCGTGGCCACCGCCATCTACCTGAACTTCCAGAAGGGCGCCCAGCCCTGGCTCTTCGAGGGCGAGGCCCCGGCCACCGAGGCCCGGCGCGAGTTCCACTTCAAGGAACTGTTCCTCTCCTGGCTGCCCTACCTGCTGCTGGCGGTGCTCGTCATCGCCGTGAACCTGCCCAGCACCAAGCCCCTCTTCAGCGGCGCGGCCGCCGGCTGGAACTGGGTGGTCCTCAAGGCCCAGATCTACAACCCCGGGAAGGTCTACGCCTTCACCTGGCTCCAGAGCCCCGGCACCATCATGCTCATCGCGGGCCTCATCGCCTTCCCCGTCATGGGCATCAGCTACGGGGTGATGGGCGAGCAGTTCGGCAAGACCTTCAAGCAGATGATCCCCTCCTTCATCGCGGTGGCCAGCATCCTCGCCATCGCCGAAGTGATGAACCTGGCCCTGCCCATCATCGACCCCAAGACCAAGCTGGCCGTGGTGGGCGACCTCGCCACCAAGCAGATCTCCATGGTGGCCACCATGGCCAACGGCATCGTGGCCCTGGTGAGCCGGAGCGTGTACCCGTTCCTCAGCCCGCTCTTCGGCACCCTGGGCGTGTTCCTGACGGGCAGCAACACCTCCGCCAATGCCCTCTTCGGCAACCTGCAGCGGCTCACCGCCAACGGCATGGGCCTGTCCGACATCCTCATGGCCTCCGCCGGCAGCGCGGGCGCCTCCGCGGGCAAGATGATCTCGCCCCAGAGCATCGTCATCGCCGCCACCGCCGTGGGCCTGGCCGGGAAGGAAGGCCTGATCATGCGGCAGACCATCAAGTACACGATCCCCTACGTGATCCTGCTGGGCCTCATGGTCTTCGGCTTCGCGTTCCTGTTCCCGGGGCTCGTGCCGTAAGGATTTGAAAAGAACAGGACAGGATTAACAGGATGAAAGGCCTGATGAACAGGATTCAAAACCAACCCGCTTCTTGAATCCTGTTCATCCTTCTTTCCAATCCTGTTCATCCTGTCCCAGCCTTTCGTCTTTCTTGGGAGGGTGCGACCCATGCGCATCATCGTGGCTCCGGATTCCTTCAAGGGCAGCGTGTCGGCCCTGGGTGTGGCGGAGGCCATGGCGCGGGGCATCCACGCGGTGTTTCCGGCCGCGGAAGTCATCAAGGTGCCCATCGCCGATGGCGGCGAGGGCACCGTGGATGCCCTGGTGGCGGCCACGGGCGGGCGCCACATGCACACGGAGGTGCGCGGGCCCCTGGGCGAGCCCGTGCGAGCCCACTGGGGCATCTCCGGCGACGGCGCCACCGCGTTCATCGAGATGGCCTCGGCCTCGGGCCTGCCCCTGGTGCCGAAGGACCGTCGCGATCCGCGCATCACCAGCACCTCCGGCACGGGCGAGCTGATGAAGGCGGCCCTCGATGCGGGCCTCCGCAAACTTGTCATCGGCATCGGCGGCAGCGCCACCAACGACGGCGGCACGGGCATGGCCCGGGCCCTGGGCGCACGCTTCCTGGATGCCGACGGCCACGACCTGCCCGAAGGTGGCGCGGCCCTGGCGCGGCTGGCCCGTATCGATTTGTCGGGCCTGGATCCGCGCCTCGCCGAGGCCAGCGTCCTGGTGGCCTGCGACGTGGACAATCCGCTCTTCGGCCCGCGCGGGGCCTCCGCCGTCTACGGTCCCCAGAAGGGCGCCTCGCCGGACATGGTGCAGGAACTGGACGCGGCGCTCGGCGTCTTCGCAGGCGTGGCCCAGGCTGCCACGGGCCGCGACATCGCTCTGCTGCCGGGCGCTGGCGCCGCCGGCGGCCTGGGCGCGGGCCTGCTCTTCTTCACGCCGGCGAGCCTCCGGCCCGGCGTGGCCATCGTGCTGGAGACCACGGGCTTCGAGGCCCTGGTCCAGGGCGCGGACCTGGTCATCACCGGCGAGGGCCGCACGGACTTCCAGACCGCCATGGGCAAGGCTCCCGTGGGCGTGGCGGCGGCGGCCAAGCGCCATGGCGTACCCGTGGTCTGCCTCGCCGGCGGCCTGGGCGACGGCGCCGATGAGGTGCTGCGCCATGGCATCGACGCCCTGGCCACCACGGTGCCCCAGCCCATGAGCCTCGAAGACTGCATGGGCCAGGGCGCCGCCCTGGTGGAGGCCGCCGCCGCCCGGGCCTGCCGCCTGGTGAAGGTAGGCATGGCCCTGCGCGGGTGATCCACAGATTCGTTCACCACAAAGAGAGAGCAAATAAAATGAACCACAAAGAACACAGAGGGCACAAAAGGGAAAGATCTGGGCAGCGTGAGTAGCAGCTTTGTGTCTTTTGTGTTCTTTGTGGCCAATCTGCTTTCCTCTCCAACAGCCTCAGCCTCTCGTTTCTTCTGACCCAGCCTTTCTTGCGGAGTGATCCCATGACCCCGACCCTCGAATTCCGTGACGCCGTCCTGTCCAGCTACCCGGATGTCTACACGCCGGAGGCGATCCGCGCCCTGGAGACCCTTGCGCCCCTGGATGACCGGCGCCGCGAGCGCATGACCGCCCGCCTGGCCCTGCGGAAGCGCCGGGCCGAAGCAGGCGAGCGCATCGGCTTCCTGGATCCCGCCGCCCTGATCCCCGGCAAGCCCTTCACCGTCGCCGACGCCCGCGCCGGGAACTTCGACGGCGCGGTGATCCCACCGGACCTCCAGCGCCAGTGGATCCAGGGCACGGGGCCGGCCACCAAGCCGCGCGCGGATGTCCGCTCGGGCATCCGCAATGTGGCCTATGCGCTGCTCTCCGGCGCGGACGGCTGGATGTTCGATGGCGAGGACGCGCTGGGCCAGGTGGACACCATGTCGTTGGACAACCACCGGAACCTCAAGCTGGCCATCGCCCGGGATCCGCTCTTCCTGGAGGTGGCCGAGGAGGTCAGTGGTGAGATGAACCAGTGGGCGAAGGGTTTCTTCGGCCGCCCCATCATCGAGGACTGGCGGCAGCAGCTCGACTTCACCACCGTGATCTTCCGCGTGCGCGGCCTGCATCTGGAGGACCGCCACCTCCGGCGGAACGGCCACGGCTTCTCCGCCTCCATCGCCGACCTGGTGCTTTACGTGGTGAACAACCATGAGCGCCTCCGCGTGGCGGGCCGCAGCCTCGTGCTCTACCTGCCCAAGACCCAGACCGCCGAGGATGCGGCCCTCTTCAACGCCATGCTGGTGGCCCTGGAGGAGCACTTGGGCCTCGCCGTGGGCACCATCAAGGCCTACGTGCTGGTGGAGCAGCTGGAGCAGTGCTACCAGCTCATGGAGATCCGCGCGGCGCTGGCACCCCACTTCGTGGGCTTCAACACAGGCCGCTGGGACTACATCAACAGCGTCTCGGACGCCCTTGCCTGGGACAAGGGCTTCGTGAACCCGGACATCAGCTCGATCACGATGACCTATGGCTACATGCGGACCTACGAGGATCGCGTGCGCCGGGCCATGAACACGCCGGATCGGAACGGCCGCTTCGCCCTCTGGCAGGGCGGCATGGAGCCGAACATCCCCGTGGGCAGCGAGGCCGGCGTCACCGCCAGCATGAAACGCGCCGTGGCCGGGGCCGAGCGCGAGCAGCGCGAGGGCGCGTCGGGCAAGTGGGTGGCCCACTGGAAGATGGTCCACATCGTGCGGCCCGTGTGGGAGCGTGTGGGCGAGGCCAACCAGATGGGGCGCGCCTTCCCGGCGCTGACTTATGGGCCCGAGGACGCTGCGGGCCTCATGATGCTGGAGAAGGCGCCCCGCACCATCGCCGGCGCCCGGGATCTGCTCTCCGTGGCCCTCCAGTACGGCAACGCCTTCCTGCGCGGCTTCCAGGCCGCGGCCCTCAAGCCTGCCGACTTCTTCGGCAACGATGACGTGCTCTACCTCATGGAAGACATGGCCACGGGAGAGATCCGCCTCTCCATCCTCTGGGAATGGCTGCACAAGGGCGCCGCCTTCACGGAGGCCGATGCCGCCACGGGCACCGCCGCTGGCGACATGCTGACGGCCGCCCTCTTCGCCCGCCTGCTGGAGGAGGAGTACGCCAAGCTCCGCAAGGCCAGCAACCGCGACGTCCACGACGACTCCAAGGCCACCACCCTCCCCATCGCGCGGGCCATCGTCCAGACCTACGTCCAGAGCAAGGTCAAGGCCCCCTGGTACGTGGATCTGCTCAACCTGAACCTCGGGGTCGAGCACCTGGTGGAGGCTGAGAAGCGCATCGCCACCTTCCTTGAGACCTTCAAGAAGGACGGCACGCGGATCACGGAGAACCTGGATTTCTGAAAAAAAACAGGGACAGGATTAACAGGATGAAAGGCTAGATTAACAGGACCTGATTATCGGCGAGCCTCAGCCAGGAAAGATCTCCACGAAGAACACGAAGGTACCCTGCGGGTTCACGAAGGACGCGAATGGGGCTCGACCCATCCCGGACATCCCTTCACGGGCGGCGGCCCCGGGCGGCTTTCAAGGGCCGCCATGGCCGCCGCCCGTGAAGCCGGCCGCGCCATGCGCGACCGGGGGCCAGAGGCCCGGATGCCCTGGCCGAGACGCTGGGGCCTGCCTTCGTGGCCTTCGCCTTCCTCTTCGTGATCTTCGTGGAGGCTCTTGATCCCTTTGGTTAGGCTGAGACTCGCCGATAACGAGATAACAGGATTCAAACCTGCTAGATCATTGGCGGCAGGCTGATTCCTGGGGAGGACGAATCGCCTGGGGACGGATAGATCCTCCGGGGCTTTCATCCTGTTAATCCATCTTCTAATCCTGTTAATCCTGTCTACGCTTTCTTCAGTTTGTCTGCGAAGGCGTCGAGTGCCCGGTAGTAGGGATCAATGCTGGGGATGTAGTGGCGCTCCCCGGCGGCGTGCGGGCCGATGCCGGTCTGACCCCAGACCACGCCTTGGCCCTTGGGGGCGAAGCGGGCCGAGGTGCCGGCGCCCTTGCGGCCCAGGCGCACATCGCCGCCGGCGGCCTCGATGCCCGCCAGCAGGGCCTTGAGGTAGGGGTTCTCCGGATCGCAGGCCACGCCGGGTTCCCAGGCCGCGGGCACGAATTCCAGCTCCCGTTCCGCGGCCATGGCTTCGATGGCGGCGCGCAGGCTCGAGATGTCGTCCTGGGGGATGGGGCGGAGCTCCACGCCCAGGGCGCCGCGGTCTGGCGTGATGTTGTAGACGCCGGGCGTGCCCACCTGGATGTAGGCGAAGCGGGCCAGGGACTGCCAGCCGTCCGAGGCTTTGAGGGTGAGGCGCTTCGCGAACATCTCGCGCAGGGCCTCGCGGGCGCCCAGCAGGCGCTCGGTGAGGTCACTGCCACCCGCCAGGCCGCTGTGGCCGCGGGTGCCCTTGGCCACCAGCTCGAAGCGGAGGACGCCCCGGTTCTGGGTGCAGACCTCGCCCCACAGTTCAGTACCCTTCTCGCCGGTACGTTCACCGGCCACGAAGAACGAGGGTTCGTAGTTCCACTCCTCCTTGAGCTGTTTCAGCACATGGGGCGTGCCCATGGGTTCCAGCTCGCCATTCTCCTCGTTGCCGAGCATGAGGAGGCTCACGGGCGGGTAGGGAGCCCCCTTCTTGAGGGTGTCCTTCATCCACACCAGGTAGGTGGAGAGCACGGTCTTCATGTCCGCCGAGCCGCGGCCCCAGAGGTAGTCGCCCTCGATCTTCGGCTCGAACTGGCTGTCGTCAGGCTCGGGCTCGACCACGTCGAAGTGGCCGCAGAGCATGACCGGAGCCTGCTCGCCGCCGGGGAAGTGGGCCAGCACGGCCGGGAAGGTGGCCTGGTCGAAGTAGCGGACGGGCACGCCATGGTTGCGCAGGTAGTCGTAGATGAAGGTGGCCGCCCGGTGGATCTCGGGCATGCGTTCCTCGGGGCAGGCGGTGACGCTGGGGATGCGGATCAGCCGCTGGGAGACGGACAGCACTTCCGCGGTCTTGGTCGCGAAACCGGATTCCACCAGCTTCTCGGGTCGGGGCCGGAATCGCACGGGGGCCCGGGGATCCAGATGCACCTCGTCCCGGGCGTGCTCCACGAAGTCCTGGAGCTTGTTCTGCTCCGCGCCGAGGTCCGCCAGGTGGGCGGTGACGATTTCCACTTCCTCGCGGACCTGGGCCGTCCGTGCTTCCGCCAGCTCGACGAGCAGGGCGGGCGGCACGATGTCCGAGGCGCCGAGCTTGGCCTTCAGGCGCTGGCGCATCTTCTCGGCGGTGCTGGGCGCGCCTTCGACCATCTCCTGCAGCGGCTGGAGGTCTTCCCAGAAACCGAGAGCCTCGGCCAGAGGTCGCAGCTGGTTCAGCGTCCAGGCCAGGAAGACGCGCATGGCCACGGGCTTGGCGGTGAGGGGATCCTCGATGACGGCGTTCAGGCCTTCGCGGGCCGCCAGGTCTTCGTTGCGCCGGGCCCGGGTGATGTCCTCCGTGTCGTAGCGGAACCCGCGCGCGAAGTCGGGATCCGCGTAGAAGCGGAGCAGCAGCAGGTGCTTGAGGGTGAGGTTCGCCACATCGAGGGCCAGCTCGTGACCGGGGTCATCCGTGCGCACTTCCACGCGGGCCATGGGCAGGTCGATGCGGGCGAAGAGGTTCTGCCGCTCGATCTGCGCGGCCATGTCCTCGACGTTCCGGGTTTCGCCGGCGGCGAAGAGGCCCCGTGCGTAGATGTCGTGCAGCTGGTCGCTGGTGACCTGGATGAGGCGCTCCACGGGCTCGACCTGGGAGCGGGCGCGCACGGGGATCCAGTTGTTGTTGCCGAAGCGCACGCCGCGGCGGACCAGATCGTAGGACAGGCGCAGGTAGTCGGCGTGGCTGCGGTTCAGGTCCGGCACGTCCAGGGCGGGCGGGTTCGGGAAGGTGAGGTTCCGCACTGATTCGTAGGGCGTGAGGCGGACGACGGGCTTGCCGTCCTCCTCCGAGGCCTGCAGCGGCGTGCTGGCGCTGGTGGCGATGAAGAGCGCCGCGAAGGCCCGCATGAGTCGCGTGCTGGTGATGTAGACCTTGTTCTTGTAAGCGTCCAGGTGGTTGTCGCCGCGCTGGGCGTCGGGCAGGTGCATGAAGTCCCAGGCCAGCATTGGCTCGGGCAGGCTCAGGTTGGAGTGGGTGCCGGCCGTGGCCAGCTCGGTGCCGTAGATCTCCACGCAGCGCTGCAGGTAGCGCCGCTTGGCCAGATGCCAGGACATGGGCACGCAGTCGGGCCCGATCTCCGGCAGCACGAGCAGGTTGCCGTGCCAGTAGTGCAGGGGTTCCCCGAAGGCGCGGCCCGCCTTGTAGAGGGCGTTGATGAGGGCGGCCTCCAGCAGGCGACCTTCGTACACCGCGCCCTTGGGCGTGTGGTAGGGCCGCGTGACCCACTCGATCATCCAGTGGAAGACCTCCAGCTGGTGATACTCCTCCGTCCAGGGCGCCAGCACCTTGGTCCGCAGGTGGTCGACGAACGACATGCGATCCGGCCCGGTGCCCACGGTGAGCAGCGGGCGGAACTGCGGATCCACCAGGTTCCACTCCAGCTCCAGCCCGCAGAGGCCGCCCGAGGGTCGGGTCTCCAGCGCCGTCTGCCGCGCTAGCTGGAACTTCTCGACGAAGGCGTTCAAGTCGAACACGGGTGCTCCGGATCAATCAGCTGAGACTTGCAGTTCCTCAGTGGCTTAAAAAAGGAAAACTGATTTATCAACCGCAGATGGCGCAGATGGCAGATGACGCAGATAGGTTTGCTTGGTTTTCATCTGCGCAATCTGCGACATCTGCGGTTAGACCTTCTTCTTTCTCATTTCCCCAGTTCTTTGAGAGCTTCGATCAATCGCTCGGCGGCGCCCTGGGTGCGTTCGACGGGGGTGGCGTAGGAGAAACGGATCCACTCGGCGCCATAGGGGCTGAAGAAGGCACCGGGCACCACGGCCACGCCGTGCTCCTCGGCCAGGTACTGGCCCATGGGCTCGGAATCGGCCCAGCCTTTGGCCGCGAAGGAATCCGCCACTTTGATGAAGGCGTAATAGCCCTGGCCGATGATGTGGGTGAGCTTCTGCTCTTTCAGGTAGCCGCGCAGCCAGGCCCGGCTGGTGCGGGTGGGGCCGGCGATGGGGGCGCTGGCGGCGGCGAAGCCCTTCTCATAGGCGGCCATGGCCACGGCCAGGCTGAAGAAGGATGGGATCACGGTGTGCGAGGCCTGGGCGACGATGACCTTGACCACCTCCGAGTCCGCCAGGAGATGGCAGTTGCGGATGTTGGAACCGCCGAGGCTCTTGGTGAGGCCATCCAGCACCATCAGGCGCTTGCGCAGCGCGGGCTCGAAGGCGCGCAGGAGGACATTCACATCGTAGGGCTCGCCATCACCCACCGCGTGGTACATCCAGTCGAAGAGGACGTAGGCCACGCCGGCTTCCAGCGCGGTGTGGGCCAGGGCGATCTGGCGTTCCAGCGTGAGGGTCTGGCCCGTGGGATTGTCGGGGCTGGTGATGACGAGGCCCGCGATCTTGCGGTTGGACTTCGCGGCCTCCGTGACGCAGGCGCGAATACCGTCCTCGGAGTAGGCCCAGCCTTCCTCCGCCCGGCCCGGGGCCCACATCACATTGGCGCCGATGCCGTAGGGGCCCCAGTTGTAGCTGATCCAGGGCACGCGACTGACCACCACGACATCGCCCTGGCGGCCATGGCCCAGGGCCAGCATGGCCTGGTAGGCCTTCTGCAGGCCGTCGCGGCCGCCCTGGGTGCCGATGACATTGGCCGTGCCCCAGCCCGTGTCCGGCGCCAGCTTCCAATAGGTTTCCGCCACGCTCTTGCGGTACGCCTCGGTGCCGAAGGGCATGTCGTAGGCGGTGCCGTGCTGCTTCTGCAGCTCGAAGGCCCGGTCCAGCAGCGCCTCGGGCACGCCCGGGAGCGAGGCCCCGCCGTCGCCCTGGCTGGCATCGAAGACCGGCACGCCCGGCTGCTTTTCCTGGAACACCTTCAATGACTTGTTGATGAGGAACATGCGGGAGGCGGGAATCGGCGCCAGCCGTTTCAGGTGGTCGCTCACCGGGACGAGATTGGCCTCAGGCACGGCGAAGGCGGGCGTTTCAGGGGAGAGCAGGGCAGCCATGGATCCTCCCGATACGAAAATGTCGCCCCTGCGGCAACCCGGGGGCGACAAGCATTGGTTAAGATTACCAGTCCAAGTCATGGGCTCAAGTTATAGAACGTTATATATCAATAACTGATAGTTATGACTCGGTGGTGAAATCAAGATGCCTGAACGGCCGGGCGGCAGGCCCGGCGTAGTCCTCCACGCACTGTCCATGGCCCAGGAGGAGGTACCGGTAGCTGAGCAGGCCTTCGAGCCCGACGGGCCCGCGGGCATGGATGCGCCCGGTGCTGATGCCCACCTCGGCGCCGAACCCGTACCGGTAGCCGTCGGCGAAGCGGGTGGAGGCGTTGTGGAACACGCCCGCCGCATCGACCTCGGCCAGGAAGCGGGCGGCCGCCGCGTGGTCCTCGGTCACGATGGCTTCCGTGTGGCCGCTGCCGTGGGCGCGAATGTGGGCCAGGGCCCCGTCGAGATCCGCCACCACCTTCAGGGCCAGGATGGGGGCGCCGTACTCGGCGTCCCAATCCGCCTCGGTGGCCTTGCCGAGGGAGGGCACGATCTCCAGACAGGCGGGGCAGCCGCGCAGTTCCGCGCCCCGCGGGACGAGATCCTCCGCCAAGGCCGGCAGCAGGCGGGCCGCGGCCCGGCGGTGGATGAGGACCGTCTCCACCGCGTTGCAGGCAGCCGGGTACTGCAGCTTCGCGTCCCGGACCAGAGCCACAGCCATGGCGGTGGCCGCGGCCTCGTCGAGGTACATGTGGCAGATGCCGTCGGCATGTCCCAGCACGGGAATCCGGGTGGCGGCCTGGAGGTTCTGCACCAGCTCCCTGGACCCGCGGGGGATCACCAGATCCACCAGGTCGGGACGCAACAGCAGGGCCGTGACGGCCTCGCGATCCGGCAGGCCCTGGACCGCCTCCTCCGGCAGCCCCTCCTCCGCCAGCGCCTGCCGGACCAGGGCCAGCAGCGCGGTGTTGGAATGGCGGGCCTCGCTGCCGCCCTTGAGCAACACGGCGTTGCCACTCTTGAGGGCCAGGGCGCTGATCTGGATCAGAGCATCCGGCCGTGCTTCGAACACGACGCAAAGCACGCCCAGGGGACAGGCGACGCGGGTGAGTTCGAGGCCGTCATCCAGCAGCCGGCGCAGCTGGACCCGGTGGAGGGGGTCGGGCAGGGCCGCCACGGCGCGGACCCCCTGGGCCATGGCCGCCAGCTTCGCGCCGTCGAGCTTGAGCCGCTGGAGGGTGGCGGGCGGCAGGGTGTTCCCGACGGCGGCGACATCTTCCGCGTTGGTCGCGAGAAGGGCGGGCGCCTGGGCTTCCAGGAGGTCCGCCAGCCGCAGGAGCACCGCCGATCGAAGCCCCGAAGAAGTGGTCGCCAGGCGCCGCGACGCGTCCCGGGCGGCCTGGGCCATGGCCTGGATCTGGAGGGGGCTCAAGGATGCTTCGCTCATGACGGGACTCCCCTGGGGCCGGCGAGGAAGAGGGTGCCGATGGGTTCGCCGGCGAGGATCTGATCGAGCACGCCGATGGCCAGGCCCGATGCCAGCACCACGGGTACTCCGGCGCGGGTGGCGGCCCGGGCCGCCGCCACTTTGCTGACCATGCCACCCCGGCCACGACCCGAGGTGCCTTCGAGGGTGACCTGGAGATCCGCACCGAACGGGATTTCCGCCAGGGGGGCCGCGTCCGCGTGCAGGCCCGGGTTCCGCGTGTGGAGGGCGGTGACGTCCGAGAGGAGGACGAGGAGGTCGGCTTCGAGATGCGCGGCCACCAGGGCCGACAGATGGTCGTTGTCGCTGAAGATAGGCTTGCGACCTGGAGAAGGGCGCTCCAGCTCCAGGGTGGAGACCGTGTCGTTCTCGTTGAGCACGGGGATCGCCCCCAGTTCCAGCAAGGTCTCCAGCGTGCGCCGGAGGTTGCCGTGGCGGAGGGGATCCGTGAAGTCGTCCTCGGTGAGCAGCACCTGGGCCGCGCACAGGCCCAGGCGGGCGAAGCCCTCCTGGTAGATGGACATGAGCTGGCCCTGCCCGGCCGCGGCGCAGGCCTGTTTCTGCGACAGGCCTTCGGGCTTGATGCCGAGCTGCCGGGCCCCAAGGCCCACCGCGCCCGAAGACACCAGCACGGGTTGCGCCCCCCGGCGGTGGAGGGCGGCCACGGTTTCCATCAGGCCGTACAGGCGGCTCAGGGCCGGCCTGCCTTCGGTATCCACCACGACCTGTGTGCCGAGCTTCAGCACGATGCGTTTCGCCCTGGAGAGGTTCGCCCGGCCGAGAGAAGCTTCCGATTTTTGGGTCATGGGAACTGCCGAAAGAAAAACCCCCGGGCTGGTGGGCACCGGGGGTGAGGTGAGCGGATCGGCTTGGCGACGGGCTCAGACCCCTCCCACCGGCGCACCGGGGGTGGGCTGGCTGGGGATCGGGTTGAGGGTCGCGACAGGAATCATGGTCTGCCAAGTGTGCCGAAGCGGACTGGAGGATGCAACCGGGAATGGCAGATCAACTTGCCGCCTGCTTCAGAGCCTCCCAGAGCGCCTCGACATGCCTGAGCTCCGTGGTCTCGGCGCCGATGCTCACGCGGAGGATCTGTTTTCCCTTGAGCATGGAGGGCGTGAGGTAGGCCTTGCCGCCTTCGTTGATGCGGCGGGCGATCTCCAGGTTGTGGATGGCGAGGGCGGTCTCGCCGAGGCCCGGCTGCCGATGGCGAAGGCACACGGTCTGGAGGGGCACCGGGGCGAGGCGCTCCCACTCTGGGGCGGCGTCCACCTGGTCCTTGAGCCACTGGGCGTTCGCCAGGTCGCGGCGGATGCGGGCCTGGAGGCCTTCCACGCCCACGTCCATGAGGTAGAACCACAACTTGAGGGCCCGGAAGCGGCGGCCCAGCTGGATGTGCCAGTCGCGGAAGTTGCTCACCTGGCCATCCTGGGCCGTGCGCAGGTAGCTGGGATTGGTGCTCATGACCCGGATGAGGTGCTGGGGATCCCGCACGTAGTAGGCGCTGAGGTCGAAGCCCACGCCCATCCACTTGTGGGGGTTGAACACCAGGCTGTCGGCCCGCTCGATGCCCTCCCACATCCAGCGGCACTCGGGCAGCACCATGGCCGTGCCCGCCAGGGCCGCGTCCACGTGGAGCCACATCCCGTGCTTCTCCCCGAGGTCCGCCAGAGCCGGCAGGGGGTCCAGGGCCGTGGTGGCCGTGGTGCCCACGGCGCCGACGATGGCGCAGGGGCGCAGGCCGATCGCGACATCCTTCTCGATGGCCGCCTGCAGCAGGTCCAGGCGGATGGCGTGATGCTCATCCGTGGGGATGAGCCGCAGGTAGCTGCGGCCGAAGCCCGCCAGCAGGGCCGCCTTCTCGATGGAGCTGTGGGCCTGGTCCGAGGCGTAGACCACCAGGGGTGCCTCGCCGCTCTGGAGGCCCTCGGTGTTCTGCGCGTAGTCCGAGACCTTCTCCCGGGCGCAGAGCAGAGCCGTGAAGGTGGCGGTGCTGGCGGTGTCGTGGATGACGCCGGTGAAGGCGGGACTCAGGCCCACCATCTGGCGCAGCCAGTCCATGACGACCTCTTCGACCTCGGTGGCGGCGGGGCTGGTCTGCCAGCTCATGCCCTGGGCGCCCAGGCCCGAGGCGGCAAGGTCGCCGAGGATCGAGCTGTAGCTGGTGTTGCTGGGGAAGTAGGCGAAAAAGGATGGATGGTTCCAGTGGGTGATGCCGGGCAGCACGTCCCGCTCCAGAGCCGCCAGGGCCTGGGCCACGCGGCCCCCGTGCTGGGGCGGATGGTCCGGGAAGGCGGCGCGGATCTCGCCAGGTTGCACCCGGCTCATCACAGGCAGGCGCTCGAGGTTTTCGCGGTAGTCCGCGATCCAATCCACGAGCTGGTAACCGAGGCGGCGGAATTCTTGGGCGTCCATTCCCCTAGTGTGCCCGCTTTGCGAGCCGAGTCACGGCGGCATGCACGCCCTGGACCACCTGGGCCATCCGGGCGTAGTCGAGGCGGTCGGCCGTGTCGTTGGCCGTGTGGTAGTCGGTGTTCCGGTAGAACGCGGTGTCGGTGATCATGACGGCGGTGAAACCCTGATCCCAGTAGGGGTAGTGGTCCGAGAAATCCATGCCGGGGATCCAGCGGGGCCCGTTCAGGGACCGGACGGGCAGGGGTGTGGTTCCCGCCAGCGCCGCCTTGACCTGCCGGGTCAGGCCGATATCGCCCAACCGTCCGGCCACCAGGACAAAATCGCCGCGGTCGGGGTACAGGGCATCCAAGACCGCGGATGGGTACCGCTGGGTAGCGGGGGCCTCCGTGAACCGGCCGACCATCTCCAGGACGAGCACGGCGGTCACATCGCTACCGGCCTCTTTGAGAAGGCGGGCGTGCCGGACGCTGCCCATCTCCGGCGTGCGGAAGAAGGGTGGCTCCTCCAAGGTGTAGGCCACCAGGTCGACGCGCTGGGCGGGCGCCATTCGACCGAAGGCCCGGGCCAGTTCCAGCAGACAGGCCACGCCGCTGGCGTTGTCATCCGCGCCGGGGAGCTCGCCGTGGGCGTCGTAGTGGGCGCCCACGACGATCCGGGGCCCGCCCGCGGGGCCGTAGGTGCCGATGACGTTGGCGGAGACTCGACCCCTCACCTCGAAGATCTGCCGGGAAACCCGGGCCCCTGAGGTCTGGAAAGCGGCCTCGATGTACTCGCCGGCCTTCGCCAGGCCTGGACCACGCCAATCCCTGGGGAGGCAGGCCTCCGAGAGGTAGCGCACGTGCGCTTCCAGACGACCCGCCTCCACTGGGATGGCCGGCTCGCCCCGCGGGGTTGTGAGCAGCGGTTGCATGACCAGGAGCGCCCCGCAGCTGCCGAAGGCGAGAAAGAAGAGTCCGATGCCGGCCAGGACCTTCCAGCGGCGCAGGCGATCCCGCCTCAGAAATGTCTCGGGTACGGCGGATGGTGAGGGGCTGTCTGGGACGGGCATGGCGCTAGTACAACATCCCTAAAATAACTTGAATAATAAACAACTGGACCTGATCCTTGTCTCATGGGACGCGGACGACCAGCACAACAGGTGAAGCTTTCGACGGCGGATCGAAGGTCGCTGGAGGCGCGGGTGCGCCGAGGCACAGAGGAGCAGCGGGACGTCTTCCGTGCCTGGATCGCCTTGATGGCCAATCGTGGTGATTCCACGGAAGCCATTGCCGAGAGGTTGCACACGACGGTCCAGACCGTCAGCCTCTGGCGGGGTCGTGTGGCCCGGTCCGGGCTAGCCGGACTTGTCGAGCAAAACCGTTCGGGCCGTCCGCGACGCATCACGCCTGCGGAGCGGCTTCAGGTCATTTCTCTCGCCTGTGAGCCGGCCGAAGCGGGTGGCAGGTCCACACCAACGCTGGATGAATTGGTCGAGCGTTCGGTGGAGCGCGGTGTCGTCTCGCAGATCAGTCGGAGCCACTTGCACCGGATTCTGGTGGCCGGGGATCTACGCCCGCACCGGGTTCAGCAGTGGCTGCATAGCCCCGATCCCGCCTTTCGCGAGAAGGTGAACGTCATCTGCGATCTGTACCGGAAAGCACCGAAGGATTCGGTCGTCCTGTCCATCGATGAGAAGACAAGCATCCAGGCCGTGGAGAGGAAACACTTGGACTGCCCACCCCTCCCAGGCCGCTTCCGCCGGCGGGAGTTCGAATATATTCGGCATGGCACACAGACTCTGATTGCGGCCCTCGACGTGCATACCGGGAGCACGGTCTCAACCTGCGGTGACACCCGCACCCAGGCCGACCTTCTGGCCTTCATGGAGCAGGTGGCAGCCGCCTACCCAGGACGGGATATCCACGTCATCTGGGACAATCTCAACACGCACCGGTCCGGCGTCTGGACGGAGTTCAACGAGCGGCACGGCAAGCGTTTTCGCTTCCACTTCACCCCCATTCACGCCTCCTGGGTGAATCAGATCGAACTCCTGTTCGGCGTTTACACGCGGCGCGCCCTGCGCAATGCCAGTCACACAAGCAAGGCTCACCTGAAAGCCCGCACCGATGCATTCTTTGAGAAGCGCAACACGAATCCGAAACCCTTCAAATGGAGTTTCCGCGGCTACAACCTCCAGACTGGAGAACCCAAAGGATCGCCCCATGCCAAAACCAAAACCGGCCAGCCGCGCCCCTGAACTCGAACATCAACTGCGACAAATCCTGGGCCACGACCAGATCCGGGTGAAGCCCTATGGGAAACACCTCATCATCCAACTCGTCCAGAATGACGAGGCCGATACCATGGCACGGATCACGGACCTGGGAGGGGGTGCCTATGGAGCGGCCTTCCACTCGCTCACGGGGCGCTGGGAACCCCTACCGGGAACTGGCCCGTTAAAAGAGATGGCGGAACTGCTCACAACCTTAGTCGGTGTCTATTTGCAGCCATATTAATTAAAGATACTTTAGGGATGAAGCACTAGTGTCTCCCGGATCGGGACGCCGTGGCGGGGCTTCCAGTGCCCTGCGGGCTGGCGCCCGGGAGGTACAGCCGGGGATGATGGAGGGTCTGCTTCAGGAAGGAATCCCATGGACATGGTCATCGATTTCCCCGGCGGTGCGCGTGTGGACGCGCACTTCGGTCCCTTCACGGTGCAGACCGATCAGCCCCCGCAGGCGGGCGGGGAAGGCTCGGCCCCCACACCCTTCGCGCTATTCCAGGCCTCCCTGGGCACCTGCGCCGGCATCTACGTGCTGAATTTCTGCCGGCAGCGTGAGCTTCCGACTGAGGGTATCCGGCTCGTCCAGCGGACCATCCCCGATCCCGCCACGGGGATGGTGGGGCGCGTGGAACTGGAGATCCTGGTGCCGCCGACGTTCCCCGAGAAGTACCACGACGCCCTCGTGCGCACCGCCAGCCAGTGCACGGTGAAGAAGCACATCGAGCATCCCCCGGCATTCAGCGTGAAGACCGTCGTGGCGGGTTGACGACGGCTACTCGTAGCGGAGGGCCTCGATGGGATCCTGTTTCGCGGCCTTGAGCGCCGGCCACAGACCGAAAATCAGCCCCACGGCCGTGCTGACGCCGAAGCCGAGGACGATGCTCCAGAGGGGCGCGGCGGCGGGGAACTCGAAGACCAGGCGCACCAGCATGGCGATGCCCAGGCCCACGGCGATGCCGATGGCGCCGCCCACGCCCGTGAGGCTGATGGCCTCCACCAGGAACTGCATGGCGATGTCCTTGCGGGTGGCGCCCAGGGCCTTGCGGATGCCGATCTCGCGGGTGCGCTCGGTGACGCTCACCAGCATGATGTTCATGACACCCACGCCGCCGACGAGGAGGGCGATGGCGGCGATGAGGACCATGGCGCCCGCGATGCCGCCGGTGATCTGCTGGAACGTCTTCAGCTGGGCCTCGCTGGTGAAGATGGCGAAGTCGTTGGGCTGACTGGCCCGCAGGCCGCGGCGGGCCCGGAGGATGGCCACTTCCTGGTCCATCATGTCGTACATCCGCTTCGGATCCTTGGGGATCGTGGCGATGTGGATGGTGTCGCCACCGCCGTTCTTCACCTGGGGGAACATCTCGTCGAAGGTGCTGATGGGGATGATCAGGATGTTGTCGGCGTCGCCGCCGAGGAAGCTGCCCTTCTTCTCCAGCAGCCCGATGACGCTGAAGGCCACGCCATTCACCAGGACCGTGCGCCCGATGGGGTCCTTCTTGCCGAACAGGGCCTCGGCGGTCTGGGGCCCGATCACGCAGGTGCGGGCGGTGTGGGTCACATCGGCATCCACGAAGAACCGGCCGTCCTGGATGAAGGAGTTGTTGGAGGGCGCGTAGTCGGGATTCGTGCCCACGAAGGTGGGGTTGTTGCCCTCCTGGCCTTCGGGCGTCTTGACGGTGAGGTTGGCGGCATCGTTGCCGAAGAGGTAGCGCTCCTGGGATACGGACGCGGCCAGGGTGGCTGCCTGCTTGAGGGCTTCGGCATCCTCGATGGTGAGGTCGCGACGGCGCTTCTGGTCTTCAGGCAGCCGTCCGCCGCCGAAGCGCGGTTCGTACTTCTGGAACTGGACCAGGGTGGTGCCGAAGCTGGAGAAGCTGTCGGTCACCGCGTCGTTGAAGCCCGAGACGAAGCTCACCATGGCGATGACCGTGGCCACGCCCGCCACGATGCCCAGCAGGGTGAGGAAGCTCCTCAGTTTCTGGGCCACCATGGCGCGCAGGGCGAACCGCACGTTCTCGGTGCCGATGCCCCTGAATCCCACCTTCCGCCTGGTCATGATCACTCCGCCCGGATCGCGTCGATGATGACGAGGTTGGAGGCCCGGTAGGCCGGCAGGAAGCCCGCGGCAAGCCCCACGAGGGTGCTGAGGAGGATGCCGGTGAGAATGATGCCGGGCGTGATCTGGGCGGGGAAGTCCGCCAGGGCCCGGACGGTGAAGGCCCCCGCGGAACCCACCAGCACACCCACCACGCCGCCAGCCGCGGACAGCAGGGCGGCCTCGAGGAGAAACTGATACCGGATGTCGCGCTTCCGGGCCCCGAGGGCCATGCGGACGCCGATCTCCTGGGTCCGTTCGACCACGCTCACCAGCATGATGTTCATGATCACGATGCCGCCCACGCCCAGGCTCACGCTGGAGATGAGCATGAGGAGGATGAAGGCCGCGCTGCTGATCGTCTTCCAGAGCTCCTGCAGGCTCTCCTGGGTGAGCAGGCCGAAGGGGTCGGGGCTGCGGAAGCTGGTGTGCCGCATGGCCCGGAACAAGGCCCGGACCTCGTCCATGGAGGCATCCAGGCCTTCCACCCCGTTCCGGGCCTTGATCTGGAGTTCCAAGCTCTCATTCGAGGCCATGAAGTTCTTCCGGTAGACCTGGAGCGGGATGTAGATGCGACCGTCCTGGTTGAAGCCGATGCTCCGTCCCTGCTTGGGCATGAGCCCGATGATCCGGAAGGGGAGGCCGCGGATCAGGACCATCCGGCCCACGGGATCCAGATGGGGGAAGAGTTCTTCGCGGGTATCGGCGCCGATGACGGCGACGTTCGTGGCCGCATTGTTCTCGTTTTCCGTGAAGAACCGACCCGCCTCGAATTCCAGATTGAAGAGGTCCGCGAAGTTGGGGGTGATCCCGATCACGGCGATGCTGTCCAGATGGCGGGTTCCGTTGTTCACCGGCATCGCGTTGCCCGCGGCCGCGGAGACCTGGGAGGCTTCCTTGAGGATGCCGCTGGAGAGCCGCTCATACTCCTGCCAGGTGATCGGCGGGCGCTTGAGGGCGTCGATGAACTCCTTCCGGCTGCGGATGATCCCGAACTTCTGGACGACGTAGACGTCCGGGGCCAGGACGATGATCTTCTCCTTCACGTAGGTGTTCAGGCCGGAGATCACGCCCACCACGGCCACGATGGTGGCCACGCCGATGATGACGCCCAGCAGCGTGAGGAAACTGCGCAGGGTGTGGGCCCGGATGGCCCTCAGGGCGGCGCGGAAGAGTTCGAGGGGAGTCATGGGGGGTCCGGTTAGACCGATGGGCGGGCTTGGCCCGACCAGGAGGTGGGGGTCCGGGGGGACATCGTGAGCGAAGCGAACAGGCGGTCCCCCTGGATCATGATTAGGCCTTGGCCTCGTCCTTCTTCTTCGCCTTCTCGACCCGGACGGCCTCGCCGCCCTTCAGATCACGCAGGGCGCGGTTGGGGCCGGTGATGAGGGTTTCGCCGCCTTTGAGGCCGGAGAGCACCTCCACGGAGAGGTCGCCCATCAGGCCGGTCTTCACGGCTGCGAACTTGGCCTTGCCGGCTTCCATCAGGAACACGCCTTCTTCTTCGCGGGGGGCGCCGGGCTTCCGGGTCTCGCCGGGCTTGAGCTTGATCTCGCGCATCACCAGGGCCTGGAAGGGAATGGCCAGGGCCTGATCGCGGCTGCCGGTGTGGATGTCCGCCTGGGCCGAAAGACCGGGCTTGATGGTGAGCGGCGGATCCTTGATCCAGACCTTCACCTTGAACTTGGTGGCCTCGTTGACGGTGAGCTTGAGGATGGGGCTGCCGCCCACTTCGGTGACCTGCCCCTGGAACGTCTGATTGGGATAGGCGTCGATGCGGACCTGGGCCTCCTGGCCCAGCTTCACGCTGGGGATGGAGGCTTCATCCACTTCCATCTCCGCCTCGACCCTGCTCATGTCGGACACGGTGAGCAGCACGGTGCCGGCCTGGTTCTGGAGGCCGGGCACGGCGGTCTCGCCCAGTTCTATCCGGCGCGCTGTGACCACGCCATCCATGGGCGCGGCGATGGTGGAGAACCCCAGGCCCACATGGGACTGGCTCACGTTGGCCTTTGCCTGGTCCGTTCGCCGGCGGGCTGTCTCCTGGGCCGCCTGGGCGGTCTCGAAGGTCGTCTTCGCCCGCTCGAAGTCGGCGGCGGAGATGATCCCCGCAGTGCGGTTTGCCTTGGCCCGGTCGAAGTCGGAACGGGCCTGGGCGAGGTTGGCCGTGACGGAGATCAGGTCCGACTGGGCCGCGTGCAGGTTGGCCTGCATGGCCTCGGTGTTGGCCCGGGCGCTGCGGGGGTCGATCTCCATGAGGAACTGGCCCTTGTGGACCCGGTCGCCTTCCTTCACGGCCAGGCGGGTCACCTGGCCCATGATGCTCGCCGAGATATCGGCTTTGGTGACCGCCTGGATCTTGCCGTTGGCGCTCACCTTCGCCTGGAGGTTCTCCCGGCCCACGGTGGCCACCTGCACGGCGATGCCCTTGTCCCGCATGCCGGCGATGCTCAGGCCGCCGATCAGTACGACCGCCAGCCCCCCACCGAGGATCCACATCTGCTTTCGCGTCATATCAAAGGCCTCCCCAACGGGCTGGATTCATCTAATCTTCGCGCAGACAGGCCAGGGGTTTAGTGACCCTGTAGATCGTAAATGGAATCAATTTCTATTGACCGTGATCGTTAATTAGAAAATAATTTCATCTGGAGGATCTACTGTGGCGCACCGCTTCCTCGGCCCCACCATCTTAGCTTTCCTTGTGGCCGGGCCCGCCTTCGCCGCGGCCGCAGGGAGCGGAACCCTCACGGGGCGGGTGACGGATGACCAGGGTCGGCCTGTGGCCAAGGCCCAGATCCGCCTGGAAAACCGGGTCTCCGGGTTCCACGTCGGCGTGGTCACGGATGGCGCGGGGGTCTATACGGCCTACAACATCCCCTTCAGCGACTACCACCTGGAGGTGGCGGCGCCGGGGATGCAGGAGCTGCATCAGAACCTCTCAGTGCGCTCGAACCTGCCCACCCAGCTGGATCTGAGCCTGAAGGCCGCCCAGGCCTCGGCCACGGTAGCCGTGGAGGACACCGTGTCCCTGGTGGAGGCCCACCCTTCGGCGCACATCGACATCGACCACTCCACCATCGAGAAGATCCCCACTTCCGTGCAAAGCCGGGCCATGGAGAGCATCCTCCTCACCACCCCGGGCTTCATCCAGGACGAGAACGGACGGTTCCACTTCCGGGGCAGCCACGGGCAGGTGACCTACGTGGTGGATGGCGTGCCCATCACGGATCAGGTGCAATCCACCTTCTCGAACTCCCTGGATCCCTCCCAGGTCGAGAGCATGGAGGTGATCACCGGCGGCGTGAGCGCCGAGTACGGCGGCAAGCCGGCCGCGGTGGTGAACCTCACCAGCAAATCCGGCCTGGGCTCGACGCAGGCCTTCCAGGGTGACGTGTCCATGGGAGTCTCGCGGTTCAGCACCCGGGAGCTGGCGTTCGGAGCCCGGGGCGGCACGGCGGCCTTCGGCTACTTTGTGACCGCCGCCACCTCGGAGAGCGACCGGTTCCTGGACCCCGTGAACTTCGAGAACCTCCACAACCACGGGACGACGGACCGCTTCTTCAGCCGCTTCGACTGGCTCCTGGGCGCCAGCGATGTCCTCCGTTTCTCGGTCAACGGGGGCCGCACGGACCGGGACGTGGTGAATCTGGCCTCCCAACAAGCGGCAGGGCAGGATCAGCGGGTCCACAACACGGACGCCAACCTGAACCTGGGGTGGACCCACCTGCTGGGAGCGGATCGCAGCCTGGACGCGGCGCTCTTCTACCGGGGCTCGACCTCCCGCCTGGACCCCACCCGGGATCTCCAGCCGGGCTTCAGCGACGGTGGTCCGGACACTCCGGTCTGGCTCCGCTCCGACCGGCGGCTGGACAACCAGGGCGCTCTGGCCGGTTACACCCAGCGGAACGGGGACAACACCTTGAAGGTCGGCCTCCAGTACGTCCGCTATCCCCTGCATGAGCGGTTCGACCTGGCCATCACCGATCCGTCGCAGGTGTCCGGCCCTGCCGATCCGCTGTATCCCTACACCGCCGCTGGCGGGGGGAATATCCTGCGTTTCGCGGACGGTTTCGCGCCCTCCCTGGCTTCGGTCTATCTTCAGGACGATCTCAAGGCCGGTCGTTGGACGCTCGCCGCGGGCCTCCGGTACGACAGCTACAAGGGACGGAACTTCACTCAGAACGAGCTGCAGCCCCGGTTGGGCGTCACCTACACGCTGCCTGGCACCGGCACCCTGCTGCGGGCCGTCTACGACCGGCTGCTCATCACCCCGGAGAACGAGAACCTGGCCTTCTCGACCTCTCAGACGGCCTGGAGCCTGGTCACCCAGTCGGCCTCACCCGTGCCTCAGCTGCGGGGAGAAACCCAGGACAGCTACCTCCTGGGCCTGGAGCAGCAGTTGGGTCAAGTCGTGCGGGTCAGCCTGGACTATTGGTGGAAGGACAGCCGCAACGCCGCGGACAACAGCCAGTTCCTGAACACCGGGATCCTCTTCCCCATCTCGGCCTGGAGGGGGCGGTTCCATGGGATGGACCTCCGGGTGGATACGGTCGTGCTCAAGGGCTGGTCCGCCTACCTGAGCGCGGGCACGGTCCGGACCCTCTTCTACAGCCCGACCCTCGGGGGCCTGGATTCCGCCAACCCCACGGTGAACGGGCCGGACGGGACGTCGTATCTCATCGATCACGACCAGAAGCTCACGGCCCAGCTCGGGGTGCGCTACGAGGGGGGCGGCTTCTTCACCCAGGCCTCGCTCCGCCACGATTCGGGCCTGGAGGCGGGGGATCCCACCACCGTCGCCGGAAACGCGGACTACGCCTTCGGCATCCCCTACGTCCGGGCCGAGCACGACAGCCTGGTGGGCCTGAACTACCGCATCAAGCCCCGCACGGTCCTGGATCTCAACGCTGGACAGGAATGGAAGCTGAAGAGCGGACGGCGCCTGTCCGCGGGCCTGGATCTGCTGAACGCCACGGACGAGAAGGGTCTCTACAACTTCCTCAGCACCTTCGGCGGCACCCACGTCATCCCGCCCCGGACCTTGGCGGCCCACCTCAAGCTGAAGTTCTGAGGGCGGCTACCTGGTTTTCGTGAACGGGTGCTCGAAGCTCAGGTAGAGGAAGATGGCCTTCTCGCCGCGGCTGGCGCCCACGCCGATGGGCATGGCGAGGCCGGGGACGATCTGGAGGCCGCTGGGGAAGTTGTACGCCCAGCGGATCCCGGGGGAGATGAAGGACGTGCTCTGGCGCTGGGTCTGGCCGGACCCGGTGACCGCCTCCCCGTTGGTGTAGACGTATTCCAGCATCACGTTGAAGCGCGGATTCGCCAGCCAGATGAAGCTCTGGCCGAGCGTGAAGTCCTGCGTGGTGGCTTTTTCCCCCAGGGTGTTCCTGGCGTGGGGGGTCCGGGTGGCGCCCAGATTGGAGTGGGCCACCAGAGCATCCGACAGGACCCAGCTGACGGGGAGCATGACCTGCATGCCGACCGCGCCGCGGCCATAGCCCTGCTTCTCATCGCCGGTCGGCAGCAGCACGGACAGCCGGGGGGCGATGGCCACCTGCGCCTCGCCGTCGCCCAGCAGCTGGTAGCGGTAGTTCAGGGCCACGTCCCCGAAGGCCTGCTTCCCGTCCAGGGAGGCGCCCAGCCGCTGCCAGGGCAGAGTGTAGCTGAGCTGATGGGTCAGGCCGCCCACGGGCCATTCCTGGGTGAAGGTGTAGATCCAGTCCTTGCTCTCCTGGTAGCGGGTGAAGGTGCTGATGTGCTGCACCACGCCGGCTTCCTGGTTGTAGGCCTCCTCCACGAGGAAGGAGTTGTCCTGGATGGGACCTTCCTTCTTCTCCTGGGCCGTCAGGGAGGCGGCGAGGAGAAGCACGGGAAGGAGGCGGCAGAGGGAGGAGGGGGTGAGTGTCATCATGATTATGATACTGAGTCTCAAAAATAGAGAATTCAAGACCTCTGGGTTGTGAAGTGATTCGCGTCACTGGGTCAGGGAAGGGCCCTGAGTCCATTGAATTGGGCGAGACCTTCTCGATTCAAGGCAGGGAAGCCGGGTGCGGCCTGGATACGTAGTGATACGATGGTTGTCCGCCCCTGTTTCGGAGAGCCCATGTCGTTCGGAATTCCACGCCTGATCCTACCTCTGCTTGCCCTGGCCCTGGCCACCGCTTCCGTGCGGGCCGAGGAGGGCATGTGGACTTTCGACAACTTGCCGACGAAGAAGATCCAGGCGGCTTATGGCTGGGCTCCCGACCAGGCCTGGCTCGATCACGTCCGCCTGTTGGTCCTCCGTTTCCCTGGCGGCTCCGGTTCCTTCGTGAGCCGGGACGGCCTGGTGCTCACCAACGAGCACGTGGGCCGGGGCTGGATCCAGCGCGTGAGCAGCAAGGAGGCCGACTACGTGAAGAACGGCTTTGCCGCCACCACCCGGGAGCAGGAGATCAAGGTGCCGGGCCTTGAGCTCATGACGCTCATGGCCATGGACAACATCACGGATCGCCTGGCCAAAGTCGTGAAGGCCGGGGCCCCCGAGAAGGAGATCCTGAAGGCCCGCCGGGTGGAGATCGAGAAGATCAAGAACGAGATGCAGGGGAAGAGCGGCCTGACCTGCGAGTACGTGACGCTCTACCAGGGTGGAGAGCACTGGATCTACTCCTACAAGAAGCACACGGACGTGCGGCTGGTCTTCGCGCCTGAGCTCCAGATCGCCATGTTCGGCGGTGACTATGACAACTTCACCTATCCGCGCCACAACCTGGATTTCACGCTGTTCCGGGTCTACGAGAACGGCAAGCCCTACACCCCTCCCGAGCACTTGACATGGACCCAGGCGGGCCTGAAGGCCGGCGACCTGACCTTCGTGATCGGGCATCCTGGCAGCACCAGACGGCAGGACACCTTCGTCCAGATGGTCTATTCCCGGGATCTCGCCATCCCCATGCGCCTGAGCGGGCTGGAGCGCCAGAAAGAGGCCCTGGTGCAGTACGGCAAGACCTCGCCCGAGGCGACCCGGCAGGTCGGCACCCAGATCCTCAGGATCGAGAACAGCCTCAAGGCCCTGAACGGCTACCTTTCCGGCCTGAAGAACAAGGAGGCAATGGCCCGCATCGAGGCCACCGAAAAGGCCTTCCGGGCCAAGGTGGCGAAGGATCCCCGGCTTCAGGCCGAGGCCGGGCCCAGCTGGGGCCGGATCGAAGCGGCCCTGAAAGTGTCCCGGGGCCTGGCCAAGGACAACGCCTATGTCGGCACCGCGCACTCCACCCTGCTGGGGTACGCCTTGTCGCTGGCGCGGATCGCGGATGAGGAATCCCTCCCCAGCGAGAAGCGGCTGCCTGAGTACAGCGACACCAACCTGAAGGCCGCCCAAGCCCGGCTGGGCGTCCCCGCCCCCTACTACAAGGAGCAGGAGGTTTTCGTCTTCACCCGCGGCCTCGCCGAGGCTGCCAAGCAGCTGGGCCCGCAACACCCCTTCGTGAAGGCGATGCTCGGTGGCAAGTCCGCGGCCGAAGTCGCGAAAACCGCGGTGGCTGGGTCGAAGCTCGGAGATCCGGAAGTCCGCAAAGCCCTCCTGGCTGGCGGCAGGAAGGCCATCGCCGAAAGCCAGGATCCGATGATCCTCCTCGCGAAGAAACTGGACCCCATCGGTCGCACCCTCCGCAGAAAGCAGGAAGAGCAGGTCCAAAGCGTGATCACTGAGCACAGCGCCCGCATCGCCAAGGCCCGCTTCGCGGTCTACGGCAAGGGCACCTACCCGGATGCGACCTTCACCATGCGCCTCACCTATGGCCCCGTGGCGGAGTACCCCGCCAACGGCACCCTGATCCAACCCTTCACGACCTTCGGCGGCCTCTTCGACCGCTATGACGGTTGGGGTGGCAACGCGGCCGGGGCCCACGGCGGCGCCTGGGCCCTTCCGCAGCGCTGGCTCGACAAGCGCGGCGCCCTTGATCCCAGCATGCCCTTCAACTTCGTCCACAAGATCGACATCATCGGCGGCAATTCAGGTTCCCCCGTGGTGGACCGCAAGGGCGAGCTGGTGGGCCTCATCTTCGACGGCGACATCGACATGCTGCCCGGCAACTTCTTCTACGACGACACCGCCAACCGAGGCGTCTCCGTGGACGCCCGGGCCATCGTGCATGCCCTGGACAAGGTCTACGGCGCTTCCAGCCTCGTGGCCGAGCTGACTGGGAAATGATTTTTAACCGCGGATGGCGCAGATGGCCGCAGTTAAAAGATCCCCTTTTCATCTGCGCCATCTGCGTCATCTGCGGTTCCCATTCTTGAAGTTCCTTTTGGAGTCCCCATGCGACGCCTCTCCGCCCTCGCCCTCCTGCTCGCCCTGCCCCTCCTCCGGGCCGAAGAGGGCATGTGGACCTTCGACAACCTGCCCCTGAAGCAGCTCAAGGAGAAATACGCCTTCGAGCCTGACCAGGCCTGGATCGACCACGTCCGTCTCTCCACCCTCACCCTGGGAGGCTGCACCGGCTCCTTCGTGAGCGCGGACGGGCTGGTGCTCACCAACCATCACTGCACCCGGGGTTACCTCCAGCGCCTGTCCACCAAGGACCGGGACCTGGTGAAGGACGGTTTCGTGGCGGCCACGCGGGACCAGGAAATCAAGCTTCCCGGCCTGACCTACCGCACCCTCATGGCCATGGAGAACGTGACGGAACGTCTGGCCAAGGCCGTGAAGCCGGGCCTGAATGAAAAGGCCGCGGCCGCTGCCCGGGCGAAAGAGCTGGACGCCATCAAGGCCGGGCTGGAGAAGGCCAGCGGGCTAACCTACGACGTGGTGAATCTCTACCAGGGTGGCGAGACCTGGATGTACGGCTTCAAGACCTTCAAGGACATCCGCCTCGTGGCCGCCCCTGAGATCGCGGTCGCCGCCTTCGGCGGAGACTACGACAACTTCACCTATCCCCGCCACGACCTGGACTTCTCCATGGTCCGCGTCTACGAGAACGATCAGCCCTACCATCCCGCCCACCACCTCACCTGGAGCACCGAGGGGCTGAAGATGGGCGACCTCACCTTCGTGGTGGGCCACCCTGGCCGCACCAGCCGCCTGCAGACCTTCGCTCAGATGAAGTACGACCGGGATCTCGGCATTCCCACCTACCTGCGCAACGCGGACCGCCTCCGGGCCATCCTCGAGGAGTACGGCAAACAGGACGCCGAGCACGCCCGGCAGGTCCAGACCCTGATCCTGGGCGTGAACAATGGTTCCAAGGCCAATGAGGGTGCCCTGGCGGGCCTGAAGGACGCCGAGGCCATGAAGCGCCTCGAGGACGCGGAGAAGGCCCTGAAGGCCGCCGTGGCCAAGGATCCCAAGCTGGCTGCGAGCACCGGCAAGAGCTGGGCGCGCATCGAGCAGGCCCTGCAGCTCCAGAAGGGGCTCCTCAAGGAAGCCCAGTACCTCGGCGCGGCCCGCTCCGCGACCCTGGGCCAAGCCGAGGCCCTGGTGCGTCTCGCCGAGCAGCAGGAACTCCCCGTGGAGAAGCGCTTGACGGAGTACCGCTCCGAGGGCGGCCTCAAGGTTCTGAAGACACGCCTCGGCGGACCCGCCATGGGCATGATGGGGCAGGGTGCCAACCCCGAGTTGGAGACCCTCCTCTTCACCCGGGGGCTGGAAGATGCCGCGCGGGAACTGCGCCCCCAGCACCCCTTCGTCCTCGCGATCCTCGGCGGGAAGAAACCCGCAGAGGTGGCCAAGGCCGCCGTGGCGGGCACCAAGCTGAACGATCCCGCCGTGCGCAAGGCCCTGATCGCGGGCGGCAAGAAGGCCGTGGCCGAGAGCACCGATCCCATGATCGTGCTGGCCCGCAAGCTCGAGCCCATCCTGCTCGGCCTCCGGAAGAAGCAGGACGACGTGAAGGCCATCCTGGAGGAGCACGGCGCCCGCATCGCCAAGGCCCGCTTCGCCGTCTACGGCAAGACCCTGCCGCCGGACGCCACGGGCACGCTGCGCATCACCTACGGCGCCGTGGCCACCTATCCCGCCAATGGCACCCTCCAGCAGCCCTTCACCACCTGGGCCGGCCTCTATGACCGCCACTTCGGCTGGGGTGGCAACGTCGCCAAGGACTACACCGATTGGCACCTGCCCCAGCGCTGGCTGGATCGCATGGGCAAGTTGGACCTCAAGACGCCCCTCAACTTCTCCCACACCGTGGACACCACCGGCGGCAACTCCGGCAGCCCCGTGGTGAACCGCAAGGGCGAGCTGGTGGGCCTCCTCTTCGATGGCAACATCGAAGGCAACGCCGGCCGCTACTTCTACGACGAGAAGGTGAACCGCAGCGTCTCTGTGGATGCCCGCGCCATCCTGGAGGCCCTCGTGAAGGTCTACGACGCGCCCCACCTCGCCGCCGAACTGACCGGGAAGTAGCGACATCTGCGGTTCCCTGTTCTTCCTTCTGGAGTTTCCGTGCGCCTCACCGCCCTCGTCCTTCTGCTTGCCACCCTGCCCGCGCTGCGCGCGGACGAGGGCATGTGGACTTTCGACAACATCCCCGTGAAGCAGATCAAGGCCAAGTACGGCGTGGACCTGGACGCCGCCTGGCTGAAGAACCTGCAGCTGGCGACGGTGCGCTTCCCCGGCGGCACGGGGGCCTTCGTGAGCCGTGACGGCCTGGTGGTGACGAACCATCACGTGGGCCGGGGCGCCATCGCCCAGGTGTCCACGGCCCAGAGTGACCTGGTGAAGAACGGCTTCACCGCCGCCCGGCGGAGCCAGGAGATCCAGGTGCCGGGCCTGGATCTGATGATGCTCGTCTCCATGAAGGATGTGACGATGCGGGTGAACGGCGCCGTGAAGCCCGGTGCGACGGACAAGGATGCCATGGCGGCCAGGCTCAATGCCCTGGCCGACCTACGGCGGACCGAGGAGGCGAAGACCGGACTCACCTGCGAGCCGGTCACCCTCTACCAGGGCGGCGAGTACTGGCTCTACCGCTACAAGAAGTTCAGCGACGTGCGGCTGGTCGCGGCCCCGGAGCTCCAGGTGGCGGCCTTCGGCGGCGATCCCGACAACTACACCTACCCCCGCCACAACCTGGACTTCTCCCTGTTTCGCGTCTACGAGGACGGGAAGCCCTACCGTCCCGAAGCCCTCCTCCCCTTCAGCGCCAAGGGCGTGGCCATGGGCGAGCTGACCTTCATCTCGGGGCATCCGGGCATCACCTATCGCCAGCAGACCTACGCCCAGGTGGTCTACGCCCGGGACATCGGCATCCCCTTCCAGCTCCGAACCCTGGAGCGCCAGGAGAAGGCCCTCCAGGCCTTTGCGGCCACCTCGCCCGAGGCGGGCCGCCTCGCCGCGGAGCCCATCTATGGCCTCCAGAACGGACACAAGCGCCTCAGCGGCCAGCTGCTGGGCCTGGCCAAGCCGGAGAACCTGAAGAAGGTGGCGGAGGCCGAAGCCGCCCTGAAGGCCGCCGTGGCGAAGGATCCCGCCCTGCAGGCCCACGTGGGGGGTAGCTGGGACCTGATGACGCAGGCCGTGGAACGCCAGAAGGCTCTGCTGAAGGAAAGCACCTTCATCGATGCCGGCCGGGGAACCCTGGTGGGCCGGGTGGCGACCCTCCGCCACGCCCTCACGCTGGTGCGACTGGCGGACGAATCGGCCAAGCCCTCAGCCGAGCGACTCAGCGAGTTCAGCGAGGGCAACCTCAAGGCCACCCGGGCGCAGCTCCTCTCCCCCCGGCCCGTGCGGAAACCCATCGACGCCACGCTGCTGGCGGCGGGGCTGCAGGAGGCCCAGGACGAGCTGGGCGCGGAGCATCCCTTCGTGAAGGCCCTGCTGGGGGGCCAGTCGCCGGAAGCCGTGGCCAAGGCCGCCGTGGCGGGCACGAAGCTGGACGATCCCGCCATCCGCAAGCAGCTGGCTGAGGGCGGCAAGGCCGCCATCGAAGCCAGCACGGACCCGATGATCCTCCTGGCGAAGAAGATCGATCCCTTCGGCCGCGCCGTCCACAAGCGGCTGGAGGCCGAGGTCACCGGCGTCTTCAACGAGCAGGGCGGGCGCATCGCCGAAGCCCGCTTCAAGGCCTTCGGCCGGGCCGTCTATCCGGACGCCACCTTCACCCTGCGGCTGGGCTACGGCCCCGTCACCACCTACGCCAACGGCACGGGCACCCTGGCCCAGCCTTTCACCACCTTCATGGGGATGTACGACCGGCACCTGGGCTGGGGCGGCAATGCCGCCGCCGCGGAGCATGGGGCCTGGACCCTGCCGGAGCGCTGGCTCAAGCGGCAGTCGAAGCTGGATCTGGCCACGCCCTTCAACTTCATCTACGCCTGCGACACCGTGGGTGGGAACAGCGGCAGCCCCGTGGTGAACGTGAAGGGCGAGTTCGTGGGCATCAACTTCGACAGCGTGTTCGAAGGGCAGGGCGGCTACTACGTCTACGACCCCGACACCAAGCGCGCCGTGGCCACCGATGCCCGCGCCATCATCGAGGCCCTGCGGAAGATCATGGGCGGAGGCTACCTGGCGGACGAGCTCCTCGGGCACTGAAGCGCCGGGTCACTGTCTGGGAAAGGCTTCTTCAGCCACCGATTTCAGTGATTCCAGTGATTGAAAAGATGGAAAGATAGGCCGCTGTCCCAACGCAGCATGGGCTCCATGGGGGGCGCCAGGGCCGCGGCCCCTTGGAAGGCCCCGACCCTGGCGCCCCCCATGACTTCCGGTGAAGCCGGAAGCGGCCTCTGGCCGGCCCATGCGGCGATCCGCCGAGACGCAATCACCGCCATCGGCGAAATCGGTGGCTAAAAAATGCCCTTCGCGTTCTTCCTTTTTCCGGCGGGCGTTCCGTCCATCACGAGGCTGTGTGACTCTGGGGATCATCCTTCTTTCAAGAGGCGGCAGGTGGATCTGTATCTTTCGTGTTCCCTCACCGGCGGACGCCAGGACCAGCCCGTGGTGGCGGCCCTCGTGGACCGCATGGAGGCCTTGGGCCACCGCGTGCTGACGGCGCACCTGGCTGCCGAATCGGCCATGGCATCGGACGGCGGCCTGTCGCCGGAGGCCGTGTTCGAGCGGGACACGGCCTGGCTCCGTGCCAGCGAGGCCGTCATCGCCGAGGTGAGCACGCCCTCCCACGGGGTGGGCTTCGAGATCGCCTACGCGCTGGAGCGCGGCAAGCCCGTGCTCTGCCTGGCCCGCGAAGGCGTCCGCGTCAGCAAGATGCTCACGGGCATCCGCCAGGACGGCGTGGCCTTCCGGACCTACGGGGCCGTTGATGAAGCCCTGGCGCACCTCGAGGCCTTCCTGGTGCGATCATGATGACGAGATCCTGAATCCCACGGAGGACGCCATGTCCGAGGCCGGCACCACCCGACGCGACCTGTTCAAGCTGGGGGCCGCCGCGGCGGCGGGCCTCGTCGCCACGCGCCTGGCGGCCATGGAGGGCGCGGCCGAGGGCATGGCCGCCGAGCCCGTGATCCACCATCCCGTGCCCCACCCGCCCTTCAACCCCGCCACCGCCGCGGCCATGCCCACCCGCAACCTGGGCCGCACGGGGCACAAGGTGGGGATCTTCAGCCTCGGCGGCCAGGCGGCCATCGAGAAGCCGAACAACGAGAAGGTGGCCATCCCCCTCATCGAGCGGGCCCTGGACCTGGGCGTGAACTACTGCGACACCTCCGCCCGCTACGGCGGCGAGGCCCGCTGGAGCGAGCAGTACTTCGGGCAGGTGATGAAGCGGCGGCGGTCCGAGGCCTTCCTCGCCACCAAAACCCACGACCGCACGGCGGACGGCTCCATGCGCCTGCTGGAGACCTCCCTCAAGCTGCTCCAGACCGACCATGTGGACCTCTGGCAGCTCCACGCCATGAGCACCATGGATGACGTCGAGCGCGTCTGCGCCAAGGGCGGCGCCCTGGAGGCCTTCCAGAAGGCTCGGGACCAGAAGCTGGTGCGCTTCCTGGGCCTCAGCGGCCACACGGATCCCGACGTGCTGGCCGAAGCCATCCGCCGCTTCCCCTTCGACACGGTGCTCATGGCCTTCAACGCCGCCGACACCTGGCACCTGCCCTTCAAGAAAACCCTGCTGCCCCTGGCGGTGGAGAAGGAGATGGGCATCATCGGCATGAAGATCCCCGCCCGCGGCCGCCTCCTGGCCGGCGTCCAGCCGCCGCCCCCGGAGAAGCAGCGCGGCCCGGCCAAATACGACCGCCCCGGCACCCTCACCATCAAAGAGGCCATGCGCTACACCCTGAGCCACCCCGTGAGCACCGTCATCATCGGCGTGGACAACGTGGCCCAGCTCGAAGAGAACGTCCGTATCGCGGGGGAATTTCTGCCACTGAATGCTGGCCAGCTAGAAGCCCTGGAGCAAAAGGTACGGCCCGTCCATGGACAGGCGCAGTGGTTCAAACGGGACGCGCCGGCGAATCCGGGGAAATGAAAAAGAGGCATTAGCCACCGATGAACACAGATGAACACCGATAAAAGATGATGGTAAGCGTTCAGCCCCCGCCTAACGGCAGGCAATTCAGCGTAGCGAAGTTCTATCGCGCTTGGAACGCTGGTGGCGACCGTTCTTCGAGTTTGGCCTGGAGGGCACGGGTGAGCCATGCGAGGAGGTCGATGCCGCGCCTGCGGGCGGTCCCGGCCAGGGTCAGCATCCGCTCGGCGAACCGTGCCCCATCTTCACTGTCCACACCCAGGCTCACCTTCCGCCAGAGCACAGCCTTCCTGATCCGATCCTTCCCGCGGCGCCCGAAGCCGGTCTCGTCCGCATGCACGGAAGGAGCCTGCTTCACCTCGGCGTGAATGGCCTGGGCCGTCTCCGCCGCCGCCTCACTGACCGCTTTGCAGCAGGCCTGCACCGATCCCAGGGAAATCCGTACGCCGAACATCGCCTTGCTCAGGCTCACGACCTCCCGCCGCGTCATCCGGTAGCGCCCTGTGAGGATGCCGATTCGGGCCTGGATCCTCGGCCCGAACGCGCCCTTTGGTGCCCCCGCGGGCATCTGGCCCCGATTGAGGTGCCCGCACTTCGGACAACGCTTTTGCCACAAGTTGAACTGCTGGACGAAGGCTTTGAACTCCGGCGTTTCACAGACCTGACGAATGCAGGCGTCTAAACGGGGCGCCTCGACCAACGGTTCCTCGCAGCGCTCGCACTGCTCGGGATCCCGGTCCACCACCGCATCGACCTCCGATTCGGGCACCACGTCCCGGGTCTTTCCATCATGCCCAGGCTGACCACCACGCTTCCGACCACTCGATTCCACCGGTGGCTTCCGCTTGCGCCCCAGATCCGAACTGGGCGGCTTCGAGCTGTTGCCAGAGTTCTGATCGAGCTGCGCCTCCAGTTCTGCGATGCGCTTCATCGAGGCCGCCAGCAGCGCCTTCAGTTCCTCGTTCTGCCTCTTCAACTCGTCCATCCAACAAGACTCGCAGGGCTAGGCAAAAAGTACAAGCTATTGGTTCATGTGGGGGGCTGAACGGTTACGAACTTTTAAACCACCGATAAACACAGATGAACACCGATAAGAACCAAATCATTCTTTCATCGGTGTTTATCGGTGTTCATCGGTGGCAAATAGTCTTTCTCCCGCATGGCACCCACCTGTTTCAACCAGATCTGTCACCATCCTTCCACCCTGACCCAGGAGCCCCGATGCCGCTGTGGACCATGTGGACCCACCTCCTTGAAACCGCCCTTGGCTTTCTCGGAGCGCACCTGGGGCTTTCGGAGGCGGCGGCGATCATCGCCCTCACGCTGATGGCCCGCACGGCGCTGATGCCCGTCTCGTTGACGGCCGCCTACAAGGCCCAGAAGAACAAGGAGGCCATGGAGCGCCTCAAGCCCGAGTTGGAGAAGCTGCGCGAGCGGCTCAAGGACAATCCGACCGAGCTGGCCACCCAGACCATGGCGCTGTACCGCCAGCACGGCATCACGTTCATGGACAAGGTGTCTGTGCTGAACATGGGCTCCCAGGGGCTCTTCGGCCTGGGCATCTTCCAGGTCCTCAAGCGCATGGTGTTCAACTCCAGGTTCCTGTGGATTCCCAATCTCGCGCGGCCTGACCTCGCGCTGACCATCCTCGTCGGCGCCCTCATGCTTTTGGGCACGGCCCTCATGCCCGGCGCCACCGGCAACGCCTCCATGCTGCTCATGATCGGGATTCCCGTGGTGATCTCGGTGATCGCCGTCGCCACCCTGCCCTCCGCCCTGGGCCTCTACTGGGCCACCTCGAACGCCGTCACCGTGGTCCAGGCACTGGCGCTGCGGGGACTGCTGGCCCGGCGGAGGCCCCTGATGGCCTAGAAAAGCAAAAGCTATGAACCACCGATAAACACAGATGAACACCGATAAGAACAACATCATTCTTTCATCGGTGTTCATCTGTGTTCATCGGTGGCAAATTTTGCTGTATGGGTTCACCTTCGACTTCTGGGAGCGCCTGGACGAGCTGCCGCACTTCAGCCCCGAACGGGACATCGACCCCGCGCCCGAGCCGGTGGCGGATCTGCGTAGCCGCATCCAGCCCGCGGACGCGCTGCTCGTCTGCACGCCGGAGTACATCCACGCCATGCCGGCCGTATTGAAGAACCTGCTGGAATGGGTGGTCTCCTCGGGCGCCTGCGTGGGCAAGCCCACGGTGGCCTGGAGCGCCTCGCCTTCGCCGGAAGGGGGCGCCAAGGCCCAGGCCTCGCTGGCCCACACCCTGGAAGTGATGTCGGCGCGGGTGGTGCCGGAGGCCTCGCTCTGCCTCACCCTGGCGGCGTCCAGCCTGGACGCCGATGGGCGGCTGGCGGATCCGGCCCAGGTGGCGCGGGTGGAAGCCGCCCTGCGGGCCCTGGCCGCCGCCGGAGGAGTTTCATGAACGCGGAACCCGGCATTCGCATCTTCGTGGACGCGGACGCCTGCCCGGTGAAGGACGAGGTCTTCCGCGTGGCGACGCGCTGCGGGCTGCGGGTGCTGCTGGTCTCGAACGCGCCCCTGCGGGTGCCCCGCAACCCGCTGTTCGAGTCGGTGGTGGTGGCCAAGGGCCAGTTCGACGGGGCCGACGACTGGATCGTGGAGAACATCACGGCCTCGGACATCGCCGTGACGGCGGACATCCCCCTGGCGGCCCGCTGCCTCGAAAAGGGCGCCCGGGCCCTGGACGCCAAGGGTCGGGTGTACTCGCCCGATTCCATCGGCGACGCCCTGGCCAGCCGCGAGCTGATGACGCACCTGCGGGCCATGGGCGAGCTGGGCACTGGTCCGGCCCCGTTCACGGCGAGGGACCGTTCCACCTTCCTCCAGCGGCTGGACGACCTGATCCAGGCACTGCGGCGCGTGAGGCGTTAGACTACCTCTAGGGCTGAGGCTTCACCCTTTTCGTGATCGGACGTGCCATGGCCAGAAAGCCCAACTACAACTTCGAAAAGCGGCAGAAGGATCTCGCCCGCCAGAAGAAGAAGGAAGAAAAGCTGCAGAAGAAGGCGCTGAAGAAGGATGCCTTGGGCAACGACATTCCGGAGAGTGACGACCCCGAGGGAACCCCCGAAGAGGGCCAGGAGGCCGAGTAGGCCGCCGCCCGTCTGGCGGCCCTGGAAGCCCGCGCCGGGGGGCGCCTGGGGGTGGCCGTCCTCGATACGGGCTCGGGCCGCCGCCTGGACCACCGGGGCGGTGAGCGCTTCCCCCTGTGCATTACCTTCAAGGTGTTGCTGGCGGGTGCGGTGCTCGCCCGGGTGGATGCGGGCCAGGAGGCGCTGGATCGGCGCCTCTCTTACAGCCAGGCGGACCTGCTGGAGTACGCGCCAGTGACCACCGCGCACGTGGCGGAGGGAGGCCTGAAGGTCAGGGACCTCTGCGCCGCCGCCGTGGAAGTCAGTGACAACACCGCCGCCAACCTGCTGCTCCGAACCCTCGGCGGCCCCAAGGCCATCATCGCCTTCGCCCGCACGCTCGGCGATCCCGTGACGCGCCTGGACCGCACAGAACCCACGCTGAACACAGCCCTGCCCGGCGATCCCCGGGACACCACCACGCCCACCGCCATGGTGGATACCTTGCGGGCCCTGCTGCTGGGGCCGACCCTGACCACCGCCTCCCGCCAGCGTCTCGAGGGCTGGATGGCGACCTGCACCACGGGCCGGAATCGGCTCCGGGCGGGCCTTCCGGCGGATTGGGCCGCCGGGGACAAGACCGGTTCGGGAGAACGCGGCACCGTGAACGACGTGGCCATCCTGCGCCCGCTCCACCGGGCGCCGATCCTGGTGGCGGTCTACTACACCGGCTCCACCACTCCGATGGAGGACCGCAACGCGGTGCTGGCCGAGGTGGGGCGCATCGTGGTGGCTGCATTCAAGGATTGATCAGGTCGCCGCGGAGCGCTCCGGGATCCGCAGGAGGAGGAGCGCGGCCACGGCGAAGGCCAGGTCCACGAAGATCAGGAAGGCGGCCCAGAGGGCCGGGACCAGCAGCAGGGAGGCCAACGCCACAAGAGGAGACCGCCCAGGAGGATGAGGGCGTAGGTGAAGGCGGGCCCGGCGAAGGTGGACCAGAGTGCCGCGGGATCCCCCACCGCGCCCTCCGGCAGGAAGAAGAAATCGAAGGTCATGGCGCCCCAGGCGCCGCAGACCAACCGGCCCGCCACATGGTGGGCCAGTTCGTGGGCCTGCCCCAGCACGAACTGGACCGCCAGGAAGGCCGCCAGGTTACGGGGGGTAAGGGAGAACCGCATCCCCCGTATTCGTGCGAGGCGGTCGCAAGATTAGGCGTCTTGCTCACGGAGAGATGATGGATTGCTCCGCCCAGGAAGGAGTCCGCCATGGAACCGAACACGGAAGCCGCGCTCCACGCCCTGCTGACCGGACCCTTGGTGGCCTCTCTGGGCACGCTGCATGAGGGCGCGCCCTTCGTCTCCATGGTGCCGGTGGTGCCGGCGCCGGACGGCTCGGGTCACCTCATCCACCTGAGCCGTCTGGCCCAGCACACCCGCGACCTGCTGGCGGATAGCCCGGTCAGCCTGATGCTCATGGCGCCAATGGATGAGGGACAGGATCCGCTCGCCCTGCCCCGGGTGACCCTGCAAGGCGAGGCCGAGGAGATCCCCAAGGGTTCGGACCGCCACGAGGCGGCGTCGGAAGCCTACCTGGCGCGATTCCCGCAAGTGAAGCTGATCCTCGGATTGGGGGACTTCTCCTTTTTCCTCATCCGACCCACCGCCGGGCGCCTGGTGCTGGGATTCGGCCGGGCCCTCAGCCTGGATGCCGCCCAGATTCGCGCCAGTCTTGCCAAGGCTCGCTGAACCGGCAACCTCTCGATATGTCGTGAATTCGGCTCTCGGCCGGTCGGGATTCTCCTGGGATCTGGAGTCTTGGAATTTACAGAATTTGTTCAATGATTTGACTTATTGCTTTGGCATGGAGATGGCTCTACCTTGATGCCGCCGAGTACGGCCCAAGAGGAGATCTCATGTCCTTCATCGATTCCAAGACCCACCAGAACCTCAAAGCCGCCTTCGCCGGCGAGAGCCAGGCGAACCGCCGCTACACCTGGATGGCCCAGGTGGCGGAGAAGGAAGGCCTGAAGGAAGTGGCCGACCTCTTCAAGCACAGCGCCGACGGCGAAACGGGCCACGCCCTGAGGCACCTGATGTTCCTGGCCGAGAAGGCCGGCTGATCCCGCCACGGGCCTGCCCCTGGGTGATTCGCTCACCAACCTGAAATCCGCGGTGGCCGGCGAGACCTACGAATACACCGACATGTATCCCGAGTTCGCCCGCCTGGCCAAGGAAGAGGGCTACAGCGAGATCGCCGCCTGGTTCGAGACCCTGGCCAAGGTCGAGCGCTTCCACGCCGGCCGCTTCCAGGAGGCCCTCACCAAGCTGCAGGCCGGCGCCAAGCCCGCCTTCGCCCAGCCCACCGCCGACATCGCGAAGCACGTCTGAGGCTGTGATGGTCTTCGACCCCGCGATTGAGCGCGCCCGTTTCCAGGCACGGCAAGCCTTCCTGGCCGGCCAGGCCGGCCTGCGGCTGGAGCTGGCGGAGGGCATCACCTTCCAGCCGGAAACAGCCGAGAGCGTCGAGGACCAGATCATCGAAACGCTCTGGGCCGAGGGCAAGACACCCGACACGGTGGATGCCGGGGAGCTGGCCGAAGCCCGCGCCTCCTTCGCCGTGCTGGCGCCCCGCCGCGAAGGCGCCGCCCGCAGCATCGCCGCCACGCTGATGCTGGGCTTTCCGGATGAGGTGCGGGACCGCCGCCTGGCGGTCCTGCACACCTTCCCGGACCAGCTACAGCTGGAGCTGTCGGACGGTGCCATGGTGACCCCGGTCGTGGACCGCGGCACGGCCGGGCTGCAGGATCGCCTGCCCTCCGTGCTGGCCCTGCGCTACCTGATTCCGGACGGCCGCGGCATCGCCGCCCTCGTCTCCAACCATGCCGAGGCCCCAGGCCGCTGGCCCGCGCCCGCCGCCTGGGTTGCCTGGCTTTCCTGAGGAGAAGCTCGTGAACCGTTCCGTCATCGACCATCTGAATGCCGAGTTGGCCACCGCCTTCGTGCTGGCGCTCAACGCCAAGCGCCACCACTGGACCGTCACCGGCCCCCACTTCCGCGACTATCACTTGCGCTTCGAGGACCTCTACACCGCCGCCGACGACACCGTGGACGAGATGGCGGAACGCATCCGCCTGGTGGGCGGCACGCCCCTCCACGCGCCGGCGCAAATCGAAGCCCAGTCCAAGGCGGAGATCTCCAGTCCCTCCGCCCGCCTGGATCCCGAGGCCATGTTGAAAGAGGCCCTGGCCAACGAGGAGACGGTCATCACCTACATGCACGAGGGCATCGAGCTGGTCAATGGCGCCGGCGACCCCGGCACCGCCGACCTCCTCACCCGCTTCGTGCAGGTCCACCAGAAAGAAGCGTGGTCCCTGCGGGAGATGCTGGGGTGAAGGCAGGCCGGAGACTGGAGGCCGGAGGCTGGAGGTTGGAGGTTGGCCCCGGTGAACCCATCAAATCGACTGAACCCGAGCGGCCCAAAGGAAGACGTTGTCGCGGCCGCAGGCCGCCCCAGGAATCAGTACCTCCAGACTCCAGCCTCCGGACTCCAGCCTGTTTTTTAAGATTTCCGACTTTTTCGGTAAACTACTCATCCGCGCCTCGCGCAGCCAAGGAGACACCCATGGCCTACCCCGTGAAGAACTACGACCACTTGAAGGGCGGCGCCCTGAAAGGGCTCAGTGACTCTCAGCTGGATCAGCACTTCGGCCTCTACAAGGGCTACATCACCAAGTTGAACGAGATCGAGGAAAAGCTGGCGACGGCCGACAACACCAAGCCCAACTACTCCTACAACGAATACAGCGAGCTGAAGCGCCGCGAGGCCGTGGCCTTCAACGGCTCCTTCCTCCACGAGCTCTACTTCGAGAACCTGGGCGCCGACAACCAGATCAGCGCCGACCTGAAGGCCGCCCTGGATGCCGCCGGCGGCCAGGAGAAGGTGCTCGCCGACCTCAAGGCCTGCGCCCTGGGCGGTCCCGGCTGGGCCCTGCTCACCCGCAACCGCCGCGACGGCAAGCTGCACACCTACTTCGTGGCCGAGCACCACCTGGGCCTGCCCATCGAGCAGGACCTGCTCGTGGTGCTGGACAGCTGGGAGCACGCGTTCATGGTGGATTACGGCACCGCCCGCGCGAAGTACCTTGAGGCTTTCGTCGAGAACATCAAGTGGAGCGAAGTCTCCAAGCGCTTCGGCAAGTAAGAGGGCGCGGGCGTCTGGGCGCCTCTCAACGCGTGCTCATGGTGGGGCCCCCGTTCGGGGGCCCGCCTTTTTTCTTCCAGCCGCACGCCTCCGTCTATCGCACAGCGCCCCGCGCTGTGCTCCCAATCGCTTGCCCCTTCGGGCCTGCACTCTTGGAGACGGAGCCTCCATGGTGGATTACGGCACCGCCCGCGCGAAGTACCTTGAGGCTTTCGTCGAGAACATCAAGTGGAGCGAAGTCTCCAAGCGCTTCGGCAAGTAAGGCGCGCAGGCGATTCATCGCCTGCGTACGGGCCCCCGCTTGGGGGCCCGCCTTGTTTGGGGCGTAAGCTGATGGCCTTTCCAGGAGGCGATGTGGCAGCGAAGACGACTCCCTCTGGCCTGGAGAACCCGCTGGGCCCGGGCCTCTTCCGGTTCCTGAAGGACCTGAAGGCGCACAACGAGCGCGCGTGGTTCCTGGAGAACAAGGCGCGGTACGAGGCCGAGGCCCGGGAGCCCATGCTGCGGCTCATCGCCGCCTTCAGCGGCCCGCTGGCATCGCTCAGCCGCCACTTCATCGCCGACCCGCGGCCCTCGGGCGGCTCCATGTTCCGGATCTACCGCGACACGCGGTTCGCCAAGGACAAGACCCCCTACAAGACCCACGTCGCGGCCCACTTCCCCCACCGGACCATGCAGGCTGGCGGCGTCCACGGACCCGGCTTCTACCTCCATCTGGAACCCGGCGGCAGCTTCGCGGGCGGCGGCCTCTGGCACCCGGATCCCGATTCGCTATTCAAGGTCCGCCAAGCCATCGTCGCCAAGCCCGCGGCGTGGAAGGCCCTCCGGAAGTCCGGGCTGGAGATTGAAGGAGACGCGCTCAAACGCGTCCCCCAGGGCTTCGATCCCGATCATCCCTGCGCGGAGGACCTCAAGCTCAAGGACTTCTACACCTCCGTCGGCTTCACGAACGCCCAGGTGCTGGCGCCCGATTTCGTCGACCAGGTGGCCGCCGCCTGCCGGCAGGCCTCCCCGCTCGTCGCCTTCCTGTGCAAGGCGCTGGACCTGCCCTTCTGACATCGGCTTGCCTGCCAATACGAAGGATCCACCATGGAGACACGGAGACCACAGAGGTGGCACGGAGATCTCCGTCCCCCTCCATCATGGGCAGGCCGAAGGCCGCTTCCGGCCAAGCCGGAAGCCACGGGAGGCGCCGGGTCCGGATACTCCATGAAGGATCCGGACCCGGCGCCTCCCGCGTGCCCATGCTCCGTGTCTCCGTGGTGGATCCCTGACGCGAAGGCTGACTACCGTCCCTGAGCCGCGCGCGAGGCCCGCAGGACGGCCCGGAAGACGTCCTCCACACCCTGCACATCCAGGCCCGCCTCCTGGGCCCAGGCGCGGCGGGCCTGGAGCTGCGAGGCTTCGCGGTCCGGGTCGTGGACGGGAAGGCCCAGCTCGGCCTTGGCGCGGCCGGCGCGGAGCACCAGCTCGGTGCGGCGGGCCAGGAGGGCCACCAGGTCCTGGTCGAGGGCGTCGATGTGGTCACGGGTCTCCTGGAGGAGGGGGGACCGCTCCCCCAGGCTGGGGATGGCCAGCTGCTGCTCGTCCGCGCCTTCGGCCACGGCTTCCGCCAGGGTCTGGTGGATGGCGGAGAGGGCTTCCAGCAGGCCCTCCCGGGCCCCGGCGGCGAAGGGGTTCTGGTTCTGGAGGGCGGCGAAGAGGTGGCCCGCGTCCTCGCGCACGGACTCCAGTGTGCGGGCGATGGCGTGGAAGGAGGGCGGCGTGAAGGGCAGCTCGGCCCCGGCGCCCACGGCCAGCAGGCCCTTGGCGATGAAGAACGTGAGGGCGTGGGTAGTGGCCATCACCCGGTCGTGGTCCTCGGGGCTCTGGCGCAGCACCTCACAGCCCAGGCTTTCGAACAGGGCCTGCACCCGGTCTGCGGCCGCGGGATGCTGGGCCGACGGGCAGAGCACCACGCGCAGCGGCCGTTCCGCCCGGGCCAGGCTCACGGGGCCGAACAGGGGATGCGTCCCGGCGTGGGGGATGGCAGCCCCCAATTGCGCGTCCATGAGGGCGCAGGGGCCCGACTTCACGCTGCCCACGTCGAAGAGCAAGTGGTCCGGCCGGAGGTGGGGCCTCAGGCTCGCCTGGGCCGCGGACAGGGCGGCGATGGGCACCGCCAGCACCAAGGTTTCGGAGGTTTCCGCCAGTTCCGAGAGCCCGCCCACCAGGCGTTCAGCTGGAACCTCCGCCACCGGATCCCAGGCCCGATAGCCATGGCCGGCCTCGCGGAGCAGCTCACCCAGAGCGCGCCCGAAGCGGCCATAACCCAGGATGCCGATGCGCATGAAATCCCCTCGCGGTGTGGGGGCAATCCTACCGCAGCAGATCCTTGATGGCTGCCACCGTGGGCACATGGCCCTGGCTCTTCACCGCACCATCCACCACCAGCCCCGGCGTGGACATCACGCCCCGGGCCACGATGTCCGGGTACTCCGTCACCTTCACCAGTGTGAAGTCCAGGCCCAATTCCTTCGCGGCTTCCTCAGCCCGCTCCGCCAGCAGCTTGCACTTGGCGCAGCCGCTCCCCAGCACTTCGATCTTCATGACACCTCCTACATGATCGCGTTGAACAAGAACCCCACCAGCACGATGCCCACGGCCACGGTGCCGAGGAAGACCGCCAGCAGCCGGGGCTTCAGAACCTTCCGCAGGATGACGGTCTCCGGCAACGACAGGCCCGTGACGGCCATCATGAAAGCCAACGCCGTGCCCAGGGCGGCGCCCTTGGCCAGCAGCACCTCCACGATGGGGATGATGCCGGCGGCGTTGGAGTACAGGGGCACGCCGATGACCACGGCCAGGGGCACGCTCCACCAGGCGGACTTGCCCATGAAGCGGGCCAGCAGCTCCGCCGGCACATAGCCGTGCAGGAAGGCCCCCACGGCGATGCCCGCCAGCACGTAGAGCCACACCTTGCGGACGATGTCCTTCGTCGCCTGGACCGCCAAGTCCAGGCGCGCCGGGAAGCCCAGGGCGGCGTCCGAAGCCTTGGAGGCTTCAAAGGGGACTTCCAGGATCCAGGGTTCCAGGTGGCGCTCCATGCGGAGCTTCCCGAGGACCCAGCCCGCCACGAAGGCCACCGTCACGCCCGTGGCCGTGTAGAGCAGGGCGATGCGCCAGCCGAAGAGGCCCCACAGCAGGAACAGCGCCACCTCGTTCACCATGGGCGCCGACACCAGGAAGCTGAAGGTCGCGCCCAGGGGCACGCCCACCCGCACGAAGCCGATGAAGAGCGGCACCGCCGAGCAGGAGCAGAAGGGCGTGGCGATGCCCAGCAGGGCCGCCAGCAGGTTGCTCCAGGCGCCTGTGCGCCGGGCCAGCAGGTCGCGGGTGCGCTCGGGGCTGAGGAAGGTCTGCACGAAGCTCACCCCCAGCACCACGGCGCCCAGGAGCATCAGGACCTTGGGCGTGTCGTAGGTGAAGAAGGCCACGGCCTCGCCCAGGCGGCTACCGGGGGCGAGCCCCAGGGCCCGGAAGGCCAGCCAGTCGGCGGCGGGCTTGAGGACCCAGTAGAGCGCGACCCAGGCCGGGAGAGCGACCAGCAGCCACCCTCCCGATCTCCAGAAGCCGCCGCCGGGGGCCGGCGCCGAAGTGGGCGCCGGCGCAGCACAGGCACAATCCTTCGATTCCACGGTCATCTCCCCCTCATCCGCAACAGCCGGACGCGCAGCAGGCCTTCCCAGGCCTGGTGGCCTCCACCTGGACGCTGAGCACCGAGCTGGCCAGGCGCTCCAGCTCCTCGGGGCTCATGCCGGGATGGCGGCGCTTGGCCAGTTCCATCAGCTCCGGCGACAGCTCCGCCAAACCAAAGCGCCGCTCGGAGGCCACGGTCACCCCCTCGAAGCCTGCGGCGCGGATGGCGGCCAGGTAGTTATCCTTGAGCATGGCGCCGGAGATGCAGGCCGCGTAGGCGTCCATGTCCTGAAGCAGCGCCTCGGGCAGGGGCCGGGCCAGCACCAGGTCGGAGACCTGCAAGCGCCCGCCGGCCTTCAGCACGCGGAAGGCCTCGCGGAAGACCTTGGCTTTGTCCGGGGCGAGGTTCACCACGCAGTTGGAGAGGATCACGTCCACGCTGGCGTCGTCCACGGGCAGGGCCTCGATGTCGCCCTGGCGGAACTCGACCTTCCCGTAGCCATGTTTCCGGGCCAGGGACGTGGCCCGGGCGATCATCTCCGGCGTCATGTCCACGCCGATGACGCGGCCTTCGGGGCCCACGCGTTGCGCGGCGAGGAAGGCATCGAAGCCGGCGCCGGAGCCCAGGTCCAGCACGGTCTCGCCGGGCTTCAGCGCGGCCAGGGCCACGGGATTGCCGCAGCCCAGGCCCAGGTTGGCGCCCTCGGGCACGGCGGCCAGGTCAGTGGCGTCGTACCCCACGTCCAGGCTCGCGTCACCGGGGGCGCAGCCGCAGGAGGTGGACGGCCCACAGCAGCTCTGGTTCGTCTTGACGAATCCGGCGTATCGATCGCGGACGGCGGATTTGAGGGTTTCGGGTTCCATGGTGGGGCCTTTCAGATGGAGGTTTCCTGGGACACCGGAGGTATCCACGTCCCAGGACGATGGAAGGTCAGTCCCTGTCGCAGCAGGGCGAAGGGGGGGGCGGTTCCGCGGTGCCACCGGCACAGCAGTCCTGCCAGAGGTAGTCGGTGAGGGCGTGCAGCACGCCAAAGTCGGCACGGTAGCGGAGCGTGGTGCCTTCCCGGGCCACCCGCGCCAGGCCGGCGTTGGCGAGGGTGGCCAGGTGATGGCTGAGGGTGGAGGCCGGGATGTCCAGGCGCGACTGCAGCTCTCCGGCGGGTGTCCCCGCCTCGGGGCCCTGCACCAGGCGGCGCAGGATGGCCAGGCGGACCGGATGCCCGAGGGCCTTCAGTCGCTCTGCCGCCTGTTCCACACGCCCGGTCATGGTCCCCTCCTGGCTTAATTCTAGAATTGTCGAAATAACGTGCAAGGTCTAATTTCGATTTTTTTCGAAATTCATACAATCCAGCCCCGGTCGCGGCCCAGCGCCTCCAGGCGGCGGGCGATCTCGTCACGGGCGGCGCGGAAGCGGGCGCGCAGGCCCTCGGGCGTGAGTGAAGGATCGTCGCTGGCAGGGTCGGGGATGGGCCAGTGCAGGCGCTCGGCCTTGCCCAGGAAGGCGGGACAGACTTCCTCGGCGCAGAGGGTGATGACCAAGTCCACGGAGGCCGGATCGATGTCCGCCACGGGCTTCGAGGTGTGCGTCGAGGCGTCGATGCCCCGCTCCGCCAAGGCCTCGATGGCGTACGGGTTCACGCGGCTGGGGCGGCTGCCGGCGCTCTGGATGCGGAAGTCCGGGAACAGCTGGCGCGCCAGGCCTTCGCCCAGCTGGGACCGGGCGCTGTTGGCCACGCAGAGGAAGAGGATGGAAGTCACGGTGCGTCTCCTTCGAGCAGCAGCGCCCGGTAGAGCGCGGCGCCGCGACCCTTTCCGTGGTGACCATCCGCCAGGTAGACGGTGGTCTCCACGGCGAAGCGGTAGGCGTGCCGGGTCCGCCAGGTGGCGCCGTAGGCATAGCCCCGCACCACGCCGTCCTCCTCCCAGACGAGCCAGGGATAGGTTGCCGTCACCTTGGCGATGCGCGCCCCCATCTCGGCCACCGAGACTGGTTCCTCCTCGAAGGTGATGAGGGTGTCGCGCACATAGGGGTTGTAGATGTCGGCCAGGGCCGGGGCGTCGGTGGGCAGCACGGGGCGGATCATCGGTGGCCTTTCCGGGGGCGCAGCACGCAGGGGCACTCGCCGTGGAGGAGGGCGGCGGCCTCCGTCACCACCGGCAGGCCTTCCTGGTCCCAGAGCAGCATGCCGCCGTTGAGGCAGGCCACCTGGGTGAAGCCGTGGTCGAGCAGCAGGTGCGCGGCTTCCTTGGTGTAAACGCCAGAGCTGTCGGCCAGCAGCAAAGGCCGGTCCGCGGGCAGCTCGGCGAGCAGGCCGGGCAGTTCCTCATGGGGGATGCGGATCGTCTCGGGCACCTTGAAGGCCTTCATCTCCGCCAGCTCATCGAGACGGAGGTCCACCAGGAGGGCGCCCTCGTTCAGCACGGCCAGCGCGTCCTTCGGCGCCAGGAAGCGCAGCCCCTGGATCACCATGCCCCTGCCGGCGAAGATGCCCATGGTTCACCTCTTGGCGGGATCCACCGCGGGACAGCAGCCGGCGCTGGCGACGTCCTCCGGGGCCTCGGGGTACCACTTCCGCTTCAGCCAGAGGGCCACGTTGACGAGGCCGATGAGGGCGGGCACCTCCACCAGCGGCCCGATGACGGCGGCGAAGGCGGCGCCGTGGGCGATGCCGAAGGTGGCCACGGCCACGGCGATGGCCAGTTCAAAGTTGTTGCTGGCGGCCGTGAAGCTCAGCGTGGCGCTCTGCGGGTAAGTGGCCCCGGCCTTCTTCGACAGCCAGAAGCTCACCAGGAACATCACCACGAAGTAGATGAGCAGCGGGAGGGCGATGCGGAGCACATCGAAGGGCAGCTTCACGATGGTGTCGCCCTTGAGGCTGAACATGACAATGATCGTGAACAAGAGGGCGATAAGGGTGATGGGGCTGATCTTCGGCACGAAGACCCGGTGGTACCAGTCCAGGCCCTTGAGCTTCCCGAGGATGAAGCGCGTGAGGAAGCCCGCGATGAAGGGAACGCCCAGGTAGATGAAGACGCTTTTCGCGATCTGGCCGATGGTGATGTTCACCACCGCGCCCTGGAGGCCCAGCTTCGCGGGCAGCACCGTGGCGAAGAACCAGGCGTACACGCTGAAGAAGAGCACCTGGAAGATGGAGTTGAAGGCCACCAGCCCCGCGCAGTATTCGGTGTCGCCCTTGGCCAGGTCGTTCCACACGATGACCATGGCGATGCAGCGGGCCAGGCCGATGAGGATGAGGCCCAGCATGTACTCGGGCTTGTCCCGCAGGAACAGAACGGCCAGCCCGAACATGAGCAGGGGCCCGATGATCCAGTTCTGGAGCAGCGACAGGCCCAGCACCTTCTTGTTCCGGAAGACCAGGTGCAGTTCTTCGTACTTCACCTTCGCCAGGGGCGGATACATCATCAGGATCAGACCCGCGGCCAGCGGTACGCTGGTCAGTACCCACGTTCCAGGCGTTGATGGCGCGGTTGAAGCCGGGGACGGCGAAGCCCAGCAGCACGCCGAGCCCCATGGCCAGGAAGATCCACAGGGTGAGGAAGCGATCAAGGAAGGACAGCCGGCCCGTGGACATTCCCGTCTCCTACTTGCAGTCGCAGTCGTCGCCGCAGTCGCCCTTCTGGCCGCCTGCCTCTTCGCAGGCGCAGGCGCCGCCGCAGCAGCCGCCGCTCTCGCCGACCAGCGCGGCCTGGGCCAGAGCCATGATCTGCGAATGGGGATCGCCCTTCACGCGCAGGGCCATGTTCACGGCCTCGATCATGTCGTCGTTGGAGACGCCCAGCTCGGCGAGGCGGCTCTGATGGGCCCGGAAGGCCCGCTCGGCGTTGGCGCCGATGGCGGCCCCGAGCGCGATGAGGTTGAGGGTGGTCTCGTTGAGACCGGATTCGGTGGCTCGGTCTGCGGCTCGGTCTGGGTGCTCTGGGTGGTCATGCGTGCTCCTGGGGGGTGCGTGAAGGGGGACAATCCGAAGGGGTTGCAGGGATCGCAACGGAGGGCCCGAGCCTGGGCCCGGTCGCGGGAAAGCTCGGCCTCGGCCCCGGCCATGAGGGGCCACAGGGCCTCCAGCAGGGGACGGGTGGCGGCGTCGTCGGCCAGGGCCACATGCACCCAGCGACCCACCTTCCACTCGCGCACCAGCCCCGAGCGACGCAGGCCGGTCAGGTGTTCGGAGACGGTGGAGGGCGCCAGGCCCAGCACCTCGGCCACCTCGCAGACGCAGAGCTCCCCCGCGTGCAGCAGCGCGAGGATGCGCAGGCGCACGGGGTGGGCCAGGGTCTTGAGGGTGTCCGCGAGAGGGCGGAGCGGGTCTGAGGTCATTTCGCTATTTCCCGAAACAACGTCATCATATCCCGCCACTGAGGACTTGCCATACCTCGCCATTTGATATTTGCTGAAACCAGCTTTCCCATCAGGAGTTCCCATGCCGCGGACCCCCACCGCCCTGCTGCCGTTGGCCCTGGCCACCCTTCTCCAGGCCCAGTCGCCCTTTGCGGCCGCCCCACCGTTGCCGTCGCCCGTGCCGGTGCTGAAGGACTACCCGGACACCCCCGCCGGCAAGCTGCTGCGCGACATCAAGGAACACGCCGAGCTGGTCGCCCGGGTGGATTACCTGTGCGACGTGATCGGCCCCCGGCTCACGGGTTCCGAAAAGTTGAGGCAGGCCCAGGCTTGGGCCAAGGCGGAGATGGTGCGGCTCGGCGCCGTGAACGTCCACGAGGAAGCCTATGATTTCGGCCTGGCTTGGACCCGTGGGGTCGACAGCGCGCGCTTGCTCACCCACAACGGCATCCGCTTCCGGGTGGACCAGCTGGCCTGGACTCCGGGCACCCAGGGCACCGTGCAGGGTGACCTGCTCATGGTGGACGCCCGGAACCTGGAGGAGCTGAAAGCCTTCAAGGGACACCTGAAAGGCCGGATCCTGCTGCGCACCAACCCCGACGACAAGCGCCCACCCCTGCCTCGGCGGAGCGGCGACTTTGAGGCCTACCAGGCGGAGCAGGCGGCCATGACGCAGTTCCTCCTCGACGAGGGCGCCCTGGCCACGCTGTCCATGTCAGGCCGCAAGAACGGGCTCAGCTTCACCAGCGGCGGGGCCGGGCGCGACCCGAAAAAGCCGGCGCTCCCCGCGGCCTATGTGCCCCAGGAGCCCTACAAGATGCTGGTGCGCCTGCTGGGGCGGAAGGAGCCCGTGAAGCTCGATCTGTCCCTGGGCGGCGGTTTCTCGGCCAAGCCCGTACAGGCCTACAACGTCGTGGGCGAGATCCCCGGCCGTGAGCTGCCTGGGGAAGTCGTCATCGTGGGCGGCCATCTGGACAGCTGGGACCTGGGCACCGGCGCCACGGACAACGCCACCGGCAGTTCCGTCGCCCTGGAGGTGCTGCGCGCCTTCCAGGCCACGGGCCTCAAGCCCCGGCGCACCCTCCGCGTGATCCTCTGGAGCGGCGAGGAGCAGGGCCTGCTGGGCTCCCGGGCCTACGTGGAAGCCCACAAGAACGAGCTGGACGCCATCCAGGCCGTGCTGGTCGATGACATGGGCACGGGCATGGTGAAAGGCTTCACGCTGCAGGGTCGCGAGAATTGCCGAGGCCTCATGGCCCAGGCCATCGCTCCCCTCAACGACCTGGGCGTGAAGGACCTCTCCCTCCGCGCCATGGGCAGCACCGACCACGCGCCCTTCGACCGGGCCGGCGTCCCCGCTTTCGCCGCCATCCAGGAACCCGTGGACTACTTCCTGGGCACCCACCACAGCCAGATGGACTACCCGGACCACCTGGTGCCGGACCAGCTGGCGCAGGGCGCCCAGGCCATGGCGGTCACCGCCTGGGGACTGGCGGAACTGCCGTCCCGCCTGCCTCACGGCCACCTTCCGGCCCGGCCCGTGGCGGGAGCCATCAACCCCCAGGGGCGGCCGTGACTTGAGCACGCCGAAAATCACCCCCTCAACTTTTGGAGGGCCCTGTTTCCGACTCCCGCCCCAGCACCCACTGCGCGGCATCCAGGGCCGAGCCCGAACCGCTTAGGGCCAGCACGTCCCCGGGCTGGAGCAGGACTTCCGGTCGCGGTTCCAGCAGATGCCCCTCCCGCAGGAGGGCCACCAGGGCCACCTTGGAACCGCCGATCAGGTCGAGTTCCGCCAGGCTCCGGCCCAGGGAGGGGCAGTGGGGCCCTATGCGGAGCGTGCGCCAGCCGCCGGCGGATGGCGCGGCGGAGGTCCCGGGCGGGCCCCAGGGATCCTGCGCGTTCTCGCCCAACCATTCGGCCCCCGCGTCGAGATCCCGCTGGAGGCCCCGGGCGCGCCGCCAGAGCAGCAGGGGAACCGCCCCAGGGCCGTGGCCGCGCTCAGGGTCCCGAGGGAGGTCAGAGGGATCAGCGCCAGCACGGCGGCCAGCACGGGCAGGCCCGTGAGCAGCAGCACACCTCGTCGCGGCCATGATCCGCCACCCAGCGCACGGCGGGGGGCACCACCAGCCGTCCCGCGCCCACCAGCACCGCGAGGAACACCGCCAGCTTCAGCAACGTGCCCGCGATGGCCCCGGCGCTGGGACCACCCAGGGAGGCCGCCGCCGTCAGGGCCGCCAGCAGCGGCACGGCGTGGAGATCCTCCACCAGCAGGACGCCCAGGACGGTCTCCTTCAACGGGCCGCGGATGCCGCGCTCGTCGAAAAGCTTGGCGAGGATCATGGTGGAGGCGATGGCGAGGCTGGCCCCGAAGAAGGCGCTCTCCAGGGGGGCCCACCCCAGCAGGCGGGCCACGAGGAATCCGGCCACCAGCTGGGTGCCCACCTGGAGCGTGCCCGTCAGCAGGGCCGGCGGCCCGGCGCGGAGCAGCCGGGGCAGGCTGAACTCCAGGCCGATGGTGAACATCAGCAGGATGACGCCCAGCTCGCCCATGAGTCGCACGTTGCCCAGGTCCGCCACCAGCGGCACGGGCACATGGGGGCCCACGATCATGTCCGCCAGGAGGTAGCCCAGGACCGCGGGCTGCTTCAGCTTCTGGAACAGCACCGAGGTCAGCGCCGCGACCCCCAGCACCATGGCCAGGTCCAGCAGGAGCCGGGCGTGGCCTTCCATGGCCTCATACCCATTCGCGTTCAATCGTAAAAGAATCCACCACGGAGGCACAGAGCATGGGCACACGGTAGGCGGCGGGCCAGGATGTCCCAAAAGGATCCGGGCCCGCCGCCTACCGTGGCTTCCGGCTTGGCCGGAAGCGGCCTTCGGCCTGCCCATGACGGAGGATCACCGAGGCCTCCGTGCCTCCTCTGTGGCCTCGGTGTCTCCGTGGTGGATCTCTATCTTTGAACGCTACCTGGTATCAGCCCTTGGCCAGCCGCGTGAGGGTCTCCAAGGCATCGGACGGGCCCATCACCAGCAGCTCGTCGCCGGCCTGGAAGCGCTCTTCGCCGGAGGGGTTGAACTGCAATCTCGAGCCGGGATGAACCAGGCCCACGAGCAGCGAGCCGGTGGCGTGGCGCAGGCGGGCCTCCCGCATGGTCTGGCCCACCAGGGCGGAGCCCGGCGCGATGGCGATGCGCTCCAGGCCCAGTTCGAACTGCTCCTGCTGCAGCACGATGTCGAAGAAGTTCATCATCTCGGGTTTGAGCAGCAAGCCCGCCATGCGCCGTCCCCCGATCTCGTACGGGCTCACGATGTGATCGGCTCCCGCGGCCTTGAGCTGACGCTCGGTGCCCAGCTTGGCGCTGCGGGCCACCACCGGAAGATCTGGTCGCAACTGCTTCACGGTGAGTGTCACCAGCACATTATCGGCATCGGTGGTGAGGGCCGTGATAAGCCCCCGGGCCGTGCGGATGCTCGCACGCTCCAGGATCATCTCGTCCATGGCGTTGCCATAGAGGATCAGCTCGCCGGCGAAGCGGGGGCTTCGTCCCTTGGTATCGTCCTGCTCGATGATGACGAACGGGACACCGGCCTTCTTCAGCTCCCAGGCGGCCTGGAAGCCCATCTTCCCGAAGCCGCAGACGATGATGTGGTCCTTGAGGTCGTCCAGACGCTTCTGCATGCGGCGCTCCATGATGTAGCCCTTGAGGTCACCCTCCAGGAGCAGGGCGGTCAGGTTCGATACGGCGTAGGAAGCCGTCCCCAGGCCGATGATGAGGTAGAAGATCGTGAAGAGCTTGGTCTGGGCATTCACGTCGCCCAGCTCCCGGAAGCCCACCGTGAACAGGGTGGTGACGGCCATGTAGAGGCTATCGAGGGCGTTGAGATGCGCCAGATGGTGATAACCGAGCCCCCCGCCCACGATGACCGCCACCAGCAGGGCCAGGGTGTACTGCAGGCGCCTCAGGGGGACGGCCTGGCGCCCGTTCCGCTTCTCGGGGAATGGCGTCCCGCCCCTCACGTCACCCTCCGAGGCCGGCCTTGATGGCGAAGTTGGCGGTGCTGTGCGCCACCAGGTGCGAACCGCAGGTGAGGCGGCACGCGAGGATGCCGCTGCGTCCGGAGATCCTCACCACCTGGGCTTCCGCGCGGACTTCGCCCCGGGCCGGCTCCAGGTAGCGGATGTGCAGGTCCGAGGTGGCGAAGGGCATGGCGCCGTCGAAGGCCGTGCTGAGGGCGATGGCGCTCGCCATGTCCGCGATGGTGGCGAGGACGCCGCCGTTCACCGTGCCACGGGTGCCGTTGATGACGGCCCTGGTGGGGGTCAGCACCATGACCCCCTGGCCGGGGGTGACGGACTCGATGGTGAGCCCCCAGCCGCTGATGAGCGGCCAGGGGTGGAACCGTTCGCGCAGACGCTCCAGGAGATCCGGAGCGAGGGTCTCGGGGATGTGTGGCTTGGCCATGGTCCAGGATAGCTCCATTCCCGCCGGGCACGACGAAGGAGCCCCGATTTCACCGAGCCGTCACCTCCGCATGGCGCAATGGATCTGGAGGATCCCATGTCGCTTCGCGCCCTCGCCGCCTCATCCCTGCTCCTGTTCGGTCTGGCCTGCCAGCCGGTGGAGGAAACCCCCGCCAAGCCGATGACGGCCGCGCCTCCCCCCGCCGCGAAGCAGGTGGACCTGCCCGCCTACGCGGCCGAGCACACCGTCTCCGGGGAGCTGAAGAGCGTGGGCTCGGATTCCATGGAGCCCCTGATGGTGCTCTGGGGCGAGGACTTCAAGAAATTCCACCCGCGCCTCACCGCCAACTTCATCTGCAAGGGCTCGGCCACGGCGCCCAGGGCCCTCCTGGACGGCAGCACCCTCATGGGCCAGATGAGCCGCGAGATGACTGACGTGGAACTGGCGGCCTTCCAGGCCAAGTACGGCTACGCGCCCACGCGCATCCCCGTGGCCGTCGATGCCCTGGTGGTCTACGTCAACGCGAACAACCCCGTGAAGCAGCTCCGCATGGAGGAGATCGACGCCATCTTCTCCACCACTCGCAAGGCCGGGGCCAAGCGCGACATCCAGCGCTGGGGCGACCTGGGCCTCGGCGGCGACTGGAAGCAGCGGGATATCCAGCTCTACGGCCGCGACGAGAACTCCGGCACCCGCGCCTTCTTCAAAGAGCACGTCATGAAGAAGGGCGACTTCAAGCCCGGCTTGAAGGCCTTCATGGACCAGTTCGCCGTGGTGGAGGCCCCGGCGGTGGACGGCGGCGGCATCAGCTACGGCCCCCTGCAGTACGCCAACCGCATGGTGAAGGGCGTGCCCGTGGCCTCCTTCGGAAGCGACCGCTTCGTGGAGCCCACCATCGAAACCATCCAGAACGCGACCTATCCCCTGACGCGCTTCCTCTACATCTATGTGAACAAGGCCCCCGGCCGCGCCCTCGACCCGGCCGTGAAGGAGTTCCTCCGCTTCGTGCTGTCCCGCGAGGGCCAAGCGGCGGTGACCAGCTTCGGCGCCGTGGCCATTCCCGGCGACCTGGCCGCCATGGGCGCGGGCAAGCTGAACTGAGGCCCCCATGCCGCTCCTGCTCTTGCTGCTGATCCCGGGCCTGCTGACTGCTGGGCCGAAGCCCCAACTCCCACCCTCGCCCCACGCCGTCATCCTGGAGCTGCCCGCCTCCGCTCCAGCCAAGGGTACCGCGGAGCTTCGACTCCGGGAGGGCGGACCGGTGTATCCGGTGTCCGCCGGGCTCGAGCTGCCCCTGCGAATTGAGGGAGACCTCGCGGTCCCACCGACCGACCCTGGACGCACCCTGATCCACCTCAGCCTGGAGGCGCCGGTGTACGACCCCCGCCACCGGGCCCTGCTGCTTCCAGCGGGCACCCGGCTGGTGGGGCTGGTCCACCTGCTGAGGGGCGAGTACCAGTTCGTGGGCTTCCAGTCCCTGACCCTGCCGGATGGCCGCACCTTGGCAGCCCCGGAAGAGGGCTTCCGCCTCGGCCCCGGCGCTCGACTCGCCATCCTGGACGGGGGCCGGGCCACGCTCACCGTCGCCCGGCCGCTCCGCGTCGAGGCGTTCGGGAAACCTTAGAACCTAGAGTTTCAGCACGCCCTTGAGGGTCTCCGCCATGTCCTGGAAGACCTTGGTCTGGACGCTGTGGGGATGCTCCGCCACGAAGGGCTTGCCGCTGTCCCCACCTTCGCGGATGGCCAGGTCGATGGGCACCTCGCCCAGGAAGGGGAGTTCCATGCGGATGGCCGCGGCCTTGACGCCGCCGTGGCCGAAGATCTGGGTCTCCTGGCCACAGCCGGGGCAGATGAAGCTGCTCATGTTCTCGATGATGCCGAGCACGGGCACCTTCACCGTGCCGAACATGCCGATGGCCTTCTTCGCATCGAGGAAGGCCACGTCCTGGGGCGTGCTGACGATGACGGCGCCGTCCACCTGGGCGTTCTGGATGAGGGTGAGCTGCACATCGCCGGTGCCCGGCGGCAGGTCGATGAGCAGCACGTCCAGGTCGCCCCAGGCCACGTCCTTCAGGAACTGCTGGAGGGCCTTGTTCAGCATCGCGCCGCGCCAGATGACCGGGCGGTCCTCCTCGATGAGCAGGCCCATGGACATGACCTTGATGCCGAACTTCTCGAGGGGCAGGATCTGGCCCTCCGGCGTGCCCAGGGGCGAATCCTTCAGCCCCATCATCATGGGGACGGAGGGGCCGTAGATGTCCGAATCCAGCAGGCCCACCCGGAGGCCCAGCTGCGCCATGGCGATGGCGAGGTTGATGGTGACGGTGCTCTTGCCCACGCCGCCCTTGCCGGAGCCCACCACCAAGCAACGCTTGATGCCCGGGATGAGGTTCTTGAACTCCACCTGGGCCATCTTCTCCCAGCCGATCTCGATGTCCACGGCCGTGACGCCCGGCTGGTTGAGGATCAGTTCCTCCAGGGCCTGCTTGATGGCCGCCACGCGGTCCCGGTAGGCATCCATGAGCTGGAGCAGCACCGTCACCTTGCCCTCGGTGACATCAATGCCCTTCACCGCCTTCAGGGTCGTCAGCGTGGCATTGGTTCCGGGCACCGTATAGGCATTCAAGGCTTCGAACAGGGCGGCGCGGCTGATCTTCGTCATGCAGGTCTCCAGCCCATTAGTCTGACACGGCGAATGAATGACCGACACCTTGCGGCGCCGCGCGGCCCCCCCCCGGAGAGCATCAGCGAGGCTCGGCTCCGCCGGGCCGAGCGCGGGGGTCCGGGGGTGTTCGCGCAGCGAGGAACCCCCGGAGAGCATCAAATATCCGGATCCAGCGGCCCGAGCTTCTGGGTGAGAGCCCCCACGCCGCTGGTCAGGAGGGTGTGCTCGTAGATGCGGAGCTGGCTGCGGAGGGGCGGATCCTGGGGATCCAGGCCCCGGCGGAGCACGTCGCCATTGGGACCGAGGACGCGGCCCTTCAGCGTGTCGTGCAGCTGGAGCTCCACCATCTCCATCACCTGGGCCGCCAGCAGCGGATCCACCAAGGGGAAGGCCAGCTCCACCCGGCGGTCGAGATTCCGCGGCATGAGGTCGGCGCTGGAGAGCAGGGTCTCGGGCTGCCCATCGTTGGCGAAGTGGTAGATGCGGGCGTGCTCCAGGAAGCGGTCGAGGATGGAGAGAGCCCGGATGTTCTCCGACAGCCCCGGAACCCCGGGCCGCAGGCAGCAGGTGCCGCGCACGATGAGATCCACCTTCACGCCCTCGCGGCTGGCCTCGTAGAGCAGCTGGATGAGCTGGGGGTCCACCAGGGCGTTCATCTTGAGCACCATGCGGGCGGGGCGGTCCTTCCGGGCGTGGCCGATCTCCCGCTGGATGCGCGTCTTGAGCGCCTTCTTCAGGTGCTGGGGCGCCAGCAGGATCTGATTGAACTTCGGGGGGCGGGTGTAGCCCGTGAGCATGTTGAAGAGGTTCGACAGGTCTTCCCCGAATTCAGGCCGGGCGGTGAGGAGGCCCAGATCCGAGTAGAGCCGGCTGGTGCGCTCGTTGTAGTTGCCGGTGCCCAGGTGGCAGTACCGCTTGATGCCAGCCGCTTCCTGGCGCACCACCAGACAGGCCTTGCAGTGGATCTTGTGGTTGGGCAGACCGTAAACCACATGCACGCCGGTCTTCTCCAGGCGCCGGGCCCAGGCGATGTTGGCGGCCTCGTCGAACCTGGCGCGCAGCTCCACGATGGCGGCCACCTGCTTGCCCCGCTCGGCGGCGCGTTCCAGGGCCGCGGCGACCGGGCTGTTGGCCGTCACCCGGTAGAGGGTCATCTTGATGGCCAGGACCTTGGGATCCTCCGCCGCCTCGCGCACGAAGCGCACCACGCTGTCGTCGAAGCTCTGGTACGGGTGGTGGAGCAGGATGTCGTTCCGGGTGATGATGTCGAAGATGCTGCCCGCCTGGTCGAGCTGGGGCACGGGCAGAGGCGGCAGCGGCGCATCCTTGATGTGGGGCAGGTCCAGCTGGCTGCAGAGCTGCATCAGATCCGAGAAGGCCGTCAAGCCCAGGCTCGGGTAGAGATCCTCGGGACTCAGCTCCATCTCCTCGATGAGCATGTCCAGCACCTTGGCCGACAGGCCATGCTCGTACTGGAGGCGGACCACGGCGCCACGGCGGCGGTCGCGGAGGCTCTCCTCCACGGTCTTGAGCAGATCCTCGGAGGGATCCTCCTCCACGGGCAGGTCGGAGTCGCGGGTCACCCGGATGGCGTGGCCGCTCTTCACCGTGTACCCCAGGAACAGGCGGGACAGGTGATGCCGCACCACGTCCTCGAGCATCATGAAGACATGCGTTCCGGGCGCGGAGGGCAGCCGCAGGAACCGGGAGGCCAGGCCCGTGGGCACATGGATGAAGGACAGCTCCGAGGCCGGCAGGTCCCCGTCCAGCAGGTCCTCATCCGGCACCAGTTCCACCACCAGCACCAGGGCCCGGTTGCCCAGGCGCGGGAAGGGGTGGCCCGTGTCCACGGCCAGAGGCGTGATCAGCGGCAGGAGGCTGCGTTCGAAATAGTCGAGCACGAAGGCCTGCTGGGTCTCGTCCAGATCCTTGGGATCCAGGATGCGGATGCCCGCGACTTCCAGCTGGGGTTCGAGAATGGCGTGGAAAAGCTCATGCTGGCGGGCCGAGTAGGCATGGATCCGCGAGGAGACCCGCTCCAGCAGCTGGCGGGGCGTGAGGCCATCCGGGCCGGGCTGGCTGATGCCCGCGTCGATCTGGCGCCAGATGCCCGCCACCCGCACCATGAAGAACTCGTCCCAGTTGCTGGAGACGATGCTGAGGAACTTCACCCGCTCCAGCAGGGGCACGGTGGGATCCTCGGCCTCCTCCATGACCCGGGCGTTGAAATCCAGCCAGCTCAGCTCGCGGTTGAGCAGTTCCTCGGGACGGGGGATGGGGTGGAACACGGGGGCCTCGGTATCCGGAGCGTAGCCTCCGGATGTAACGATCTGATGTTACAGGCCATAGATCGTCATTCGCCAAGATCTTCCTTTGTTTTCGGTGCTTGATAGGGCAGAATCGGAGGTTCGGCCCTCCATGAGGAGACGTCGTACGGTCCGCCCGGACCCACCCCAACGAGAGGGCAGCCAAACCCCGAGGGTTGGCGCTGCCAGGTAGGAGGAATCCCATGTCCCAGGAAGTCCTGGTCGTCCCCAAGCGCGAAACCTTCGGCAAGGCCGCCATCCGCGACCTCAAGAAGAGCGGCATGATCCCGGCCGTGGTCTACGGCCTGAACGAGGCCCCGGTCGCCATCGCCATCAGCCCCAAGGTCGTGGCCCGCGTGCTGGCCAGCGACGCCGGCATGAACTCCGTGATGTTCCTCCAGCGCGAGGGCACGGACATCAAGCGCCACGTCATCATCAAGGACCTGCAGCGCGATCCCATCACCAGCCGGCTGCGCCACGTGGACTTCATGCGCGTGGACATGACCCACAAGGTGCGCGTGAAGGTGCCCGTGCGCCTGGTCGGCACCTCCATCGGTGTGAAGAGCATGGGCGGCGTCCTCGACTTCGCCCACCGCGAGATCGAGATCGAGTGCCTGCCCAGCATCATCCCCGCCCACATCGACGTGGACGTGACCAACCTGGCCGTGGGTGACAGCATCCGCTTCGAGCAGATCGCCCTCATGCCCAACGTCGCCTTCATCGGTGATGCCCACCAGACGGTCTGCTCCGTCCGTGGCAAGGCCGCCGAGGAGGAGGAAGCCGTCGCCGCTCCCGCCGCCGCCGCCGCCGCCGAGCCCGAAGTGGCCAAGAAGGGCAAGAAGGAAGAGAAAAAGTAAGTGCTTCGAACCACTAGCCTCCCATGCGACAAACGCGGCCTTGGCCGCGTTTGTCGTTAACGCGCGGGCAAAGCCCGCGTGCCGGAGCGGAACCATGTGGACTCTCGTACCCCTCGGCAACCCCGGCCCCGACTATCAGGACACCCGCCACAACCTCGGCCGGCTCATGCTCCAGCGCTGGCTGGCGGACCGGAACCTGGAACCCTCTCCCGCGAAGCGGTTCCCGTCCGGCACGCTCTATCCCCTGACCGACCACCTCCAGGCCCTCGTGCCCGCCACCTACATGAACCTTTCCGGGGAGGCCTGCGCCCAGGCCGAGGCCGCGGGCATCTACCCCCGGAAGCTGGTGCTGCTCTACGACGACAAGGACCTGCCCCTGGGCACGGGTCGCTTCCGTCTGGACGGCTCGAGCGGGGGCCACAACGGCCTCCGCTCCGTCTTCGAGTGCCTGGGCACCACGGACATTCCCCGCCTGCGCCTGGGCATCGGCCCCTTCCAGCGCCCCTTGGTGGACTGGGTACTGGAACACTGGACGGACCCCGAATGGGAGCGCATTGAGGCCCTGGACGCCCCCTTCGCGAAGTTCCTGGATCTGCTCGGCCAGACGGAGGACCTGAGCGGCCTGGCCAACCTGGTGAATCCGGCGGGATTCTGGGCGGCCGCCGAAGGCTGAGAATTCGAGACTTTCCATTGAATTCCGGCCCTTTCCACGCGAAACTACCTGTTCGCGTCCTCCGCTGGAGGGCTCTTCCTTGCTCCCCGGAAACCAGTGGGGGGCTTCACATCCACAAGGAGGACAGATGCGTCACTACGAGACCATCTTCATCGCCTCCCCCACGCTGACGGACGAGCAGAGCGATGAGCTCGTCAAGCAGTTCGAGGGGATCATTGCGGAGCAGGGTGGCGAACTGCTCAAGACCGACAAGTGGGGCCGCAAGAAGCTGGCCTACGAAGTCCAGAAGTTCAGCGAAGGCTACTACACGCTCTTCGAGATGAACGCCGGGCCCGACCTCATCGCTGAGCTGGAGCGCCGCTTCCGCAACAACGATTCGGTCATCAAGTACCTGAGCGTCCGCCTGGACGAGGCTGAGAAGGCCGCGGGCCGCGCCAAGCAGCGCATCGAGCGCGAGGCCAAGCGCAAGGCCCAGGCCGGCATCAAGGATCGCGCACCTGAGGAGGTGGCCGGATGAAGCGCCGAGCTGACGCCAAGAAGGGCAAGCCCAAGAAGAAGAAGGCTTTTGGGGGACGACGCGCCAAGTTCTGCAAGTTCTGCGTCGAGAAGTCCACCATGATCGACTACAAGGACGTGAAGACCCTCCAGGCCTTCACTCCCGAGCGCGGCAAGGTGCTACCCCGCCGCACCAGCGGCGTGTGCGCCGTCCACCAGCGCGCCCTCGTGGAAGCCATCAAGCGCGCCCGCAACATCGCGCTGCTGCCGTTTGCCGCGGATTAGATTCGTTTTTGAACTTGCGTAAAAGCGGGGGCCGAGGCCCCCGCTTTTACGTATGCCGCAAAGCAGAGTTGTGAGCGGCCTCACTCAGTCCGTCACTGCGAACACCACGCGATCATTTCGCAGGCGTTCGGGATCCAGGATGCGGATGGTGGCGTTCTTTCGATCCTCCGCGAGGGTCACGGTGTAGTCCTTGTCCTTCTGCAGGGAACCGGGAACCACGTTCACTTTGCTGATCTTGGTAAGACCCACGTCGGAGGCCTGGATCTGAACCATTGGGTTCGGATCATCCAGGGGCAGGTCCTTTTCGAAGCGGGAGGCTACGGCCTTGGGTCCCATGCGGTCCTTGGCGAAGACGGGCACCACGATGACGCCTTCATTGACCAGCTGCTTCCGCTGGCCGACCAGGTAATGCAGGGAATTGAGCTTGACCTTCTGGGCTTGGCTCAAGGTGGTGAGCTCGTTCACCTGGGCCGTCAAGGTCGTCTTCTCGGTCAGCAGGGAATCCACCTCTCCCTGCACCTTGGTCCGCTGAACCACCAGGTCCTCCACCTGGC
>CAVPLE010000148.1:0-8686 GCA_963705865.1 uncultured Holophagaceae bacterium | reverse complement strand
TGGCCTATAAACATGACTGCCACGCTCAACCGGACACTAGTGTCTTTTAATCCTGAATTAACCCCCAATCTCCGTTCTCTGACCCCTGGGAACCCTTCGCTAGACTTCCCTCGGTGGTTGTTGTTTCGGGGGTCTGATGCGCGAGGAATCGGTGGCGGCTCCGGACAGTACGGCGGTTCGGGTGGCGTTGTGGCGGGCGCTGCATCTGGAGGTGGACGCTCCGCCGCCGGGGTTTCGGGACGAGGTGGGGCTGCGGCTGGCGGCGCCGGAGGCGGGGGGGGGCGGGAGCGGCCGGACATGGGCCCGTTCACGCGGCCCTTCCGGGCCTCCATCGTGGCCCGGGCTCCCATGCTCCGTGCCTCCGTGGTGAAATCCTTCACCCTCGAACGCGAACCGGCCTCAGCCCCCGTTCCGCGCGGCCTCCTGGTCGCGGAACAGGGTCCGGGCGCTCTGCCTCCAGGCCGGCAGGCGCAGCGCGAACACCAGGCCGCCCAGGAAGCAACCCGCCCCGCCCAGGGCCACGGTGAGGGGCGCCCCGAGGCGGTGCGCCAGGGTGCCGCAGAGCAGGGCGCCGATGGGGGCCATGCCCATGAACATCATCGAGTAGACCGACATGACCCGGCCCCGGAGGGCATCCGGCACCATCATCTGGATGAGGGTGTTGCTGGAGGCCATCTGCACGATCATGCCGAAGCCCACGGGCAGCATGAGGAGCACGGAGAGCGGGAAGGACCGCGACAGCGAGAAGGCGAGGAGGGCCGCGCCGAACACTGACGCGCAGGCGGCGATCCACGCGCCGAGACCCTTCGGGCTGGGCCGCATCGCCAGGGTCGCGGCCCCTGCCAGGGCGCCCACGCCGGAGGCGCCCATGAGGGTGCCCAGGGCTTTGGCTCCACCGTGGAGGATCTGGCCCGCGAAGATGGGCATGAGCACGCTGTAGGGCGTCCCCAGGAGGCTCACCAGGCCCAGCAGCAGGAGGAGATCCCGGATCGGACGGGTCCGGCGGACATACCGGAACCCTTCGAGGATCGAGTAGCCGCCCGGCGAGGGCCGGCTGGGGGCGGGTTCGAGGCGCATGGCCAGGAGCCCGGCGATGACGGCGAGGTAGCTCACGCTGTTGATGAGGAAGCACCAGCCCTCCCCCACGGAGGCCACCAGCACGCCGGCCACGGCCGGGCCCAGGATGCGCGCGCCGTTGAACATGGAGGAGTTCAGGGCGATGGCGTTCATCAGGTCGGCCCGCCTGACGGTCTGGGCCACGAAGACCTGGCGGGCCGGGATGTCGAAGGCGTTCACCACGCCCAGCAGGAGGGAGGCGGCGATGATGTGCCACAGGTGGACATGGCCCGTGAGCGTCAGGATCGCGAGGATGAGCGTCAGGCCCATGGAGGCGCTCTGGGTGATGACGACCAGCGTGTGGGGCTTCATGTGGTCGGCGGCCAGGCCGCCCACCGTGGCCAGGAGGAACACCGGGATCTGCCCGGCGAAGGCCACCAGCCCCAGCATGGAGGCCTGGCCCGTGAGCCGGTAGACCAGCCACGACTGGGCCACGGTCTGCATCCAGGTGCCGATGAGCGAGATCATCTGGCCCGAGAAGAAGAGGCGGTAGTTGCGGTAGCGCAGGGCGCGAAGGGCTTCGGGGAGGCCAGGCATGCTCTGATTCTAGCCAGCGGGACTGGGCCCTGGGCGGAGCCTTAGAGCTTCACGGACCGCAGCCGCAGGGCGTTGCCGATGACAGAGACCGAGGAGAGGCTCATGGCGGCGCTGGCGATGATGGGACTGAGCAGGAGGCCGAAGACCGGATACAGCACTCCCGCGGCCAGCGGAATGCCAAGCGTGTTGTAGATGAAAGCCAGGAAGAGGTTCTGGCGGATGTTGCTCATGGTCGCCCGGCTGAGGCGGATGGCGCGCACGATGCCGCGCAGGTCCCCCTTCACGAGGGTGATGCCCGCGCTCTGCATGGCGATGTCGGTGCCGGTGCCCATGGCGATGCCCACCTGGGCCAAGGCCAGGGCCGGGGCGTCGTTCACCCCGTCACCGGCCATGGCGACGACACGGCCCGCCGCCTGCAGGCGCTTGATGGCCTCGCCTTTCGTCTGCGGCAGGACCTCCGCTTCGAAGGCCTCGATGCCGAGCCGGGCCGCCACCGCGGCCGCCGTGGTCCGGCTGTCCCCCGTCAGCATGACGATGTGGAGGCCTTCCTTCCTGAGCATGCCAAGCGCTTCTGCCGTGCTCGGCTTGACGGCGTCCGCCACGCCCAGGAGTCCGGCGGGGCGGCCGTCCACGGCCAGAAGCATGACGGTCTGGCCCTCCTGACGGAGGATCTGGGCGTTCGCGTCCAGCGCGGCCGGGTCCATGCCCAGATCCTGCAGCAGCCCGCTGGTCCCCAGGGCCACTGTGTGGTTCTCGACGGTCCCCTTGACGCCCTTCCCCGTCACGGACTGGAAATCCTGGACGGCTGGAAGGGCAAGGTGTCTGGCCTCGGCGCCCGCCACGATGGCGGCCGACAGGGGATGCTCGCTGCCGCGCTCCAGGCCCGCCGCCAGGCGCAGCAGGGTGGTTTCGTCCATCCCCTCGAGGGCCTGCACGGATACGAGTCGCGGCTTGCCCTCGGTGAGGGTGCCGGTCTTGTCGACGACGAGGGTGTCCACCTTCTCCATCGTCTCCAGGGCCTCCGCGTCGCGGATCAGGACACCCACGCGGGCCCCGCTGCCCGTGCCCATCATGATCGACATGGGTGTGGCCAGCCCGAGCGCACAGGGACAGGCGATGATGAGCACGGCCACGGCGTTCAGCAGGGCATGCGCGAACCGGGGCTCCGGTCCCCACAGGCCCCAGACCAGCGCCGTGAGCAGCGCGACCACGATGACGCCCGGGACGAACCACGCAGACACCCGGTTCGCCAGCCGCTGGATGGGCGCCCGGCTGCGCTGGGCCTCGCTCACCTGCCGGACGATCTGGGCCAGCAGGGTGTCGCGCCCCACGCGCGCGGCCAGGATCGTCATCCCGCCCGTGCCATTGAGCGTGCCGCCGGTCACCTTGGACTCGGGCGCCTTTTCGGTGGGGATGGACTCGCCCGTCACCATGGATTCATCCACGGCGCTCGTGCCTTCCACCACCAGGCCATCCACGGGGATCTTCTCGCCGGGGCGCACCCGCAGGCGGTCCCCCACCTGGATCTGGTCCAAGGGCACGTCCCGTTCCGAGCCATCCGCCTCGATCCTCCGGGCCGACTTGGGCACGAGGCCCAGGAGGGACTTGATGGCACTGCTGGTGGCGCTCCGGGCCCTCAGCTCCAGCACCTGGCCCAGGAGGACCAGGGTGGTGATCACCGCCGCAGCCTCGAAGTACAGGGGAACGGCTCCTGTGCGGGCGCGAAAGCTGGTTGGCAGCGCTTGAGGGAACAGGGCGGCGAACAGGCTGAACGCATAGGCAGCGCCCGTGCCCAGGGCGATGAGCGTGAACATGTTCAAGCTGCGGTTCCGGATGGACGCGAGGCCCCGGGCGAAAAAGGGCCAGCCACCCCAGAGGACCACGGGCGTGGCCAGCACGAGCTGGATCCAGACGAGGGACTTCCTGCCGAGCGTGGCCGTGACGGGCTCGCCGGGGAGCATCTCCGACATGGTGAGGAGCAGCAGGGGAACGCTGAGGGCCACGCCCACCCAGAACCGGCGGGTCATGTCGATCAGCTCGGGACTCGCTCCTTCCTCGAGATCAACCGTCCGTGGTTCCAGCGTCATCCCGCACTTGGGGCAGGTGCCAGGATGATCCTGGACCACCTCGGGATGCATGGGACAGACGAAGCGCGGGCCCGTGGAGCCATGGGGCGGGAGATGGGCGTTCACCTCTCCCATAGCCTGCGGATGGAGGTGGGAAGGCGTGTGCTCGTGCAAGGGGATCTCCTTACATGAAGAGCATTCCAGGCGGCTCCGGCCTCTCGGATCCTGCTGGGCCACTCGACCATACAGCGCTTCAGGTCACAGGAGTGGTGGATTTTGCGGCCTTGCCGGTCCAGCTCAAAGTCCCCGGTAGACCTCCGGCCGGCGGTCCTTCAGGGCCGGGAACCGCTCCCGCCAGGCCCGAAGGGCCGCGAGGTCGAGGTCCCCGACCACCAGGCCCTCTTTGTCGCCGCCTGCTGCGACGGTTTCCCCGAACGCATCGTGGAGGGCAGACCGGCCCGGGTAGTCGAGGCCCAGCGCATCGCGGCCCACGCGGTTGACGCCGCAAACGGCCATCTGGTTCTCGATGGCGCGGGCGGCGAGCAGCGTGGACCAGGCGGCGATGCGGCGCACAGGCCAGTTGGCGGGGATGAAGACCACCTCCGCGCCCTTGGCGGCCAGGGCGCGGAAGGGCTCGGGGAAGCGCAGGTCGTAGCAGATCTGAAGGCCGCAGGGGATGTCGTCGATCTCGAACACGGGACAGTCCGCGCCGCCCGAGTAGTGCTGGTGCTCCTCGCCATAGGAGAAGGGGTGGATCTTGCGGTAGGCGGCGAGCAGCGAGCCGTCCGGCGCGGTGACGAAGGCCGCGTTCCTGGGATGGGGCGCGTGGGCCTCCACCAGGGAGCCCACGAGGTAGAGGCCGAATTCACGCGACAGCGCGGCCACCGCCGCTGTGGTGGGGCCGGGGATGGGTTCCGCGAAGGGCTCCGGCGCCATGGTGAAGCCCAGGGTGAACAGTTCCGGGAACACCGCCACCCGGGCGCCCGCCCGCGCCGCCGCCTCCACGAAGCCCCGGGCCCGCGTGAGATTCGCCGCCGGGTCCTGCCAGACCGTGGCCTGCTGGATGAGGGCGACGCGGAGGGAGTCGGGGCGCATGGAACGATCCTAGATCCAACCTTGCGAAAAGAGTTGTGAACCGCAGATGAACGCAGATGAGAAACGAGATGCTTTGATCTGCGCCATCTGCGGCATCTGCGGTTTCAAATCCAGGCCTTCACGCCTGCTGGAACCTTGCCGGATCCAGCGGGCCGGCGGTGGCCTTCCGCAGGAAGCAGTCGGCGGCGAGCTGGCCCACGGCGAGCCCGCTGGTCATGCCGTGGCCGCCCAGGCCCGCGGACCAGAAGAGGCGCGGGTTCCAGGGATCCCAGCCGATGACGAAGCGGCGGTCCGGCGCGAAGGTGCGCAGGCCGGTCCAGTAGCGGGTGATGGGGCGCTCCGCCAGATCTGGCGCCAACTCCCGCAGACTGGCGAAGAGGCCTTCCAGCACGGTGGGATCAGTATCGGGCTGGCGACCGCGCGGAGGCAGGGGCACGGCCACCTCCTCGCAGGGGCACATGAGAACTCCGCCGCTCTCGGGCCGCAGGTAGAAGGGCCGGTCCACCCACCAGGCCCAGGGCCCCTGCTGGGGGTGGGCGGCACCGCTCCACACCAGGGAGCGCCGCAGGGGCGTGAAGGCGATCCTTGATCCCGCCTGGTGGCCCAGCTCGCCCGCCCAGGCGCCGGCGGCGATGGCCAGGGCCTTTGCCCGCAGCGGGCCGCGATCCGTGTCCAGCTCGAAGCCCGCGCCTGTGGTCCGCAGACCTGTCAGCGCACAGCCGAAGCGCAAGTCCGCGCCGCCGGCCCGGGCGCCGTCGCCGCAGACGCGCAGCAGGCCTGCGATATCGATGACCCCGTCGCCGGGGATGACCAGGTGCTCGGCGGCCCGCAGGCCGGGCAGGGGGATGCCCGCGCCGCGATGGACTTCTACGCCATGCCGGGTTGCCTCGGCCTCGAAGACACCCAGGGGACCGCGCTCCACGCTCACCAGCAGGCCCCCGCTGGCGGTCATCAGGTCCGCCTCCGCGAGGCGCCGGCGCCCTTCCACGGTGAGGGCCGTGTGCTCGTCACGGCCCGTCAGGGACCGGGCCATGGCGGCATTGTGGCCGCTGGCGTAGGTGCCGGGCTGATCTTCCCGTTCCAGGAGGACGATGCCGCCCTGGCCAGCCTGGGTGAGGTGGAACGCGAGGCTCAGACCGGCGATGCCGCCGCCGATGATCGCAAGCTCTGCCGTCTCAACCGTGCCCATCCATTCATCCTAGCGCCGATGCGCGCCGGATCTCGGTTTGGCGATCCGCCAGAGCCCCGCCGCTGTGACCAGCGTCAACCTTTTCGTGTTGCCACACGGGTGGAGGGCCTATGATGGGATCCATCCGGAGGTTTCTCCGTGCGGACGATCCTGCGCGCCATCCTGGCCGTCGCGCTGCTCCTGGGCGGCGTGGGCGGGGACTGGGCGCTGGCCCGAGACCGGGCGGCGGCACCGCATGAATGCTGCTGCGGGATGGTGCCCAGTGGCATGGACGATCCCTGCCCCTGCCCGAAGCCTGAAGGGAATCGCACCCCGCTCCGGGGCGCCTGCACCGAGCGCCAGGTGGTGGCCGCCCAGGCCGCCCGCCGGAACGAACAGGGCGAACGCAGGATCGAGCCTCGGCCCGAACCTGTCGGCTGGGCCCGTTCGACTTCGGACGTTGCCGAAAACCTCCCCTTCCCCACCCAAGGTGGCCGCGACCCGGATCTGGGCCGGCACCTCGCACGATTGAATACGCTCCGGATCTGATCGGGAATGGTGCGAAGCTCTGCCTGCTTTTGAGCGGGCCAACGCCTCTTTCCCTTCTCGGAGCTCCCCATGCGCACGCTGCTGCGCCTGGCCCCGGCCTTGGTGCTCGCCGCACCGGCCCTGGCCCAGGCCCCTCATCACGACCACCCAGCCATTCCCCCTCAAGAGGTCGATCCCGTCCTGGCCTCCCTGCTGGCTGAAGCCCTCGGGCAACACCCCGATGTCCAGAAGGCCGACGCGACCGTGCGGATGGATCAGGAGCGCGTCCCCCAGGCTGGGGTACTCCCGGATCCCTCCTTGTCGCTGGGCATCCAGAACGATGGCTTCAAGGAACTCCAGATCGGCAAGATGGAGACGAGCTACTACAGCGTCGCCTTCACCCAGCCGTTCCCCTGGCCGGGCAAGCGGGGCTTGCGGAAGGAGGTGGCGGCGGTAGGAGTGGAGCTCTCTGAAGCCACCCGCTCCCGGGTGCTCCTGGGCCTGGAGGCCGATGTTCGGCGCGGCTACGCGGCCCTGCTGCTGATCCGGGGACAGAAGGAGCTGCTGGCGCGGCAATCCGTCTTCCTGGAACAGTCCGAACGCCTGGCCCGCACCCGCTACGAGGTAGGACAGGGCAGCCAGGGTGATCTGTTGCGAGCCCAGTTGGAACTGACCCGACTGAAACAGGCGGCCTGGTCCCTGGAGGCCGAGGAACGATCGACGCTCGCGGGCCTGAACCGCCTCCGCCAGCATGCTCCGGCGGATCCCATCGTCACCACGGCCGCGCTGGCGGACGTGCCCGAGCCTGGGCTCCTCACTCCGGAACAGGTCGAGGCCCGCAGTCCTGAACTGGCTGGCGCGCGGGCGAGCGTGCGCCAGACCGAGAAGCTGCTGGACCTGGCGAAGCTGGACCGACGTCCGGATTTCGCCGTCACCGCCGGCATCATGCCCCGGGGCAGTCTGGATCCCATGTGGCAGGTGGGCGTGAGCATCTCCCTGCCCATCTATGGCCGCTCCAAGCAGCAGCGCGCCATCGCCGAGCATGAGCACCACCGCCTCGGCCAGGGCGCCGAGGTGGAATCGGTGCGCACCCTGCTCCGCCAGCGCACGGAGGAACGCACCATCCAGATCGAGACGCTGCGCCGCACCCGGGACCTCTATCGCGAGGGCCTGCTGGTGCAGAGCGAGGCCAACTTCAAGGCCTCCCTCGCCCAGTACCAGACGGGCCGCGCGCCATTCCTCGGCGCCCTCGAAGCCCTCAACGGCTGGGTGGGTGACCAGGGGGCCTACCTGCAGACCCTGGCCCAGCTCCAGGCCCAGCACATCGCCCTGAGTGAGGCCGCTCTCGGCCCCACGGCCCCCATCAATGGCGGGTCCCTGGCCTCGGCCAGCCTGGCTTCTGGCGCTGCTGCCGCGCCCTCCACTCCAACCGCCGCCAAGGTGCCGGGCCAGGCCCAGGCCAGCGGCCCCGCCGCCATGAAGATGTAGGAGATCCCACCATGAGCCTCGATCAGCCGACCTTCGATCATCCCGCCCCATCCCGCGGCTTCCGCCTCCGCACCCTCGGCCTGGTGGCCTTGGGCCTCGTCGCCGGAATCGGCGGCACGCTCCTCCTGCGGCCCGCCGTGAAGCACGACCACGACCACGAAGCAGCCAGCGCGACGGCGCCCAAAAAACAGATGTACCAATGCCCCATGCACCCGCAAATCATCATGGATCACGAGGGCACTTGCCCCATCTGCGGCATGACGCTGGTGGCCATGGAAGGCGACGCCTCCAAGGACAAGGGGAAGGGGAAGGTCGTGTTCTACCGGTCCCCGATGAACCCGAGCCTCACGTCCCAGGTCCCCATGAAGGACGAAATGGGCATGGACTACGTGCCGGTATACGAAGGCGATCTCAAAGGCGAAGGATCGATGGTCGAAGACCATTCCCCTGTGACGATCGACCCCGAGCGCCAGCAGCTCATCGGCCTGCGCACCGAGAAAGTGGCCGAGGGGGCCGTGAGCGGCGAGCTGCGCGCCCTGGGGCGCGTGGCCGTGGATGAGACGCGCGTCCGCAAGGTGAACGTGAAGGTGGAAGGCTTCGTCGAGAAGCTCTTCGTGGACTTCGTGGGCAAGCCCGTGGCCAAGGGACAGCCCCTGTTCAGCCTGTACAGCCCCGATTTTGTCAGCGC
>CAVPLE010000147.1:0-3551 GCA_963705865.1 uncultured Holophagaceae bacterium | reverse complement strand
TGTATGCTGCTAGACTAAACTATAGTATTGCTAAATAGGACATGATTTCATTAATCACGCTGCTATTCGTATCAATCCACTGAAAGTTATAGAATTTTCCTTAATTCTCAACTTTCGTACTTACGCATAGGCGTAAGTGCAAGGATTGGTGGAGGTGGACCCAGATCACCTTTAAGCAAACCATTTCGCCCTATCGACGTTTGGCAGTATATCAATTTATCACTCCCTTGAGCAAGAACCCTCTTACCGTCATTCCCAATTCAAACCTTCCGGCATTTCATGCTTTGCCCAAATCCGATGCGTTCAATCTTTTTATACTGAATCAGCTTTGTGAGAATCTGAACTATCAGAAACTTTTTTTAGACTAATATCTGCCAAATAAACAGTGCCTCTTCCCTTTGAAACAATTGAAAAAGTAATAGGACCAGATTGAGTTATTTCTATTCCGAACGTCGACTCTTTCCCAATCAAATGGTCCTTTTTTGTCCAATTCATACCCATAGACTTTTCCATCTGACACAATATACCAATCATTTCTCGTGCAAATCATTAAAGCATTCGCTTCTAAATCTGATTCTCCCTTGATCAAAAATGAAAGATCGTATGCCCCCGGGGTCACGTTGATTCGCTGCTCCATAACTCCAACTACATTTGGCTGTGCTCCTGAGTCATTTTACAATCTCAAGCGCATCTCCCTTTTGCGTTGCCACTATCGAAGCTTCTATATTCGCCCCAGCAAAATTCAACCAATATTGTTTCTGACGAAGAAAACCGCCATCAGAAAATCTATCGGAATACAAACCGTTTCCCCATCCACTTTCAGGACTTGAGAATGGATAATTAAATAAACCGTTTCGAATCAAATTAGTTTTACTTACAACATTATTTGAAGCAACATCCGCTTTTCGATCCTCCGGGGTTGCGGGAAGCTTTGGAGGCGTGCCGACTCTGGAAGGTCGCAGTTTCTGCATCCTTCCAAACCTCCAGTCGGGGCGTTCAACCATCCAGGGAGCTTTTTCAGACTCGAATCACCAGAATCTTCTGGGAATTCGGAGGACGGTTGCCGCCTTGGCTCACGATAGGACATCCGGGCTAGAGTATGTGGATTGGATCGACGCCGTGCGTCACTTCATCGGCGAGGCTGTAAGTCCATTCGAGATGCTGAGGACCTGGGAAGAGAGCGGCCGCCTATCGGTGTTTCCTCAGGCGCGTTGGAACAGATCGAAAATCTTTCCCGAAGCACCTGGGCTGGGATTGTTCACGACGCTCGAAGGACTCCATGCGATAGCCACAGGCCTGTGGTCGCCAGAACAGGAGATGGCCCTCGAGACGGCGTTCAGGGGCGCTGGTTGGTCGTCGAGGCATGCGGAATCCATCGGCGGAATGGCGGAACCCCTCTTAAGGTGGTTCGGGGGAGGGGAGACGAGCGGAGTTCCCCTATTCCTCAGAGATGCGAGCAGTCGTGAGTCGCTTCAACTTAAAGCCTTGAACGTGAATGCCCTGCTCCAGGAGTGGGGCTCGAACCAGTACGACGCTCCTGGTCGCCCGCTGCCTCCATTTGACGAAGCTGAAAGCACCGATGTGCCCCTGTTAGGGGTAGTTAATCGTCATCGCAGGCGAAATGCGCCGACCTTCTGGTCCGTTCCCGAGCACACCGGCCTCTGGAGTTATTCCCGCGCATTCGCCTTGGCCCTCCTCGCCAAGGCCAAGAGTATGGAGCCGTTCCAGGCGATGGGTGGGCAGGCCATCAAGACTGCTCATCGTCAGATTCATCTACCGCTTCCTCTCGCTCGGCTCGCGGCCTGGACCGGAGCTACGATTCCAGGTCCAATAGGCCTGATGCACGATCGCTCCAGTGGATGGGTCTACGAGTTCTCATCCGAAGCCGTTCGAGACGAAGTCCTTTCAACGATGGTCGAGCTACTCCGCCATCGAACGCAACCGACGCTGGAGAACTCCCGTGCGTGACCCAATCGGAACCTTCTTCCGGATTCGAGAAGCTCTACTCGACGTACCTGGACACGGCGTTCCGGATTTCGGACCCGGCGGTGTCTTCCGAACGCCGGAGGCTTCTCCAGGAGCCAGGAAACCTGACTCAAGAACCGTTCGTAGAACCCATCCCCAGGTATGCCACGGAAGGACGGTCACTTCGGAACTTGGTAGAAGCGGATGATGGCCCTCTTCCTCAACTCACTCCAGCAAGAAGAAGCGTCGTCGCAGAATTTCTTGCCGCGGGTTTGTTTGGCAGCCCGGACGCCGCCCCCTACGAGCACCAAGCTCTGATGATGAGAAGAGGTTTGGGCGAAGGCACCCCAGGCATCGTCACGTCAGGTACCGGATCGGGGAAGACGGAATCGTTCCTTCTTCCCGTGATCTCCCGCATTGCAAGCGAAGCGTTCTCTTGGGGGCGCCCAAATGAATCGTTCCTCCAACCTTGGTGGAGGAAGCCCGACGGGACTCGGTTCGAAGGGACCGAGACCTTCTTCCAGGAGATCGGCCCTACTACGGAGACTCCGAATCGCGATCCGTTCCGACCCGTTCGAGTTGGTGAAACAGAACGACCTGCGGCCGTCCGCTGCCTGATCCTCTACCCCATGAACGCTTTGGTCGAGGACCAATTGGTGAGGCTCAGAAAGGCCTTGGACTCCCCGGAAGCTCGCGCGATTCTCGACCGCGAGTTCAAAGGCAACCGTGTCTTCTTCGGGAGATATACGGGAGTGAGCTTCCCGACTGGATTCCGGATGCACCCAAGGCGGTCCGGAAATTCTTCGGAGCGGAGCCGTCGACGCCGAAAGCTCGGTGAGGTATTCGATAAAATCACCGAAGCGGAAAGGATTCAGGAAGCAATCCGGGCCACGAGCCCGGACGATCGATACCAGTTCCCCTCCGTGGACGGCGGCGAGCTATTGACCCGTTGGGACATGCAGGCAACACCTCCCGACATCCTGATCACCAACGTGAGCATGCTGTCCGCGATTTTGAGCCGGGAAGTCGATGAGCCGATCATCGCCAGGACCAAGGAATGGCTCGAACGTGAAGATTCATATTTCTATCTCGTCCTCGACGAACTGCATCTCCATCGTGGCACCGCAGGCACGGAGGTAGCCTCCCTACTGAGAATCCTCATCCGAAGATTGGGCCTAGACGGATCGGCATCTCAAAGGCGAAAGCTTCGTATCTTGTCCTCCAGTGCCTCGCTTCCGCCAGATTCTCCCGAGAGCTGTCGCTATCTATGGGACTTCTTCGGTTCCAACGGAACCTGGAAGTCGGATGGGAGTCACTTCGAGTCGCTTGATGAATGGCATGAAGCTATCGTTCCGGGTGCCCCAATTCAGGAAGTTCCCGTGGACGGCGTCGTCCTTCCATTGCCGCACCACCCCTTCGATCACCTGGTGAGAGCGTTCGGTGGAGGCCCGGTGGAGCCGGCTTCCCCTGGTCTCCTAAATACCGAGCGGGTTAATGCCGAACAGATCGAGGCTTTGGAAAGAGTCGCGGAGGCATTGGGAGTGGGGCCGGGACCGACACTCGGAGACAGGGTCGTCGAGGCGGCC
>CAVPLE010000146.1:0-37895 GCA_963705865.1 uncultured Holophagaceae bacterium | reverse complement strand
GCGCTCAAACGGCGTTGCCTGTTCCTGCACATCGATTTCCCCGACCCCGACCTGGAGCGGCGCATCCTGCTGTCCCGCGTTCCGGAGCTGCCCGAGCGCATCGCCTCGGAGTTGGTGCGCATCATCGGGGTGCTGCGCGGGATGCAGCTGAAGAAGGTCCCGTCGGTGGCCGAGACGATCGACTGGGGTCGCACCGTGCTGGCGCTGGGTATGGACACCATCGACGACGAGTTGATCGCCGCCACCCTCGGGGTGGTGCTCAAGCACCAGTCCGATCAGGTCAAGGCCGCCGGCGAGCTCAGGCTGAACTGATGGCATCCCGCCGCAGCCGCCCGCCGCAGCCACTGGCCCCGCACGGTATCCCCGGACACCTGGTGGAATTCGTCGAGGCGCTGCGCGGCGTGGGCATCGCGGTGGGCCCGTCGGAAACCGTGGACGCCGGCCGGGTGCTGACCGTGCTCGGGCTGGGGGACCGGGAGGCCCTGCGCGAAGGGTTGGCGTGTGCGGTGCTGCGCCGGGCCGACCACCGCGACACCTATGACGCGATGTTCGACCTGTGGTGGCCCGCTGCGCACGGGGCACGGACCGTGGTGGAGGACGAGGTCGATCCCGAGGATCCCGATCGCGTGCCGCCCGAGGACATCGAGGCCATGCGCGAGGCGCTGATCAACCTGCTCGGCCCGGACAGCGATCTGGAGAATTTCGACGATCGGCTGGCGGCCATGATCGCCCGGATCGTGGAGGCCTACGGCCGGTACAACTCCAGCCGTGGCCCGTCGTACTCGGCGTATCAGGCCGTGGTCGAAGGCGTAGATCGCCGCGCCACTGGCGATGCGGGTGCCGTCGCCGATGGTGATGCCCTTGCGTCCCCCGTCCAGCCGGGCCCCGGCGTTCACGCTGACGTCATGGCCCAGGCTCAGGGGCCCGTGCAGGAAGGCCTGGGCGGCGATGGCGCAGCGGTCGCCCAGCACCACGCCCCGGCCGGGTTCGCCGAAGATGGCGGCGTCCGGGGCGATGAAGCAGCCGGTTCCAAGCTGCACGGTTTCCTGGGCCACGAGCCGCGCCTGCACCTCCGCCTGCCAGGCCTCCGCCCAGGCCCGGTGCCGGGATTTCAGGGCGAAGTACAGCCAGGGCATCCAGGCCAGGCGGCGCTGGTGCTGCTCGCGGAGGGCCTCGGGGTCGCGCATGGGGCCATGGTAGCGGGAGCAGGCTGGAGACTGGAGGCTGGAGACCGGAGGTACTGCTTTCTGGGTGGCCCCCGGGGCCGCATCAATCGGTTTTACTTTGGGCTCGGCTGATCGGACATCCTCGCTCAAAGGTAAAAAGCTGGGTGGGGCCGAAGGCCACAGCAGGGATCCGTACCTCCAGCCTCCGGTCTCCAACCTCCAGCCTCCAGCCTGTACACTCCCCCCATGCCCCACCTCGGCCCCCTGCCCACCTTGTCCTTCGCCCTTGGTGTGGCGACCTCGCTGTTCTCGGTGTTGAATCCCATCAGTGCGGCGGCCATCTTCGCCAGCGCGACGGCGGGCATGGAGCAGCCGGCCCTGCGCCGCAGCGCGAAGAAGGCCGCCCTCACGGCGGGCGCGGCCATGCTGGCCTTCGCGCTCGTGGGCCAGTTCATGTTCAGCCTCTTCGGCTTCACGGCGCTCGCCATGCGCTTCGTGGGCGGGGTGCTGGTGCTCTACCGGGCCATCGCCATGCTCTATGGCGAGGATCCCCGCGAGCGCAGCACCGAGGACGAGAAGGCCGAGGCCAGCCGCAAGCTGCCCGAGGATTTCGCCATCATCCCCTTCGGCATCCCGCTGGTGGCGGGCCCTGGCACGCTCTCCACGGTGATGGGCATGATCGCGGGCATCAGCTGGCTGGAGTACGGTGTGGTACTCCTGGCCATCCTCTTGAATACCTGGATCGTCTACCTCTTCCTGCGCAAAGCCCCGACGGTGTTCGCCCGCCTGGGCGCCATCGGCACCAAGGTGGTGAACAAGCTCATGGGCCTCATCCTGGCGGCCGTGGCCATGCAGTTCCTCATCAACGGCGTGAAGGCCCTCTACATCGAGATGCGCGAAGCGCCGCCGACGGCCATCGTCGCGACGAAGTAGCTACTTCAACGCCGCCTCGATGGCGCTCCTCAGCTCGGCGCTGTCGGGGGCGACCTTGCTGGGGAAGGCGGCGACCACCTGCCCGTCCTTGCCGACGAGGTACTTGTGGAAGTTCCAGGCCGGCTCGCCGTGCTTGGCCGTGAGGAACTGGTAGACCGGGGCCTGGTGTGCGCCTTTCACGTCGAGTTTCTCGAAGAGGGGGAAGGTCACGCCATAGTTCGTCTGGCAGAACGCTTCGATCTGGGCCGCGGTGCCCGGCTCCTGGGCACCGAACTGGTTGCAGGGGAAACCCAGGACCACCAGGCCGCGCTCCTTGTAGTCCGTGTAGAGCTTCTGCAGGCCGGCGTACTGGGGCGTGAAGCCGCACGCGCTGGCCACGTTCACGGCCAACACGACCTTGCCCTTGTAGGTGGCCAGGGACTGCGGTTTGCCGTCCAGGCTGTGGAGGGTGATCTCGTGCAGGGACATGGGGACCTTCCTTTCGGTGGCGGGCAGGGTGAGGGCGGCGAGCAGGGCGAGGACGGGGGTGACACGCATGCAGGCTCCTGATGGGCACCTCTTGGATGCCCACACCCGCGCGGTCGTGCCGGATCGCGAGAAAAACAAGTGTGGGTGTGCGGTCCCGGGCGGGAATCGCGCTAGCCTCTTGGGCAACCGGACATGTCCATGCCCGAATCCAGCCCCAACCCAGCGTCACCACCAGGAGCCGCCAGCACTGGCGCCGCGAGGATTGCCCTGACCTACGCGCTCATCTCCGGAGTGTGGATCCTGCTCTCGGACCGCCTCGTGCAGATCGTGGCGCCGGACCCCGCGTGGATGACCACCCTGGGCATCCTCAAGGGCTGGGCCTTCGTGACCGTGACCGCCTTCCTGCTGTTCTACATGGTGAAACGCCTGGTGGCCGGCGTGGCCAACCGGAAGGCTCAGCTCCGCACCCTGATCCACACCATTCCCGATCTGGTGTGGCTGAAGGATCCCGAGGGCATCTACCTCGCCTGCAACCCGGCCTTCGAACGGTTCTTCGGTGCCCGGGAGGCGGAGATCCTGGGCAAGACCGACTACGACTTCGTGCCGAAGGACCAGGCGGACTTCTTCCGCGAAAAGGATCGCGAGGCCATGACCGCCGCGGAGCCCCGGGTGAACGAGGAGTGGATCACCCTGGCGGACGGTGCCCGCATCCTCCTTGAGACTCTGAAGACGCCGATGGTGGATCAGTCCGGGGTCCTCGTCGGCGTGCTGGGCATCGGGCGGGACATCACCCTGCAGGACAGCCACTCGCGGGAGCGGGCGAAGCTCCAGGCCCAGCTCTACGAGGCACAGAAGCTGGAATCCATCGGCCGCTTCGCCGGAGGGGTGGCCCATGACTACAACAACATGCTGAGCGTGATCCTCACCAACGCGGACCTGGCCCTCTACCAGATGGGCGGGGACCGGCCCGAGCGGAAGTATCTCGAAGAGATCATCAAGGCGGCCCGGCACTCGGCGGAACTCACCGCCCGGATGCTCGGTTTCGCCCGCCGCCAGCCATCCGAGCCGAAAGAGGTGGACCTCAACCCCGCCGTGGCCGACCTCCTGCCCGTGCTGGGGCGGTTGGCGGGGGCGGGCGTCGAGATCACCTGGGAACCCGGTCGGGACCTGGGGCTGGCCTGGGTAGATCCCACCCAACTGGAGCAGGTGCTGACGAACCTGGTGGTCAATGCCCGGGACGCGATCCTGGGCCCGGGCCGGATCACGCTGGCAACTGCCAACTGGACCCTCCGCGACCGGGACTGCGCGGCCTGGACCGAGCCGGGGTCCGGTCAGTACGTGGGGATCCAGGTGTCGGACACCGGGAGCGGCATCGCGCCCGATATCCAGGCCAACATCTTCGAGCCCTTCTTCACCACCAAACCCACGGGTCATGGCACCGGGCTGGGGCTGGCCATGGTCCGCGGGATCGTCCGCCAGCACCAGGGGGCGCTCCAGGTGGAGACCGTTCCCGGCCGGGGCACCACCTTCCGGATCCTGTTCCCCCGGGTCGGAACGGACGCATCCGCCGGCGCCGCCCAACCCTGACGCGAGCCGTTCCGGCTATCCTGGCCTCACGACACGAGGCTTAATATGCGATCTGCCTGCCTGGCCCTGCTTCCCCTCCTGCTCGTGGCAGGTGATGCCCCCCTCACCAAGCTCCAGGAAGCCGCGGCCTTCCATCCCAAGGTGGCGACCCCCGGGCCCGCCGCCCGCCAGCAGGCCTTCGAACAGCGGATGGCGATGGAGGCCACCACGCCTTTCGCCGCCGTTCCACTCCGCAATGTGGGTCCCATGGGCCAGGGCGGCCGCGTGGTGGCCCTGGCGGTGGACGATCGGGCACCCCAGCACTGGCTGGCCGCCTTCGCCACCGGGGGCTTGTGGTGGACGGACACGGAAGGCGCCACCTGGACGCCCCTCTTCGACCAGGGCCCCGCCATCGCCCTGGGTGATGTGGCCGTGGTGTGGGGTGCGCCGGGCGTGCCCAAGGTGATCTGGCTGGGTACCGGCGAGGCCAATGCCAGCCGCAGTTCGTACGCCGGGGCCGGGGTGTTCCGCTCACTGGATGGGGGCAAGACCTGGCAGGCTGCCGGCCTCGTGGACAGCCACCGCATCGCGCGAATCGTGCCCCATCCGACGAACCCGGAGGTGGCCTACGTGGCGGCCCAGGGTCCGCTCTACACCGAAGGTGGCGAACGGGGCATCTTCAAGACCACCGATGGCGGGAAAACCTGGACCCAGGTGTTGAAGGCGCCGGCCCGCACCGGGGCCACGGACCTGCTCATGGACGTCGCGGATCCAGACACGTTGTACGCCACGCTCTGGGAGAAGGACCGCAAGCCCTGGGACTTCCTGGAGAGCGGCCCGGGGTCAGGCCTCTTCAAGACGATGGACGGCGGGAAGACCTGGACACGCCTGGAGGGCGGACTGCCCCAGGGCGAGGGTCTGGGCCGCATGGGCCTGGCGCAAAGCCGCCAGGATCCCAAGAAGCTCTATGCCTTCGTGGACAACCAGACCCCGCGGCCCGAAGACGAGAAGGATCCCTTCGAGGATCCAGACAAGCTCACGGCCAAACGCCTCCGGACCATGGACGAGGCCGCCCTGGCCAAGGTGGAGCCCAAGCGCCTGAAGGATTTCCTCAAGGCGAACGGCTACCCCAAGACCCTCACGGCTGAGGGTCTCCTGGCGGATCTGAAGGATGGCAAGGTCAAGGTGAAGGACCTGCTGGACTGGCTGGGCGATGCGGACCAGGCCCTGTTCGACACGAACATCATCGGGCCGGAACTGTACGCCACGGAGGATGGCGGAGCCACCTGGAAGCGAACCCACACAGGCCGCCTGGACCAGTTCACCTACACCTACGGCTACTACTTCGGCCAGGTGCGGGTGGATCCCACCAACGATCGCAAGGTCTACCTGCTGGGCATGCCGGCCATTCAGAGCGAGGACGGCGGCCGCACCTTCAAGGGCATCAACGGGGACGACTGGAAGGTGATGCATCCCGACCACCACGCCCTGTGGATCGATCCAAGGGATGGCCGCCGGCTGGTGCTGGGCAACGACGGCGGGTTGAATGTCTCCACGGATGGTGGTGGCTCCTGGCGCAACGTGAAGAACCTGCCCGTGGGGCAGTTCTACGCCATCACCACCGATCGCGCCGAGCCCTACAAGATCTACGGCGGGCTCCAGGACAACGGCGTGATGGCGGGCCCCGCCACGCCCTTGAAGCCCCAGCAGCAGACCGATGCCTGGCGCGCCATCTATGGGGGTGACGGCGGTTTCGTGCAGGTGAATCCCCGGGACAACACCACGATCTACACCGAAAGCCAGTTCGGCCACATGAGCCGGCTGGAGAAGTCGGGCCGCACGGTCATCCGGCCCGTCCACAAACTGAAGGAGACACCCCATCGTTTCAACTGGATGACGCCCCTGCTGATGTCACCCCACAGCCCCGACATCCTCTATACGGGCAGCCAGGAAGTGCTGCGCAGCCTGGATCGCGGGGCCACCTGGACGGCCATCAGCGGCGATCTCACCACCCATCCCAAGGTCGGGAACGTGCCCTACGGCACCTTCACCACCCTGGCGGAAAGCCCCAAGCGCTTCGGCCTGCTGTACGCGGGCACGGACGACGGCCTGGTGCAGGTGAGCCGCGATGGCGGCTTCACCTGGAAGCACGCCGAGAAAGGTTTGCCCAAGGGGCGCTGGGTGACGCGGGTGGAGGCCAGTGCCCATGACGAAGGCACGGCCTACGCCACCTTCAGCGCCTACCGCAACGACGCCACCGAGGCGCTCGTCTTCCGAACCACGGATTACGGCGCCACCTGGGTGTCCATCAAGGGCAATCTGCCGGCGGAAAACCTCAATGTGATCCGCGAGGACCCGGCGAACCCGAAGCTGCTCTTCGCGGGCTCGGACTTCGGCGTGTTCGTCTCCCTGGATGGCGGCCAGCGCTGGGACGTGCTGGGCCGCGCCCTGCCCCATGTGCCCGTGCATGACCTGGCCATCCAGCCCAAGGCGAAGGATCTGGTGGTGGGCACCCACGGCCGCAGCGCCTTCGTGGCGCCCATCGGGGCCCTGGAGCTGCTCACGCCGGAGGTGCGAACCCAGGCCGCCCACCTCTTCGAGCCCGCCAAGGTGAAGGCCCAGGCCTGGTGGAAGCAGGACCGCCCCGGCTGGTTCGCCACCCGGGAGCCCGACCCCTACAGCTTCTGGTTCTACCAGGCCCAGGCCGGCGCGGCCACCTTCACCTTGCGGGACAGCAAGGACGCCGTGCAGCGTGTCTGGACCCTGAAGCCCGAGGCCGGGTTGGGCCGCGTGGATTGGGATCTGCAGGTGGATCCGGCCACCCGGCCAGGGCTGCCGGCCGGCCGGCGTCCCTTCGTGCTCCCTGGCGACTACACCCTCACCTTGGAGGCTGCCGGACAGCAGCTCAAGGCCAAGGTGGTGGTGGAAGCGCCCAAGGAGCCGAAGGACTCGAAAGAAGAAGAGGACGAGGAGTAGCCCCTACTTCCGCAGCTTCATCAGGTCCAGGAAGATCACCAGGGCCATGAGGGAGGCCAGCAGCAGGAAGCCGCCGGTGAGGATCTTCTCCTTCAGCTCGATGGTGAGGTCCTTGCGGCGCAGCTTCTCGAAGGCCAGCAGGGCCATGTGCCCGCCATCCAGGGCCGGAATGGGCAGGGCGTTGAGGATGGCCAGCTGGAGGCTGATGGCCGCGCACATGAAGAGGAACTCCTGCCATCCAGACTTGGCGGCACGGCTCCCGGCCCGGATGATGCCGATGGGCCCGGCCACTTCGGCGCTTCGGGCCTGGAAGGTGACGAGCTTCTTGAGGAAGCCGAACACCTGGCCGCTCATGTGCCAGGAGGTCTCGGCGGCGAAGCGTCCGCCCATCAGGAGGTCCCCTGGACGGAAGGCGCGGCGCTGGAAATCGTAGGCGATGGGGCCCGCCGCGATGCCAATGCGGCCGGTGCCACCCTCGGTCGCGGGCGTGACCGAAAAGGAGAGCGCTTTGCCTTCACGGACCACGTCGATGGGAAGGGGCTGGGCTGGATGCGCCTGGATGTAAGCCACCGCATCCTCCCAGCGCTTTTCCGGGAGGGCGAACGGACCGACGCGTCGCAGTTCATCCCCGGCCCGGAGGCCGGCCAGATCGGCGGGCTGTCCCTTGACCACCTGGTCGACCACGAGGGCCGATCCGGTGCGGGGTTCAGCCTTGATGATGCGGGCCTGGTCCGCCCCGACATAGGTGAACAGGACCAGCGTCGTGGCCAGGTTGGCCAGGATGCCGCCGCTGTAGAAGAGCATGCGCTTGGAGAAGGGCTGCTGGAGGAAACCGTAAGGATCCTCGGCGCCCGGCTCCTCTGGATTGAAGCCGGCCAGTTTGACGTAGCCGCCCAGAGGCAGGAGGGAAAGGCGGACATCCGTCTCGCGCCACTTGAAGCCGAACAGGCGGGGGCCGAAGCCCAGGGAGAAGACCTCCACGGGCATGCCCATCCCCTTGGCGGCCAGGAAATGGCCCCCTTCGTGGAGGAAGATGAGGCCACCCAGCATGAGGATGGGGCCCCAGAACCCGACGCCCGGCACTTTGAGGGCGAGGACGGAGACGGCGAAGAGCGCGAAAACGGACGACAGAGGCAGGCGAAGACGGTTCATGGACACCCAAAAGAGCGGACCCGGTTTCGGACCCATCCTTCAGCATGACGCCTCGCGGCCCGATCCGCATCCAGCACCTGGGGGAGGGACTCCAGGGGCTCGGCGGGAATCCGGGTCAGGGTGTCCCGGTTGCAGGCCTGGATGTCCCAGAAACCCAGCTGCCCTTGGAGGAAAGCGGCCACGGCCACCTCGTTGGCGGCGTTCAGCAGGGCTGGGGCCGTGCCGCCCTCCCGCAGGGCCTCGAAGGCCAGGCCCAGGCAGGGGAAGCGCTCCAGGTCCGGGGCCTCGAAGGTCCAGGCGCGGGCCTCCTCCCAGGGATAGGGGGCCACGGGGCCGGGCTGCTTGTCCGGGTAGAGCAGGCAGTACTGGATGGGGAGCTTCATGTCGTTGGCGCAGACCTGGAGCTGGTAGCTGCCGTCGTGGAAGCCCACCATGGCGTGGACCTGGCTCTGGGGGTGGACCGTGACGGCCACCTGATCGGCCGTGAGCCCGAAGAGCACCGAGGCCTCGATGACCTCCAGCCCCTTGTTCATCAGGGTGGCGCTGTCGATGGTGATTTTGGGGCCCATCTTCCAGGTGGGATGGTTGAGGGCCTCTTCGATGGTCGCCGCCTGGATGCGGGCCAGGGGCCAGTCCCGGAAGGGGCCGCCGCTGGCGGTGATGCGCACCTCGCGGATGGAGGCGGGATCGCGGCCGTCCAGCAGCTGGTGCAGGGCGGCGTGCTCGCTGTCCACGGGCAGCAGCTCGCCGCCACCGGCAAGGGCCGCCTCGTGCATGAGGGCCCCACCCACCACCAAGGACTCCTTGTTGGCCACGCAGACCCGGCGGCCGGCGCGCAGGGCCGCCTCGGTGCTGGCGAGGCCCGCGCTGCCGACGATGGCGGCCACCACCGTATCGGCGTCGGGGTGGAGCGCGCAGGCCAGCAGGCCCTCGTCGCCCCAGTGCAGTTCGGGATGATAGGAGAGGCTCGTGCGCAGCCAGGCGACGTCGGCCTGGGAGCCCACGGACACGCAGCGGGGCCGGAAGGTCTCGCACTGCTCCTTCAGCAACTCCCGATTCCGTCCCCCCGCCAAGGCCGCCACCGACAACCGCCCGGGATGGGCCCGCACGACGTCCAGCGTGGAAGTGCCGATGCTCCCGGTGGAGCCGAGGAGGGCGAGGTGCCTCACGTCAATTGAACCCATGCACGAAATGCACATAGGCAAAGAGCACCGGCGCGGCGAACACCAGGCTGTCCACGCGGTCCAGCACGCCGCCATGGCCGGGGATGCTCACGCCACCCATGCAGGAATCCTTCACGCCCGCGCTGCGCTTCCAGGTGCTTTCCACCAGATCGCCCAGCTGCCCCGCGATGCCCAGCAGCAGGCCCAGGGCCACCACGTCCACCAGGGACCACTCGGGACAGACGGTGGCTTGCATGAGCCAGGCCCCGAGGAGGTTGCCGGCCAGGTTGCCGAAGGCCCCCTCCCAGCTCTTCTTGGGGCTGACGCGGGGCGCGAGCTTGTGTTTGCCGAGGTAGCTGCCCACGAAGTAGGCGGCGGTATCGCCGAACCACGTGATGATGAATAGGGCGAGAATGAACCGGCTGCCGGTCTTCGGCAGGGTGCCCTCGAGCATGAACAGCTTCTGCTGGAAGCCCAGGCCGAAACCCAGGTAGAGGGCCCCGAGCCAGGTGATGGCCTGGCTGGGCAGGGCTTCTTCCAGCTTGGGATCAAAAAACAGGGCGCCGAAGTGAATGACCAGGGCCCCCCCGGCGAAAACCAGCCAGAGGGGCAGCGGATCCTGCCCGCCCGTGGCGAGGAAGAAGTGGGCAAGGATGCCCCAGCCCACCAGGGTCCCGGTGGCCAAGGAGGGATTGAAACCCCTCACCCGGGCCATGAGCGTCATCTCGCGCACACCCATGAGGATGGCCAGGGCCATGACGGCCAGGTAGGTCCAGGGGGCCCAGGGGCGATCGCCGAACCAGAGGAGGCTGAAGAAGAAGGCGCCGAAGACCAGGGCCGTGGTCACGCGCACGGTCATGTTCTTCGTGTCCACCTTGGGTGTGGTCCGTTCCATCAGATCCCCCCGAAGCGCCGTTCGCGCTGGGCGTAGTCCTCAAGCGCTTCCTTCAGCTCCGCGGGGCCGAAGTCCGGCCAGAGGAGATCGGTCATGTAGAGTTCAGCGTAAGCCGACTGCCAGAGCAGGAAATTGGAAATGCGGTGTTCACCGCTGGTGCGGATGAGCAGGTCCACGTCGGGCACCCCGGCGGTCCAGAGGCGGGCGCCCAGGGCGGCCTCGTCCACCTGCTCGGGGCGGAGGCCATCCTCCACGCAACGCCGGGCGGCTTGGGCCAGCTCCAGGCGGGCCCCATAATTCACCGCCAGGTGGAAAGTCATGCCTGTGTTCTGCGCCGTGGCGACTTCCAGAGCCTTCATGTCGGCCTGGATGCCGGCGGGCATGCCCTCCAGGGCCCCCAGGTGGTGGAAGCGGATGCCCTTCTTGGCGAGCTGGTGGACGAACATGCGGAGGTACATGCGGAGGAGGGCCATGAGGGCCCCTACTTCCAAGGGCGGCCGTTTCCAGTTCTCCGTGGAGAAGGCGTAGAGGCTCAGGTGGCGGATGCCCGCATCCGAGGCGGCCTCGAGGATGCGCTCCACCGCCTGCACCCCGGCCTTGTGACCCTTGATGCGCGGCCACCCCCGTTGCGCCGCCCAGCGGCCGTTGCCGTCCATGATCACGGCGACATGAATCGGGACGGTCATCGCGCCGGAAACCTCGGAAAGGTGAAAAAGATCATGCTAGCACGCGGCCTGCCGTAGAGCTGGGAAGCGGCTTGTCTTCCAGAGCCCCGTGATAGGCTTGACTCCACTTTTTCCCTGGCGAACCCATGGTTCAATTCAACACTCGTGCCAATGAGATTCTGCTCAAGCTGGTCTACTACGGACCGGGGCTCTCGGGCAAGACGACCAACCTGCAGTCCCTGCACGCCATGTGCTCGGACCGACAGCGGGGCGAGCTGTTCTCCGTCAACACCCAAGAGGACCGCACCCTCTTTTTCGACCTGCTGCCCATCAACCTGGGTTACATCTATGGCAATTCCATCCACCTGCAGATTTACACGGTACCGGGCCAGGTGCAGTACGACGCCAGTCGCCGGGTGGTGCTGGGCGGCGCGGACGGCGTGGTCTTCGTGGCGGATTCCAGTGAAACAAAGATGCAGGACAACGTGGATTCGTTGTCGAACCTGTACCACAACCTGAATGCGAACCGCCTGAACATCAAGCAGATACCCTTCATCCTCCAGTACAACAAGCGGGACCTGCCGGACGCCATGGCCGTGGGTGTCATGAATCGCCGGCTGAATTTCCGCAGCGTCCCCTACTTCGAATCCGTGGCCAATCGCGGAACCGGCGTGCTGGACACCTTTCTGGCCATCACCCGGGAGACGGTGGCCTACACCTTCAAGAAGTACCACCTGGACAAGAAGATCAAGGACTTCGACGAGATGCTCGCCCTCATCGAATCCAACGTGCGGACCACCCTGCGGGAGCTGCCAATCCCTTCCCAGGCGGCGGCGGGATCCGCCGCGGATCCAGCCCCCACGGCGGATGCGACGGTGCTGAAGCACGGCAACGTGAGCGTCGCTGATCTCCAGCCTGGCCAAGCCGCGGATCCCCAGGAGCTGCTGGAAAACGCGCTCAAGTCGAACATGGAGACGGCCCGGCTCTATTCGGAGCTGAAGCAGGCCAAGGAATCGCTGGAGAAGAAGAACGATGAGCTGAACCAGCTCTACGCCCAACTGGACCGCGTGAACCAGGACAACCACAAGACCCGGAAGTACCTGGAAGGCCTCGTCCAGAACATGGGTGAGGCGGTGGTTTCCTTCGCGCCCGACGGGAAGATCCTCACCTGGAACGCCGCGGCCGAGCGCATCTTCGGTTACACCCGGGCCGAGATCGTAGGGCGCAGCATCTCCCGGCTCTCGCCCAGCCACCTGGTGGGCGAACTGGATCAGATCGCGCACCAGGTCGGGCGCGGCCAGGTGGTTCGCGACCCTGAGACGGTTCGCATCCGCAAAGGGGGCGGTGCCTTTCCAGCCAGCATCACCTACGCCCCGGTGCGGGGCACCGACGACCGCGTGCTCGCCCTGTCGGCGCTGGTGCGCGATACCAGCGAGACCCAGGCCCTGGAAGAGCAGCTGGTCTACTCGCAGAAACACGAGGCCCTTGGACGGCTGGTGCCCGCCCTCTTCCACGAGGCCTCGAATCGGCTCACGCCGGTGCTGCTGGAGGCCCGGCTCATTTCCGAATCGGCCATGGATCCCCACCAGGCCGAGCAGGCGGCCCGCCTGGTGAAGGCGGTGGATTCGGTGCAAAGCCTGCTGGGTCCCCTCCAGACCGTGTTGAACCCCCCAGCGCCGAAGCGGGTCCGGGCCCAGCTGAATCGGGTGCTCCAGGAGGCCGTGGCCCTCGTGGAGCTGAAGGCCCGGCGCATGGGGGTCGCTCTGGACCTCAATCTGGATTCCGCCCTTCCCGAGGTCGCCTTCGATCCGGATCTCATGAGCCAGGCCCTGACGAACCTGCTGTTGAACGGGCTCCAGGCCATGGCCACGGCCGAGACGAGGCGGCTGCGCATCGCCACCCGCGCGGTGGACGGCCAGGTGCAGGTGGTGATCCAGGATTCGGGAGCCACGCTGCCAGAGGGCAGGGTGGCGGATCTTTTCGATGCCGCCTCGGCCGCCACGCCGGAAGCCCTGGGTCTCCCGGTGGCGAACATCATCCTCCGCCAGCATGGTGGTCGGCTCACGGTGCGGAGCCAGGAGGGCCTGGGGAATGCCTATCTCCTGGAGCTGCCCCTGGAGGCTGTATCCGGGGCGCCGGAGGTCCCGGCGCCCCTGTTGGCGCAAGCCCCTGAACTCCTGGGTCGCCGGGCCCTGGTGGTGGACGACGAGGAGTTCCTGCTCGAGTGCCTGGTGGACGCGCTCCAGGTCTGGGGCCTGGAGGTCACCTCCGCCGGCCGGGGCGAGGAGGCGATTCAGCGCCTCGAGGCAGGTTCCTTCGATCTGATCGTCTCCGATATCCGCATGCCCGGCCTTTCGGGCGTGGACCTCTTCGAGTGGCTGCGGGCCCAGCGCCCCGCCATGACACGGCGCATCCTCTACACCACGGGCGATTCCTTCGACGCGAAGACCCGCGACTTCCTGGAGACGAACCAGGTGCCCTACCTGGGTAAACCTTTCGATCTAAAGCAACTAAAACAAAGCCTGGAGCATTTGCTAGAGACTCCGATCGAGGCGTAACGCGTTCTCCTGCGGCATACTGGAGCCTCTCATCGCACCCTCAACGAGGAGCCTCCTATGCAGCGCCGCTGGGTTTTGGCAGTCATCGTGGGTTCGGGCCTCCTGGCCCAGACGCCCCCTCCAGTACCTCCGCCCCCGGCGCCGGCTCCCGCGCCAACCACTGAGCCGGCCCAGATCCCGCCCCAGGCCCCTGCGCCGGAACCCAAGCCCGCCGAGATGAAGGTGGAGGCTCCGGTGGTGCCGAAACCGGAACCGCAACCAGAACCGCAACCAGAACCGAAGACGTTCGACCAGCTCCGCCCCAGCCAGCGGAAGCTGGCCTACACGCTGGAAAGGGCCGCCCTCTCCGCCCATGAGCTGGGCTATTACCGGAGCCACCCCAAGGCTGTCGAGGTGAGGGATGCCCTGGAAACCCTGGTGAAGGCCAAGGCCGAGCTTCCCGAGAAGGCGCAGGCCGCCTTGCCCGCGGTGGAAGCCTACCTGGCCAAGGTCCGCGCCAACCATGGCCTCTATGACGCCGACGGGAAGAAGATCCTGCTCGAGAGCACCTGGAAGAACCTCCAGGCGTCCGCCCGGGCCGCCGCCAAGGCCGGCACCAAAGGCTTGGAAGGCCGCCTCCTGAAGGTCAAGGGCCTGCTCTTCGATCCCAAGGTGGATGCCGTAGCTCCCACCTGGACCGCTCCCGAGGCTTCCGCCACGCCCAGGAAGGGCAAGAAGGCCAAGGCCAAGGGGCCCAGGGCGCCCGAGGGCTTCGCCGAGCAGAAGGCCATCACGGCCCTGTGGGTGAAGCGGGCCCAGGCCTGGATCGACAACACCCGCCAGGAGGTGGATGTCAAGGGCGAGAAGAAGCTGCGCAGCGTGCCCGACCCGGCCCAGACCAAGGCCTTGAACAGCCTGCTGATCTGGCTGGAGAACGAGGACCTCGATCTGCTGCGGGATCCCGGCTTCGCCTGGCTGGACCTGCGCCGCCTGGGCGCTACCCCTGGCACCGCCCTGCTGGCTCACGCCAACGACATCGGCACCTCCAAGGCGCCCGAAGGTCCCGCCGGCGAGTTGACCCTGCTGCCGACCCTGGAACCCGTGATGACCGAGAGCAAATTCAGCAAGGGCGAGGAGAAGCGTCAGGTGCTGTCCGACGTCAAGCAGGGGGCCCCCGCCGCCGACCTTGGCGCGCAGATGGCCACCTTCGAGAAGCTCGGCCGCAGCCGGGAATTCGACGTCAAGTAGGCGTTGGCTTTTTTACTGGGCAGAACGGGGCGCGACGCGCCCCGTTCTGTTATTCCTCGCCCTTCCGCTGCTTCCCCTCCGGGTCGAACTGGTAGCCGACGCTGCGGATCGTATGCACCCAGCGGGGGTGGTGCGGGTCCAGCTCCATCACCCGCCGGATGCGGACGATGAAGTTGTCCACGGTGCGGCTGGTGGGATAGGCGTCCTCACCCCAGACCTTGTCGAGGATGTCCGTGCGGCTCACCACCTGGCCGGGTCGCTCCATGAGCAGACGGAGGATCATGCATTCCTTCATGCCCAGCTGGAAGGGGCCGTTGGGGCCTTCACCACAGTAGTTGTCGAAGTCCACCCAGTGGGCGCCGAAGGGCTGGCGGCTGCTCATCTCGCGGCTCTTGTACCAAGCCTCGCGGCGCAGGATGGCCCGCACCCGCAACAACAGCTCCCTGACCTGGAACGGCTTGCCCAGATAGTCGTCGGCGCCCGTCTCGAAGCCATGCACGCGATCGTCATCCGTGTTCTTGGCCGTGAGGAAGAGGACCGGCGTGAAGTTCTTGGCCTCACGCACCTTCTCGCAGATGGTGAAACCATCCATGCCCGGCAGCATCACATCGAGGATGACCAGATCGTAGGGTTCGGTCAGGATCTGCTTCAGGGCCTGATCCCCTCGGGAGATCCAGGTGCAGGCGAGGCCCTCCAGCTCGAGATTGAGCTTGATGCCCTCGGCGAGACTGAGCTCGTCTTCCACCAGCAGGATCTTGGGCTCGGGCATCGGAGACTCCAGCAACCTGTTGATCCTACTAGAATGGAGGGCCGGAGCGCCCATGGACCCGTATCTCAGCATCGTCATCCCCATCTACAACGAGGAGGAGAACATCCCCACGCTGTGGGCGCGCCTGTCCAAAGTGATGGCGGAGCACTTCGCGGACCCCTCGAAACCCTGGGAGATCGTCTTCACGGATGACGGCAGCCGGGACGGCAGCCTGCCTCTGCTCATCGGCATCGCGAATGCCGAGCCCCGCGTGAAGGTGGTGGAGTTCAACCGGAACTACGGCCAGCACAGCGCCATCTTCGGCGCCTTCGCGGAGGCGAAGGGGCAGATCATCGTCACCCTGGACGCGGACCTCCAGAATCCGCCCGAAGAGATCCCCAAGCTCGTGGCCAAGGTGGAGGAAGGCTACGACGTGGTGGGCGGCTGGCGCCAGGGCCGCCAGGCGAACGACAGCTTCTTCCGCACCATGCCCAGCAAGATCGTCAACGCGGTCACCCGCAAGACCACCGGCGTGAAACTGCACGACTACGGTTGCATGCTTCGCGCCTACAGCCGCGAGGTGGTGGACGCCATGCTGCTCTGCAAGGAACGCTCAAGCTTCATTCCCGCGCTGGCCAACAGCTTCGCCAAGCGCATCACCGAGGTGCCCGTGGCCCATGCCGAGCGCGCCGCCGGGGAAAGCAAGTACGGCCTCTGGAAGCTCATCAACCTCCAGTTCGATCTGCTCACCAGCTTCAGCCTGCTGCCCCTCCAGGCCCTCAGCGTGTTTGGCGTGATCACCGCGGGAGTCGGCTTCCTGCTCTTCCTGGGCCTGGTGGTCTACCGCTTCCTGCACCCGGAAGGCACGGCCCAGGGCGTGTTCACCCTGTTCGCCATCCTGTTCTTCTTCGTGGGCTGCCAGTTCGTCGCCTTCGGCCTGCTGGGCGAATACATCGGCCGCATCTACCAGGAAGTGCGCGACCGGCCCCGCTACATGGTGAAGAAGACCCACCGGGCGAAGTAGCCATGCCCTGGGACCCGGCCCGGTACCTCGGCTTCGACTCCGAACGCCTGCGCCCGGCCCTGGACCTGCTGGCGCGAGTGCCCCTGGAAGCTCCCGGCGGGGTGGTGGACTTGGGCTGCGGTCCCGGCCACGTCACGAGGATCCTCCAGGCCCGTTGGCCCGCGGCCCAGGTGCTTGGCGTGGATCGGTCGCCGGAGATGCTGGCGCGAGCCGCGGCCGATGGTCCCGGGCTGGCCTGGCGGCAGGCGGACCTGGCCACCTGGGCCCCCAAGGAGCCGGTGGACCTGCTCTACGCCAACGCCTCCCTGCATTGGCTGGAGGATCACGCGACCCTCTTCCCGCGCTTGATGGGCTTCCTCAAACCCGGCGGCTGCCTGGCGGTGCAGATGCCCCGCAACCACGACCGTCCCTCCCATCAGGCGGCCTTCGCCGTGGCGGGGGAAGGCCCCTGGCGGGATCGCCTCGAACCGCTCCTTCGCCGCCAGCCCGTGTCGGAGCCCGAAGCCTACCTGGAATGGCTCGCGCCGGGTGCCGCGACCCTCGACATCTGGGAGACGGACTACCTCCATCGGCTGGAGGGTCCCGATCCGGTGGTCGCCTGGACGCGAGGCAGCCTGCTCGTGCCCCTGCTTGAGGTCCTGGAACCCGGGGAACGCGAGGCCTTCCTCGCGGCCTACCGGGACCGGCTGAGAGCGGCCTATCCGATCGACGCGTCGGGCCGGACCTCCTTCCGTTTCCGCCGGCTGTTCATCGTGGCCCGCCGTCCGGCTTCGACCTAAACCTCCGCATCGCCCCCATCGCTCCACCCCTCGCCGTCCTCTTCCTGGGGCTTCTCGGGGATGCGGTAGCTTTCGCTCGACCAGGCGCCCAGGTCCCGGGTCTGGCAGCGCTCCGAGCAGAAGGGCTTGAAGGGGTTGCCCTCCCAGGAAGTGGGGGTGCGACATGTGGGACAGGGTCGAAGCGTCATGAAGTCAGAGTATCCCTTGAGGGGCATTGAACAACCAAGAAGAAAATATGAGTCAAATTTGGAAGATCATATTGACAATGAGTGCCCAGCTTGTATCCTCATGGGGTCAGGGTGGGCGCAGCCCGGCCTGATCCCCCAGCGGCAACCCACAGAAGGAGCGACACCATGGGCAAGATCATCGGCATTGACCTCGGCACCACCAACAGCTGCGTGGCCGTCATGGAAGGCGGGCAGCCCAAGGTGATCCCGAACCCCGAGGGCACGGACACCACCCCGTCCGTGGTGGGCTTCAATCCCAAGACCAGCGAACGGCTCGTGGGCGCCCCGGCCAAGCGCCAGGCCGTGGCCCAGCCCAAGAGCACCATCTATTCCATCAAGCGGTTCATGGGCCTGCCTTTCGCCGACTCCGAGAAGGAGCAGAAGCTCGTCCCCTATACCGTCGAACGGGCCGACAAGGGTGGCTGCGCCGTGGTGGTGAACGGCAAGCACCTCAGCCCCGAGGAGATCAGCGCCGCGGTGCTGAACAAGATGAAGGAGGCCGCCGAGGCCTACCTGGGCGAGAAGATCACCGAGGCCGTCATCACGGTGCCCGCCTACTTCAACGACGCCCAGCGCCAGGCCACCAAGGACGCCGGCGCCATCGCGGGCCTGGACGTGAAGCGCATCGTCAATGAACCGACCGCCGCGGCCCTCGCGTACGGGCTCGACAAGAAGAAGGACGGCACCATCGCCGTCTTCGACTTCGGCGGCGGCACCTTCGACATCAGCATCCTCGAAGTCTCCGAGGGCGTGGTCGAGGTGAAGTCCACCAACGGCGACACCCACCTGGGCGGTGACAACATCGACCAGGCCATCATCGACTGGCTGGCGGATGAGTTCCAGAAGGCCGAGGGCATCGACCTCCGCAAGCAGGCCGACGCCATGCAGCGCCTCAAGGAAGCGGCCGAGAAGGCCAAGATCGAGCTCTCCAGCACGACGCAGACCGACATCAGCCTGCCCTACATCACCGCGGACGCCAGCGGGCCCAAGCACGTCAACCAGACGCTCTCCCGCGCCAAGTTCGAGCTGATGATCGAGCCCATCCTCCAGAAGCTCAAGGGCCCCTGCGAGAACGCGGTGAAGGACGCCAAGCTGGCCCACCACGAGATCGACGAAGTGGTGATGGTGGGTGGTTCCACCCGCATCCCCAAGGTGCTGGAGATGGTCAAGTCGATCTTCGGCAAGGAGCCCAACCACAGCGTGAACCCCGACGAGGTCGTGGCCCTGGGCGCCGCCGTGCAGGCGGGCGTGCTGGCCGGTGACGTGAAGGGTGTGCTGCTCCTCGACGTGACGCCGCTCAGCCTCGGCATCAACGCCAACGGCGGCCAGATGAGCGTCATCATCCCGCGCAACACCACCATCCCCACCAAGCGCTCTGAGATCTACACCACCGCCGTGGACAACCAGCCCGGTGTGGACATCGAGGTGTTCCAGGGCGAGCGCCCCGTGGTGGAGGGCAACAAGCTGCTAGGCCAGTTCCACCTCGGCAACATCGCGCCCGCGCCGCGCGGCATGCCCCAGATCGAGGTCATCTTCGATATCGACGCCAACGGCATCGTCCACGTCACCGCCAAGGACAAGGGCACCGGCAAGGACGCCAGCATCACGCTGACGGGCAGCACGGGCCTCTCCAAGGAGGAGATCGACGCCAAGGTGAAGGATGCCGAAGCCCACAAGGCCGACGACGAGGCCCGCAAGGCCCTGCTGGAGGAGAAGAACCACCTCGACCAGATGGTCTACCAGGTGGAGAAGCTCCTGAAGGACAGCGGCGACAAGCTGCCCGAAGGCGACAAGAAGGAGGCCGAGGAGGCCATCGTCGAGGCGAAGGCCGCTCTGGCCAGCCTGGACCAGAACCGCATCAAGATGGCCCTGGAGGCCCTCACCGCCAAGAGCCACAAGCTGGCGGAAAGCCTCTACAAGAGCGAGCCCCCCGCCGGTGACGGCCCGGCTCCGGGTGCGCCTGGCGCACCCGGAGGTGACAAGAAGGGCGGGGACGACAACGTCATCGACGCGGAAGTCGTCAGTTAGCCTGGGCACGAAAATGGGGAGCCCGCGGGCTCCCCATTTTTGTACCTAGAACAAATCTGAGTGCTTTAGACTAAACCCATGTCCCATCCCGACTACTACAAGATCCTGGGCGTGCCTCGGACGGCCTCGGAGGAGGAGATCAAGAAGGCGTACCGGAAGCTGGCGCGGAAGCACCATCCGGACCTGAATCCAGGCGACGCCAAGGCCGAGGCGGAATTCAAGAAGCTGGCCGAGGCCAATGATGTGTTGTCGGATCCGGAGAAGCGGAAGAATTACGACACCTATGGCGATCCCAGCGGTCCCGGGGCACAGGTTCCTCCAGGCTTCGACCAGGGTGGGGGGATTTCCATCGAGGACATCTTCGCCGGCTTCGGCGGGCGTCCCATGCGCCACGGGCCCGAGCGCGGCGAGGATCTGGTCCACTCCGTGCGCCTGGGCTTCCGGGAGGCCTTCGAGGGCACGCGCCTCAACCTGCGCATCAACCGCTCCGAGCCCTGCCTGGCTTGCCACGGCACGGGCGAGGCCACCAAGAAACAGGAGGTGTGCCGCACCTGCCACGGCAAGGGCAAGGTGGGCGGGGGCTCCGGCTTCCTGTCGTTCGGCCGCACCTGCTCCGATTGCCAGGGCCGCGGCACGCGCGCCCCGGCCTGTCCCGAGTGTGGCGGCGCCGGCCGGCATCCCCGGCAGGAGACCGTCACCATCGCCATCCCGGCGGGGGTGGAGGATGGCGCCCGTCTGCGCGTGGCGGGCAAGGGCGAGGCCGGGCGCCGCGGCGGCGGCCCCGGCGACCTCTTCCTGCAGATCAGCATGGAACCGGACGCCCGCTTCGAGCGCAAGGGGCCGAACCTGTATGTGCGGCTGCCGATCAGCTTTTCCGAGGCGGCCCTGGGGGCCAAGGTGGACGTGCCCACCCCCGAGGGCCAACAGACCATCAAGGTCCCCCCTGGCACCCAGACGGGCGCTCGGCTCCGGTTGAAAGGCCAGGGCATGCCCATCCCCAGGAGCAACCAGCGGGGCGACCTCATCGCCGAGGTGGCCGTGGTGACCCCCAAGATCCAGGACGAGCGCAGCAAGGAGCTGCTGCGGGAACTGGCGGACCTCAACGACGCGGACGTGCGGAAGCAACGGAGCAGTCATCATGGCTAAAGACCCGAGACTCGGCGCCTACATGATCGGCGTGGTGTCCATGCGTTACAGCGTGCATCCCCAGACCCTGCGCCTCTACGAGCGGGAAGGCCTGCTCACGCCCAGCCGGACCGAGGGCAAGACCCGCCTCTACAGCGACGAGGATCTGGAGCGGTTGGAATTCATCCTTAATCTCACTCGCGACCTGGGCGTGAACCTGGCGGGTGTGGAGGTGGTGCTGGGCCTGCGGGACCGCCTGAACCGCCTGCAGGAGGATCTGGAGCGCCTGGCCCAGGCCCTGGAGGCCGCGGGCGTGAAGGATGTGCCCCGGCCGATGACCGGCACGGGCCTGGTGAAGCTGACCTCGCATGGACTCCGCAAACGCTCATGATCTGAGGCTTCGCAAGCGGGTCGGAACGCTTGCTATGCTGATCCTTCTCCCTAGGTGATCTGTGCCCCTCCGGCATCTCGAAGAGCGTTCGCTCGACAAGTACTTCGATTCGATCCGCCACCTGCCGCTGCTCACGGCAGAGGAGGAGCGCATCAACGGGCGCCTGTGGCAGAACGACCGCAATCCCGAAGGCCTCCGAAAGCTGGTGGAAGGCAACCTGCGCTTCGTGGTCAAGGAGGCCCGCAAGTTCGAAGGCATGGGCCTGGATCTGCTGGATCTCATCAGCGAGGGCAACCTGGGCCTCATCGAGGCGGCCAAGCGCTTCGATCCCGAGCGCCTGAACAAGTTCCTCACCTATGCCTCCTGGTGGGTCCGGCAGGCCATCTTCCACGCGCTCGCCGAGCACGGGAACAAGATCCGCCTGCCCCAGAAGGTGGCCGGCCACCTGGTGCACCTGAACCGGGTGACCCAGAAACTCAGCCAATCCCTGGGCCGCGTGCCCATGCTCAAGGAAATCGCCGCGGCGGCCAACCTCACCGAGGAGGAGGTGGAGCGCCTCCAGCTGCTGCAGCAGACCACGTCCACCGTGTCCACCGAGCAGGGCCTGGGTGATTCCGACCTCACCGTGGGTGACAGCCTGGAACAGGAGGTGGAGCCGTCCGCCATGCAGACCCTGGACCAGGAGGCCTTCCTCGAACAGATCGAGGCCAGCCTGGCCACGCTCAGCGAGAAGGAGCGCAAGATCATCACCCTCCACTTCGGCCTGGGGGGCGAGGATCCCCTCACCCTGGAGCAGATCGGCAAGCAGTTCGTTCCCCCCATCTCGCGGGAGCGCGTGCGGCAGCTGGAAGAGCGGGCCTTCTCCCGCATCCGCGAGCGGCGCCGCGAAGTCCTGGGCGGCTTCCTCCGTGGCGGGGATGGGCCATGACGGGGGACGGGCCATGGTGAAGGGCCGCCCCGACTGTCCCCGCTGCCAAGGGAAGGGCCTCGTTTTCGATCCGGATCCCCAGAAGCCGGTGGTGGTCTGTGGTTGCACGGCGGATGTGGCCCCGGACGCGGAAACCCTGGGCCTCCCGGCGCGCTACCGCGAAGCCGATTTCGCCCGCTTCTGGAAGTGGTGGAACAACGTCCAGGCCAGCCATGCCCGCGCCCTGCTGGATCGCGTGGCCGACTTGGAGGACCTGCTGGCCCGGCCCGTCGACGAGGTGGGCGAACTGGAAGGTCGCGAGGACTTGGCGAAGCTCCTCGCGGCCCTCAAGCGCCGGCCCGAGCACGGCATCCGTCCCGCGGGGGCGGAAGCGCTCTTCCAGTGGGCTTCGAACGGCAAGCACAGGTTCCGCCACGGCTGGGAGCTGTGGTGGATCCACGGCCCCGCCCAGAGCGGCCGCAGCACCCTCGCCGCCGCGGCCCTGCGGGCCTGGACCGAGCGCACGGGCAAGGGTGGGCGGTTCGTTTCCGTGCGGACGCTCAGCCAGGCCATCAAGGACGCCTACTACGACATCCGCAGCTTCCAGAACCAGGCCTTCCAGAGCGTGCGCGACCTGGTGGAACCCCTGCAGGATCCAGCCCTCCTGGTGCTGGACGACTGGGACCGCATGGATACGGACATCCGGGTGGCCGCGGCGCTGGCGCAGTTGTTGGACCACCGCTACAGCGAGGAACTGCCCACCATCCTGACCTCCCTCGGACCTCCCGAGGCCATGGACCGCCGGGAAAACCACCCCCTCGCCCGTCTGGAGGACGGCAGCCTCCTGGAGCGGCTCCGTGGCGCCGAGCGCGTGGAGATGGTGCCGGCCCTGAAACCCTGGATCGAGCGCATGGAGCGGGGGTAACCCCATGAAAGTCCTGTTGCGCGGCCTCCTCCGCCTGCACCTGTCCCGGCCCTCGGGGCTCTGGATGCTCATGGCGGGCCTCACCCTGCTGCTGGGCTGGGGGACCCTGCGGGTGGAGCGGGCCCTGGATCTGATGAGCCTGCTGCCGGCCGAGAACCCCGCCGTGCGGGCCAACCTGGAGGCCGGCGTCGGCCAGCAGGAACTGCTCTGGCTGGTGGCCGAGGGGAACGAAGCCGACCTGGAGGCTCGCCGCGCCTGGGCCGAAGGCCTGGTGGACCGTCTCCTCACGAAGGGTGGCCTGCCCCTCAACGGCCTGGCCGCCGAAGGACGCTTGTCCGACCCCGTGCCGGTGCCCGGTCCCGAGGGCGTGAGCCCCTGGCCGGCGCTTCTGGCGGTGGGCGCCATCGCCGAGGGTGACGCCGCCGTGAGCCGTCTCACCACGGAGACCCTCTACGCCCTGGCCCCGGCCTGGCTGGGCGATCGCCTGGCGCCCCTGAAGGATCCGGCGGAGATGCTGCGGCGCATGCAGGCCACGGCGAAAGCCCTGGCGTCGCCCGAACCCCTGTCCGCGGCGCTGGCTCGGCTGGATCCCCTGGGCCTCCGGGATCTGGCCCCGCAGAACGGCGAAGGCATGGCCAAGGCCCAGGCCCTGGGCCGGGCCTTCACCCTGCGCATGCGGACCGGCTACCTGGAGACCAAGGATGGCCGCTTCGTCCTGCTGCCCCTGGTGGCGGGGTTCCCGGCCACGGACGTGAAGGCGACGACCCGCGCCCTGGCCTGGCTGGGCCGGGGGGCCGAAGGCCCCCTTCCTCAGGCCGCCACAGTGAAGGCCGCCGAGGCCGCGCTGGGCCCCCAGGCGGATCGCACCTTCCGGCTCCAGGCCACCGGCGCCCACGCCATCACCGCCTGGGAATCCCACCGGCTCACGATCGAGGTGCTCCTCAGCCTGGCCCTCAGCTTCGTTCTCATCGGCCTGGTGTACTGGCTGGGCTTCCGCACGCTCGCGGGCTACGGCTTCGTCATGGGGCCGCTGCTCATCGGCATGGTGTGGGCCTTGGGGCTCACGGGCTGGATGCTGGGGCGCGTGAACCTCATGGCCGCGGGCTTTGGCGCCGTGCTGCTGGGCGTGGGCGACGACGTGGGCATCCTGCTCTTCAGCCGCTACCGGGAGGAGCGCCGGGCAGGCCGGGTCAAGGCCCGTGCCTTGAGGGCCGCGTTGCTGGGCACGGGCCCGGGCGTGGTGGCGGGCGCCCTGGCCACGGCCCTGGCCTTTTTGGCGCTGGCCTTCGCCCCCTTCCCCGGCATCCGGGATCTGGGCCTCACCACGGGCCTGGGGCTGCTGGCCTGCCTCGCCGCCACCTTCCTGGTGATGCCGCCCCTGCTGCTCTGGCTGGATCGGGGCAAAGGCACCTTCGCCCCGGGTCCGCCGCCGCCCCTGCCCCGCCGCCGGGCCTGGGCCCCCTGGGCCGCCCTGGCCCTGCTGGTCCTGGCCTTGGTGGGCGCTCCGCGCACCCGTTGGGAGGAGGACCTCCGCCGCTTCCGGGCCCAGGGCAACCCCGCGCTCACCCTCCAGACACGGCTGACGAAGACCCTCGGTGCCAGCCTCCAGCCCCTGGCCCTGCAGATTCCGCTCGAAGACCCTGATCGTCTCCCGGCCCGGTGGAACAAGCTGAGCCCCATCCTCCGTGAGGCGGGCCTTCCGGTTCCGGACTGGGAGTCGATGGACCCTGAGCTGCGTCACATCCTGGGCTCCGAAACCTGGCGGCATCAGGTGCTGGAAGCCGCGGCCAAGGCGGGCCTGGATCCCGCGGGGCTGGAGGGGCCTCTGTCAGCCCTGGCCTCCGCCGCGGCAGACCCGGGCGAACCCGTGCGGGCTCTCCAGGCCCTGCTGCCGCGGGCGGCCCAACCGTCGGAAGGAACCCACCGCTGGACCCTCTGGGATCACCTGCATCATGGGCAGACCCCCGCCCCGCTGGCCCCGGCCCTGACGGTGCCCATTCGCCTGGACGAGGCGACTCTCGTCCGCCTCACGCCGGAAGTCGAGGCTGCCGGCGGCCGGTTCGTGGGCACGCAACCCCTCTTCCGCGTGGTGAAGGGCATCGCGCGAGAGGCGGTCCAGCAGTCCGTGCTGCTGGCCCTGGTGGGGATCTTCGTCGTCATCGCCATCTTCGGTCGCAGCCTGCGCTTCGCGCTGTTCGCCTTGGTGCCTCTGCTGGCCAGCCAGGCTGGGGCTTTGGGCGCCCTGGGTTGGGGCGGCGAACCCCTCACCTTCCTGTCCCTCATGGCCATCCCCATCGCTTTGGGCGTCAGCGTGGACACGGCCTTCAACCTGCTGCACCGGGCCCGGGGCGAAGCTGACGCACCGCAGCGTGTGGCCCGGGTGAACGCCGTGTGCGCGGGCACTACCCTGGCCGGCTTCGGCGGCATGGTGTTCAGCGGCTACCGCGGCCTGCGCGGCCTCGGCCTCGCCTGCCTGGGCGGCGTGGCCCTGGCCCTCATCCTCACCCAATGGCTGCTGCCCGTGCTGCTGGAGAAGTGGCCGTTGAAGAAGCCACGCAAGGATCCGTGACATGCGGCCTGCCGCGCCATGCTCCCGCTAGACTGAGGTGTTTCCCGGGAGGCCATCATGAAGCGAGCGACGGTTGACGCGGACCTGACCCTCTCCATCGGAGGGGAGGCGGCCCTTATTGTGAAAACCTTCCCGGTCGGAATCCATCCCCCGCGCCAGCCCATGGACAGCGGATTCCAAGTCGACCTATTCGCCCCCAGCCTGGATGCGCAGGCCGGAGAAGACCTCGACAGGTTTCTCCAAGCCTTCGAGGGGTGATCAGTGGCGCGCCTCGTGGTGGATACGAATGTCATCTCCCTCCTCATCAAGTTGAAGGGGGGCCACCTCAAAAAGGATGAGGCCCGGGCTGTACGCTACCTCAGTTCGATTGCCTGGTAGAACCGCTAGGCCTGGATCTCGTGACCTTTTCCCTCCTGAATGACCCCAGGACATTGGATGGATCATTGAATGCTCTTCAATGCCTCCGTCAATGCCCTGAATGCCCCGATCAAGCTCAAGTGGTTATGAACAATAATCTTTCAATGATCCCTTGAATGGAAAACCCATGTCCGAAGCCCCCGAGAAGCTGGACCTGAAATCCTTGGATCTGAGCGAGGAGAAGCGCCAGGAGCTGCTGCGCCTGATGCCCGAGATTCGCACCGAGGGCGGGAAGATCGACTTCGACCGCCTGAAGCTGGTGCTGGGCGAGTCGGTGGATGTGGGCAAGGAACGCTATGGCATGCACTGGCCGGGGAAGGCCGACTGCTTCAAGACCATCCAGGCCCCGAGCATGGGCACCTTGCGGCCCTGCCCGGAGGAGAGCGTCGCCTTCGACACCACGGAGAACCTGATCATCGAGGGCGACAATCTGGAGGTACTCAAACTGCTTCAGAAGTCCTACCTGGGCCGGGTGAAGATGATCTACATTGACCCGCCGTACAACACGGGCAGCGACTTCATCTACCCGGACAACTACAGCGAATCTCTCCAGACCTACCTGGAATACACGGGCCAGGTGGATGCCCAGGGGCGGAAGTTTGGAACCAACACGGACACGGATGGGCGCTTCCACTCCAAGTGGATGAACATGATGTATCCGAGGCTGTATTTGGCTAAAAATCTTCTTTCTGAAGACGGGCTAATTTTTGTAAGCATCAGCGACCACGAAGTCGGTGCGCTTCGGTTTCTCATGAATGATATTTTCGGTGAAGACAATTTCAGCGCCCAATTCGTGTGGAAAAGCCGGAAATTCCCGGATTCAAGAGCGAAGACTGGTGTTTCCACTGATCACGAGTATGTCTTTCTTTTTACGCGATCTGATTCAGGGGTATTACGAGGCGTCGAACGGGATGAATCTAAATTCGCAAACCCAGACGAGGACCCCCGAGGAGATTGGATGAGCCGCAGCATTCTCGGATTAGCGACAAAGGCACAGAGGCCTAACCTGCATTACTTGATAACCGATCCTGCTACTGGCCGCTCCTTTGCTCCGCCAGATGACACTGGCTGGCGCTACGCATCAGAACGAATGCAACGACTCGTCGAAGCCGGATGCATTTTATTCCCCGCTAAGTCCGATGGTCGGCCACGAGAGAAAAAGTTTAGGAGTGAATTGCAAACGGAGTTTGTTGCCTTTCCAAGCATCATCGACGATGTGTTTACCGGTGATGGGACAGCTGAGATCCGCTCAATATTTGGCGAAGAGGTATTTGACTTCTCTAAGCCATCCGTATTGCTTGAACGCCTAATCAAGCAGGGGACAAGAGATGGCGGGATCGTATTAGACTTCTTTGCGGGTAGTGGATCCACCGGGCACGCTGTATTGAATCTGAGCAACCAAGACAATGTCAGCCGCAAATTCATCCTTGTTCAGCTTCCTGAACTGACAGGTCGCACGGACTACCTAACCATTGCTGATATCACCAAGGAGCGGATTCGCCGGGTGATAAAAAAGCTCAATGCAGAGGATGCTCCGCAGAAAGGTGAGTTCGTTAAGGAAGACACCATTAAACAGGATCGCGGGTTCCGCGTTTTCAAACTCGCGGACTCCAACTTCAAGCCCTGGGATGCGTATGTCCCTCACGAATCGGGTGCCCTGACCCAACAGCTGGACCTCTACATCGATCATATCAAAGAGGGGCGCAGCAACCAGGACCTGCTTTTCGAGATCCTGCTGAAGCGGGGCTTCCCGCTCACGACGCCCGTGGAGGCGCTCTCGTTGGCCGGGCATGAGGTCTTCGGCGTGGCCGGAAACGGGATGCTGGTCTGCTTGGAGCGGGATCTTAGCCTGGATCTGATCCGCGCCATGGCCGACCTCACGCCGGAATGCGTGGTCTGCCTGGACGAGGGCTTCGCGGGCAATGACCAGCTCAAGACCAACGCCGTCCAGATCTTCAAGACCAAGGGCGTCGCCAAGTTCCTGACGGTGTAGGGAGGATGACCCCATGAGAATCGAATCCATCCGGCTCAAAAACTACAAGGTCTTTCGAGATGTCCATATCCGGGATATCCCAAAATTCTGCGTCGTGGTCGGCGCGAACGGCACAGGTAAAACGACGCTCTACGATGTGTTCGGATTCCTTCATGACTGCCTCAAAGGCAATGTGCGGCAGGCCTTGGATACCCGTGGACGCTTTCGCGAAGTTATCAGCCGAGATTCCGGGGGCGATACCATCCTGATCGAGATCCAGTATCGGATGCCGATCCTTGGCGTTGATCGGCTCGTTACCTACGTTTTGGAGATTGGAGAGCGCAAAGGCGCACCGATCGTCAAGCGGGAAATCCTGCGCTACAAACGCAGCCAATATGGGGCACCTTTTCATTTTCTGGATTTTTCGGCAGGTGAAGGGTATGCAATTACCAATGAAGAAGATTTCAATAAGCCTGACGAGGATCTGGATCGGGAAACTCAGAAACTCAATTCCCCCGATATTCTCGCCATCAAGGGCCTAGGACAATTCGATCAATTCAAAGCTGCGAATGCATTCAGGCAATTAATTGAGGCCTGGCATGTGTCTGATTTCCATATCAGCTCGGCCCGGGGGAGGAAGGAGGCATCAGGAGAGTCGGAACATCTCTCCGAGACCGGTGACAACCTGCCTCGCGTCGCCTTATACCTATACGAACAACATCGCGAAGTGTTTGACAAAATCCTTTCCAATATCGAGAAGCGGGTACCTGGCGTTAAAGAAATCACGCCTGTCCTCTCCCTGGATGGTTACCTGACCTTGCAATTCCAGGACGGGTCTTTTAAAACACCTTTTCTGGACCGCTATGTATCGGATGGCACCATCAAAATGTTCGCCTATCTGGTGCTCCTCTATGACCCGAACCCTCACCCCTTGCTTTGCGTCGAGGAGCCCGAAAATCAGCTTTATCCCAAGCTCATGTCCGAGCTGGCGGAAGAATTTCGGTTGTATGCAAACCGTGGCGGGCAGGTTCTGGTTTCAACCCATTCGCCTGATTTCCTCAATGCCTGTGAATTGGATGAGGTTCTTTGGCTAGTCAAGGAAGAGGGTTATACCCAAGTTCGCCGGGCCAAAGACGATCCCCAAATTGCTGCCTACATGAACGACGGCGATCAGATGGGTTACCTATGGAAGCAGGGCTTCTTCCAAGGAGCCGACCCGCAATGAGGGAGTTGGTTATTCTACTAGAGGAAGAGTCGGCCCAGGCCATGCTCGAAGGGTTACTCCCGAGGCTGATGCCGGAGGGTATTCACCTTCGCTGCATCCCCTTTCAAGGTAAACAGGACCTCGAAAAGCAGCTGGTCCGTAAAATACGTGGCTACCAAAATCCCGACGCCAGCTTCGTCGTTTTACGGGATCTGGATTCACACGCTGATTGCAAAGTCTTGAAGGCTCGGCTTGCTACTCTCTGTGGACAAGCAGGACGCCCTGAGACGCTGGTCCGCCTTGCCTGTCGGGAACTAGAAACCTTTTACCTCGCGGATCTGGCGGCTGTGGAAAAAGGCCTTGGATTGTCCGGGCTCAATCGCTATCAGCAGAACGCAAAATTCAGGTCCCCCGACCATCTCGGGTCTCCATCCAAAGAACTGTCCAGCCTAACCAAAGGCCGATATCAAAAAGTCAGCGGCTCTCGGGCCATCGGCCCCTGGCTGGACCTCGAAAATGTGCGGTCAGCCAGTTTTCGTAATCTGGTGGCCGGTATCAGGCGGATCACCGAATCCCGAGAGGGGGAATGATGAGTGATCTTTCCTTCGATATCACCCGTGGGCTCCAGGGCCTCTGCCAGCGTGGCTGGCTGGTGTCCGACAATCGAAGGCGCTGGTCGCAGTACCGCCTGGAATGGAAGGATACGGCGGGTCCTCTCTTCCAGGCCCCGGACCAGACCCCGGGCCAGGCCACCCTTGGATCCGACTCCATTCAAGCCGAGGGGGGCTCCTCTCAAGTGGGCCCGGACTCCACTCATTTGCCGGAGGACTCCACTCATTTGGGGCAGGAGGAGGTGCCCGGCCTCACGGACTCCGATCAAATACGCTTGGAGACGCTTGCCACACCCGTACGGGGCGCCGGGAAAGTGAGCGAAGCCCAGATGCGGGAAACCATTCTGGCCCTATGCCGGGGGCGGTTCCTGACGGCCGGGAAGTTGGGGGAGTTGTTGAATCGCGATCCCGTGAATCTCCGGTCCCGGTTCTTGTCCCCCATGGTGGATGAAAAGGCACTCCAGTTGCTTCACGAGGACCGATTGAATCATCCCGAGCAGGCCTACCAGACGAAAGATCAATGACCATGAAATTGCAGTTCGATGCCAACCAGACCTACCAGCTCGATGCCGTGGCCTCGGTGGTGGACCTCTTCGACGGCCAGCCGATCGGCGCTCCCATTTTCAGCGTGATCCGCCAGGGGGATTTCGGTGGAATCTTCGAGGGGCAGGAGCAGACCGAGCTGGGCCTTGGCAATCGCCTATTGCTGGACGAAGACCGCCTTCGAGAGAACACCCGCACGGTCCAGCTTCGAAACGATATCGAGGTTCCGGATGCCTCTACCCCTTTGGCGGCCTGGGACCTCTTCGACGCCCAAGCCGACACCGCCCGGATCTGCCCCCACTTCACAGTCGAGATGGAAACCGGCACGGGGAAAACCTATGTCTATCTGCGGACCATCTACGAGCTGTCCCGCAGCTATGGCTTCCAGAAGTTCATCATCGTCGTGCCCAGCGTAGCCATTCGCGAAGGTGTGCTGAAGAACCTGGAAATCACGCGGGACCACCTGCGGGGGATCTACGACAACCTGCCCTGTGAACACTTCGTCTACAACGCGAAGGATGTGAGTCGCCTGCGGCAATTCGCGGTGAGCAACACGCTGCAAATCCTGGTCATCAACATTGACGCCTTCCGCAAGAATTTCACGGGCACGGAAGACGAGCAGAAGAGCAATGTGATCTACAAGGAGAGCGACAAGCTCTCTGGCCGCCAACCCATCGAATTCGTGCAGGCCGCCCGGCCCATCGTGATCATCGACGAGCCCCAAAGCGTGGATTCCACGGACAAGGCCCAGGAAGCCATCAAAGCCCTGAACCCGCTTTGCACCCTGCGCTACTCCGCCACGCATCGGAATCTCTACAATCCCATCTACCGCCTGGATCCCGTCCGCGCCTTCGAATTGCGCCTGGTGAAGCAGATCATCGTAGCCAGCTCCAAAGCCGAGGGCGCGGCGAACGAGGCCTTTGTCCGTGTGGAGAAGATTGACTACGCCAAGGGCATCAAGGCCAAACTGCGCATCCACAAGCAGACCACCGAAGGGCCCAAGGAAAAGGGGATCACGGTGAAGCAGGGCGCAGATCTCTATGCCCTGTCCGATGAGCGAGCCTGCTACCAGGACGGATTTTCCGTGGCCGAGATCAACGCGGAGCCAGGAAATGCCTTCATCCGCTTCAACAATGGGCGGGTGCTGCGTGAGGGGGATGAAATCGGCGGCATGCGGGACGATGTATGGCGCACGCAGATCAGGAAGACCATCGAGCGCCACTTACAGAAGGAACTCCAGGTTAGAGAGCGCGGTATCAAGGTACTGACGCTGTTCTTCATCGACCGCGTCGCCAACTATCGGGACTATGGCGAGGACGGCAGGCCCCTCCCGGGCAAGTTCGCCACCGCCTTTGAGGAGACACTGACTGAGCTGAAAAAGGACGCGCGATACTCAGGCCTGAAATGGCTCCAGGAGTCCGTGGAGAAGCTGCACAACGGCTACTTCGCCCAGGACAAGAAAGGCGTCCTGAAAGACACCAGCGGCGCCACCCAGGCCGATGACGAGGTCTACAACCTCATCATGAAGGACAAGGAGCGCCTGCTTTCTTCGGATGAACCCTTGCGCTTTATCTTCAGCCACTCCGCCCTGCGCGAAGGCTGGGACAACCCGAATGTCTTCCAGATCTGCACCTTGAACGAAGCCCGGAGCGCCCTGCGCAAGCGCCAGGAGATCGGCCGGGGCCTTCGCCTACCCGTGGACCAGAATGGTTGCCGCGTGCGGGATGATTCGATCAACAAGCTCTATGTCATGGCCAGCGAGAGCTACGAAGACTTCGCACGGGCCCTGCAGACGGAATACGAGGAGGATTGCGGCGTCACCTTCGGCAAGGTTCCCCTTACCGCACTGATCCGGCTGGTCCGGGTGGTGGATGGGCAGGAGCAACCCCTCGGAAAGGAATCGGCCGAGGCCATCCGAAGTGCTCTGGTAGCCAAGGGCATGCTTGATGACCAAAATCGCATCCAGCCTGCTTTTGACCCCAAGAAGCCTGGGTTCACACTCGATCTTCCAGCAACCTTCCAGGACATGGCGCCTGCGGTGGTGGACCTACTCGCGGAATATCAGATCGAACGCCACATCCGGCGGGATACCCAGGAAGGCCCCAACCGCCTGAAGAAGGAGATCGTCCTCACAGAGGACTTCAAGGAGCTGTGGGAGCGAATCAAACCCAGGACCACCTATCGGGTGGAGTTCAAGACGGACAAGCTGGTGGAGCGGGCGCTGGACGAGATCAAGCGCATGTCCACCATCGAGGCCCCCAAGATCCGAACCGTGGCCGGGCAGTTGCGGGTGGAGAAGGGCGGGGTGATGGCCACGGCCCTTGGGGTTTCGGAAGAAGTGGTGCCGTATGGTGCGCGTCCCGTTCCGGATCTATTGGCCTACCTGCAAAACGAGACTGAGCTGACACGGTCCACCCTGGTTCATATCCTGAAGGCTTCCGGCCGCCTGACAGAGTTCTTCGCGAACCCCCAGCGCTTCATGGACGAGATCGCCCACATCCTGAAGACGGTGCTCCACCGCATGTTGGTGGACGGGATCAAATACGAGCGGATCCCTGGCACCACGCCCAATTCCGAATGGGAGATGATGCTCTTCAAGAACGAGGAGCTGATCAATTTCCTGAGCGCCGAAAAGGTCAACCACTCCCTCTACGAGTATGTGGTTTACGACTCCGAGATCGAGCGAGCCTTCGCCAAGAGTCTCGACGATCGCGAGGACATCCGCCTCTTTGTGAAGCTACCCGGCTGGTTCGAGATCGATACCCCTGTCGGGAAATACAACCCCGACTGGGCCATTGTGAAGCACCAGGACTCAACCCTGTACCTGGTGAAGGAGACCAAGAGCACCAAGGACTTCCTGAAGCTCCGGAATTCGGAGGCGGACAAGGTCCGTTGCGGCATCGAGCACTTCAAGGAGCTGGGCGTGCCCTGCGAGGTGGCGGTATCGGGATTGGATGTTTGAAGCGCCCAATGTGGGAGATGTGTCGAACATGAGTGAACTCACTGAAAAATTCTTTCGTGCCATGAATCGCGCGATGCAGGATCGGCCATTCAAGGATGAAGCAGAGATGCAGGCCTTCATGAACAGCTTCGTGGGCGCCAATGTGGATGAACTGGTGGCCTCCCAGGAGATGAGCCCGGAGGATCGGGCCATGGAATGGGTGGATCAGGCCGGGGAAGCTCGGACCCGTGAGCAGGCCGTGGATTGGCTACGGAAGGCCCTGGAGGCGGATCCGGGCTGCTGCGAAGCCAAGATCCGGCTGGCCCGGCTGGAATCGCGCACCTCTGAGGAGTACATCCAGCGGCTGGAAGAAGCCATCGCCTCCGAGGAGGCGCGTCTGGGCCCGGTTTTCTTCAAGGAAGAAAAGGGCCACTTCTGGGGGATGACCGAATCCCGCCCCTACATGCGGGCCTGCGCCGATCGTGCGTGGCTGCTGCTGGACCTGGGCCGCTTGATGGAGGCACAAAAGGCCTTCCGAGCCCTGATCCAACTCAACAAGCACGACAACCAGGGGATTCGCATGATCCTGGGCCCGCTCAGCCTGCGCCGAGGTGACGTGAAGGCCTACAGGGCCCTGCGGAACAGGTTCAAGGGGGTTCCCGATCTGGAGCTGCTCTGGGGGGACGTGCTGGAGGCCTTCCTGCTGGGCGACCTGGACCGCGCCGCCAAGGCCCGGGTCTTGGCCAGGGAGGAGAACGGATACCTGGAGGCCTACTTGCTGGGCCACCGCAAGCTGCCGAAGCAGTCGCCCGCGAGCTACACATGGAAGAGTCCGGAGCAGGCGGCCTGCGCTGCCTCCCATCTCATCCCAGCCTGGGCGGCCCACCCCAAGGCCCTGGGCTGGCTCAAGGCGACCCGGTGAATCCCCTTCAAACGCTTCTTCGACAACAGACGCAGCAAGGCCCTGTCCCCGCCGCCGAGGTGATGGCCCTGGGCCTCTACCATCCCGAGCACGGCTACTACCGGCGCCAGACCGGCCCCTGGGGCTTCGAGGGGAAGGACTACTACACGGCCCTGGACTTGGGGCCCCTGCTGGGACAGACCCTCGCGTTGAGACTGGAGGCGGCCTGGGAACGCCTGGGCCGGCCGGCGGTCTTCACGGCCCTGGAACCCGGCGCGGGCCGCGGCTGGCTGGGCCGCGATGTATTGAACGCAGTCACCGGCCCCTTCGCCGAATCCCTCGTCTACGTCCACCGCGACGACAATCCGGCGGCCAGAAAGGCCGCGGAAGCGGCCCTAGCTCCTTTCCTTTCGGAAAACCGCGCGCGGTTTTCCGCCGAGAACGAACCGCTGGAACCGTTCACGGGCGCCATCTTCAGCAACGAGCTCTTCGACGCCCTGCCGGCCCAGCCCTGGCGCTGGGATGGCGAGCGCTGGACCCGGGAGGTGCTCACGGTGGCGGGCCCCGAGTGGCAGGCGGCGGAGCCCGGCGAGGCCGGGGCCTGGTTCGCGGAGCAGACGGACGGCCTGGAGCCCCGCGATGGCAGCATCTGGTGCGAGGGGCTGCCTGCCCTGGTGCATGAGCTGGCGGCGTCCCTGGAGGCGGGGCTCTTCCTGGCCGTGGACTATGGCGAGCCCGCGGGCCGACTGCTGGCCAAGGGCGCGGACCTGCGCCGTTTCAAGGCCCACAGCGTGGATGGCAACTGGCACGAGGACCTGGGCGAAGCCGATTTGACAGCGGATGTCGATTTCACCCGGCTGACCGCCCTGCTCGAAGGTGAGGGATTTTCCGGGCTCGGCCACATGGAGCTGAGCAAATGGATCCGCACCCACGCCCCCCTGGACCAGTGGGCCCCGGTGTGGATGGCCCTGCCCGCCCCCGAGCGCATGAAGCGCACCGAGAACCTCCTCCAGCTCACCCTGCCCGACCTGATGGGCAGCCGGTTCCGGGTGCTGGAGGGGTGGAAAGACAAGAAAGATTAGCCACCGATGAACACCGAATAGGGACTAGTGCTTCATCCCTAAAGTATCTTTAATTAATATGGCTGCAAATAGACACCGACTAAGGTTGTGAGCAGTTCCGCCATCTCTTTTAACGGGCCAGTTCCCGGTAGGGGTTCCCAGCGCCCCGTGAGCGAGTGGAAGGCCGCTCCATAGGCACCCCCTCCCAGGTCCGTGATCCGTGCCATGGTATCGGCCTCGTCATTCTGGACGAGTTGGATGATGAGGTGTTTCCCATAGGGCTTCACCCGGATCTGGTCGTGGCCCAGGATTTGTCGCAGTTGATGTTCGAGTTCAGGGGCGCGGCTGGCCGGTTTTGGTTTTGGCATGGGGCGATCCTTTGGGTTCTCCAGTCTGGAGGTTGTAGCCGCGGAAACTCCATTTGAAGGGTTTCGGATTGGCTTTATCGGTGTTTATCAGCTTTGATCGGTGTCCATCGGTGGTTCATTTCTTTGTTTCTGGCCACACACTAACGCCAATCCCGCTGGGCCTCGCGGCGTCGTGGAAGAGGGTATGGGTAGCCTTCTTGTAGTCCTCTGGTTTCGCTTTGTTGATATCCATGAACACCTGGGGATTGCGGTCCATGAGGGGGAACCAGGTGCTCTGGATCTGCACCATGACGCGGTGGCCCTTCTTGAACGTGTGGAAGATGTCGTTCATGGACCAGGCCACGCGGGTGAGCTGGCCGGGGACGAAAGGGGCGGGCTTCTCGAGGCTGTCGCGGAACTTCCCGCGCATGACTTCGCCTCGCACCAGCTGCTGGTAGCCGCCCATGGGGTTGGGCGTGCGGTCCCAGGGGGAGGCGCCGCCCTCCTTGAAATCGGGATCCTTGAAATCATCCGGGTAGACGTCGATGAGCTTCGCCACCCAGTCGGCGTCGGTACCCGTGGTGGCCACGAAGAGTTCGGGCCGCAGGGGGCCCGCGAAGGTCAGGTCCTCGTCGAGGGCGTTCGTCTGGAAGATCAACACATCCGGGCGGCGGCCGGCGAAGCGCTGGTCCGCGGTCATGTATTCCCGAGGCATGCCGATGGCCACCTGTTCGATGAAGGGCACGGGTTTGGCCGGGTCGGAGACGTAGGTGTCGGCGCCGCCATCGGCGGGCGGAGGCGTGAAGGCCAGGCGGCCTCCGGGCTGGAAGTAGACCCGGGCCTGCGTGGCGGACTTCGGCGGCCAGGCGTCCAACTGGTGCCAGCGGTTGGCACCCGTTTCAAAGACGGTGGCCTTGGGCAGGGCGGGATTCTTCGCGCCCTTCAGGTGGTGCATGAAGAAGGGGAAAAGCACCTCGGACTGGAACCAGGCTGAGGCGTCCGTCCCGAATTGCACGGAGCCCAGGTGATCCCCCTTGCTGCGTTCCCAGCCCCCGTGGAACCAGGGGCCCATGACCAGATGGCTGTCGGTGGCGGGGCTCTGGCGGCCCAAGGTCTTGAACACCTGTAGGGTGCCGAAGAGGTTCTCCGCGTCGAACCAGCCGCCCACGGTGAGCACGGCGGGCTTCACGTCCTTGATCTGGGGCCGCAGGTTGCGGGTCTGCCAGAAGGCGTCGTAGTTCGGGTGATCCAGCATCTCGTTCCAGAAGGCCACGTCCTGGGTGTACTGCCGGGTGGCGCCCGTGGGGCCCAGGCGGAGGAACCACTCGTATCCGTCCGAGGTCGTCCGGCGGAAGGGCTTGCCCCAATCGGAGGTCGGCTTGGGGCGGGGCTTGCCGAAATTCACCATGAAGTTGAAGGCGTGGGGCAGCCAGAGGGCGCCGTTGCGGTGGAAGTCGTCGCCCGTGAACCAGTCGACGATGGGGGCCTGGGGTGAGACGGCCTTGAGGGCCGGATGGCCCGACAGCATGCCCACGGCGGTGTAGAAGGCGGGGTAGCTGATGCCCCACTGACCGGCCTTCCCGTTGTTCCCTTCCACATGCTTCAGCAGCCAATCCAGGGTGTCGTAGGTATCCGTGCTTTCGTCCACCGCCGCTCCGCTCGCCGCACGCTGAGGGCGCATGTTCACGAACTCGCCTTCGGACATCATCCGGCCGCGCACGTCCTGGTAGACGAAGATGAAGCCTTCCTTCTGGAAGGGCGTCGAGGGGCCCAGGTGCTCGGGGTAGGCCTCGGCGCCGTAGGGATAGACGCTGTAGGGCGTGCGCTGGAGCAGGAAAGGGTAGGTCCGGCTGGCGTCTTTCGGCGTGTAGATGGCCGTGAAGAGCTTCACGCCATCCCGCATGGGAATCAGGACCTCGCGCTTGGTGTACTGCTCACGCACGGCGGCGGAGGCAGCCATGGGTTCCTGGGCCGCAGCGATTCCCCAGGCAAACAGAAAGACCGGGACGAGCGCGGCGCGCAAGGCGCGGGTCAAGAACATGGGAGCTCCGGGGCGAGGCATCATGATAAGCGGCATGAAGCGCATTCGGGGGATTCCTGTCCTTGCAGCAGTAAGACCCGCGGGAGAGCAATAAACCTCGACGGGAGAAGGCCCTTTTGCTGAACTGGAGGGTGCTCCCACCCGGAGCCCTTCCGTTTCCAGGGGTGTTGCACCATGTCCCAACCGACCTGCCGACAACCCGCCGAGTGGGATCGCCACAGCGCCTGCTGGCTGGCCTGGCCCAGCCACGGTCACCTCTGGCGGGAGAACCTGGCCCCGGCCCAGGCCGAATGGGCGACCCTTTGCATTGCCATCGCCGAGGATGGCGGCGAGCCCCTGGACATCCTGGTGCAGGACGCCGCCGC
>CAVPLE010000145.1:0-14583 GCA_963705865.1 uncultured Holophagaceae bacterium | reverse complement strand
AAACTTTCCGCCAACATCTGCATTTCCTCCTCGGCGCCGTGGATATCCTGTTTTTGCCTCGGCGAGGGATAGACGAGCTGGCACCAGGTCGGCAAACTCGCCTGCTTTGTGAGGCTTGGCGGGAACTGGCTGCCGCGCTCAAAGGAGACGTTCCACCGTGTCCACCCGTGTCCTGATTACGCTCATTCGTTGCTATCAATGGCTGCTCAGCCCGGTGCTTGGGGCCAACTGCCGATTTCATCCAACCTGCTCCGTCTATGCGATGGAAGCACTGCAGCTGTACGGCGTGCGCCGCGGACTCTGGCTGGGTGTGTGCCGGATAGGCAAATGTCATCCGTGGCACCCGGGCGGTTACGATCCAGTGCGCCACCCGACCTGTACCGCTGATTTGGAGCCCTGACCGTGGATTGGCAACGTAATGTGTTGTTGGCGGCCATTTTTGCCGTATTTGCCGTGCTATTCGTGCGCTGGAACGAATTCAGTGAAGCGCGGCTGCCCAAACAGATCACGGCGACGAATGATGCGGTCTATGTACCCGAGAGTCCCGCTTCAGCGGTAGCCGCGGTGCCGTCGGCGACCGATGTCGGTGGCACGGTGGTGAAGAACCCAACGAAAGCCGATTCCAGCGAACGGCTGATTCGTGTGAAGACCGATGTCCTCGATCTGGTGATAGACACCCGGGGTGGAGATATCGTGCGCGCCGCCGGAGCCGCCGAGGCGCAGGTCGATCGGTCCGAAGGGCTCCAGCGCGCCCGCCAGCTTTTTCAGCGAGGTCAAAGCGCCAGCTTTGACCTCCGGCGAGACCTTCTGGAGATCCAGACTGAAGGCCTTGATCCGCTCGCTGCCCGAGTCAGTCTCGAAGGCGGCGACGATCTTCCCGAGCTCGGCCCGGTGGGCGTCCCGGTAGGCCAGGCCGCCGCGCAGTCCGTTCTCCTCGTTGGTCCACAGGATCACGCGGATGGTGCGACGGGGCTTCAGGTCCAGGGCCTGGATGAGGCGCACAGCTTCCATGGCGGCGACGGTGCCGGCGCCGTCATCCTGGGCGCCCTGGCCCACGTCCCAGCTGTCGAGGTGGCCGCTGAGGATGACCACTTCCTCAGGCTTCTCCGACCCCCGGATGTCGGCCACCACGTTGGCGGAAGGCGCGTCCGGCAGGGTCTTCGCGCCCATCTCGAGTTTCAGGCGGATGCGCTCGCCCCGATCCTGCATGCGCCTCATCTGCGTGGAGGCTTCGATCGTCACGGCGGCGGTGGGGATCTTCGGATAGGCGGGATCGTAATCCATGACGCCGGTGTGCGGGGTGTCCAGGCTGACAGGGCCCACGGAGCGCACCAGGGCGGCCACGGCGCCGAATCTGGCAGCCTTGGAGGCCCCGTCGTGGCGGTAGACCACGGTGCGGCCGTAGCCCTTGAACGGCACGTCGTAGAGGACGATCTTCCCCTTCACGGCCGTGCCGAGCTTGTCGAGTTCGTCGAAAGAGCCCACCACCACCACGTCCGCGGTGAGCCCGCCCTCGGGCGTGCCCACACTGCCGCCCAGCCCCAGGAGGTTCACGCGCTGCGGCGTGGGCAGCAGCAGCTCGGCGGACTCGTGGCCACGCACCCAGTGGGGCACCATCGCGGGCTCGGCGTGGACGTTGGTGAGGCCCGCGGCCTTCAGGCGCACCTGGGCCCATTCAATGGCCTGGTCCAGCTGGGGCGATCCCGACAGCCGGTTCCCGATGCGGTCGCAGAGCCAAGTGAGATCCGCATAGGCACCGTGGGTCCGGAAGGCCTCGACCCGCAACCGCTCGGCGGTGGCGCGGAGGGGCTCAGGCGCGGGCTGGGCGCCCAGAGCGGCGGCGACAAGGCAGAAGAGCAGGAGGCGGCTTGATTTCATGCCTCATCTTACTGGGCAATAGTGAAGAATCACGGCTTTTTTGCCAGGGCCTCGATCTGAGCCTTCACCGTGTTCCTCAGCGGGTTGGGCGAGATGGGTGAAATAGCGGCTTTCGTCGGCTCGCGTCGCCGCCAAGTGCCAGTCGTCCAGCACCGCGGCGACAGCCTGCTCGCCAGGCGACTGGGCCTGCAGAACCAATATGGGGCAAAGGACGAGGGCAGGGAGCAGGGCGACTCGCACGGGAACTCCAACGGGAAAGGGTCAGCGGCGCCGGGCCAGTTCCACCCGCACCCGCATCCGGCCGCTGGCATCGGTTTCCAGCACCTCCCACGACAAGTGCCCGCTCCGGCCCTTGGGATTCTCGCCAGGGCCCAGATTGAAGGCCGCGTCGTCCAGTTCCCAGCGTCGACAGGGGAAACGAGGCTTCGGGGGCTCGTGGGTGCCGGGGTGGGCGTCCACCACGCGCATGGGGCCTTTGGGATCATTGGGACTCAGCAGCGAGGGGTCGATTCGGGCCACGATCAGGCCCTCGTAGCCCGGGCCGAAGCGGTCGCCCAAGCGCCCCCGCTCGAAGCCCCAGGGCCGCCGGACCTCCAGGCTGAAGAAGCGGCCCTTCTTGCGCGGATCCGGCAGGGTCACCCACTGGGGATCTGCGCCCGGTGCGCGGGAGACCGGGGCGATCCAGCCCTTCCAGGTCCGTCCCTTCACCGCGAGGTGGCGGACCTGGTCCCGGAAATGCCCACGGTACCAGAGGTCTGAGCGCACCCAGGCGGAGGGATGGGAGGGACTGTAGCCCGTGTCCTCCACCCAGGGGCCTTCCTCGGGATGGGAGCGGTCCCAGCCCCGGTACTGACCCGCGTCCATGAGGTCCCAGATGCCTGCCGTGAGCGGATCGTCGCAATCCAGGTAGAGGTCATCCACACGGTGTTCTCCCATGGCATGGAAGGCTTCGTGGACGATGTTTCCGAGGGGAACTTGTTCCGTCATGAAGATCAGGGGCCAGCGCCGGGAGCGGTCCCAGGGCAGGGGGAGCAGCAGGCTCACGGCCTTGAGGTCCGCCTCGTCCGCGGTCAGCGACTGGGGTTTGCCGGGCGTGATGATCCACAGGTGGTCGGGCTTGCCATCCGGGCGGAGGGCCCCAGTGCGATTGTCCAGCCGGTCGCATTCACCAAGGTTCTCACCCTGCAGTCGCTCCACCACCCATTCGGCCATGGCCAGCTTCTGAGCGTCGGTCCGGGGGGACGGAAAATCGGCACTCCGCAGCTTGAGGAAGCGACCCTCGACGAGGGACAGGGCGCCTTTGCTGACTTCGTACAGGTAGTTGGCCGCGCTGGCCGCGCCGGGGCGGCGGGAGAAGATCAGCTCCCGCAACGCGCCGTCCGGCAGATTCGAGGGTGTATCCGTGAAGTCGAGGCGCACGATGAAGACGGCTTCCTGGCGATGCCTGGGCTCGGGGCTGAGGGCGATGTCACCGCGCCACTCGGCCGCGGGCACCAGGTCGCGCCGCCAGCCATCCTTCTCGACCGCCAGCACGGTGTCTCCTGGCTCCAGGTCCAGGTGGAAGCGGCCCTCCGCATCGGTCACCGCCAAGGGCGGGTCGGTGGCGGGCGACACCCGAGGCTGGCGATCCGGGTAGACCCGCACCCCGGGCAGCCCCCGGTGCCCATCGGTGACGCGGCCTTCCAAGGCGGCGGCAGGGGAGGCAAAGGTGAGGAGGAGGCCGAGGGCGGCTCCGAAGCCGCGGCTGGAGCGAGGGGTCATGCCTGGCCGACAAGTTTCTGCAGGTGGGCCAGCCGGGCCAGCAGGGCGACGCGGCGGCGGGTCTCCGGCGCCACCAGCGGCTTCTCCAGGGCATCGGCCACGGGTTCCTGGAGGCGCGACCAGGTCTCCAGCTCGCCGGGGTCGTGCAGCAGGAGGATCGGCAGGTCCGTCAGCTCCTTGGACTGATGCAGCGCCAGGGCCAAGGCTTGGGCGCTGCCTTCAGACAGATCCGTGTCGAGGACCAGCAGATCGGGCTGGTGGGCGAGGATCTGGGCCCGCGTCTGGCTTTCGCTCTGGGCCTCGAAGAAGGTGGCCTGGTCCTTGCCGAAGTGGTTCTGGACCTGGGTGAGTACCATCGAGTTGGCGGACGCCACCAGGACCTTGGGGCGGGCCGGGGCCAGCGGACCCGTGCGCAGCGACAGGGCGCGGATGCGGAGGTGGGTCTGCACGCGCACCTGCAGCAGCAGGGTGTTGGCAGGCTTCCGGATGAAATCGTCGGCCCCCGCCGCATAGCTGCGGTCCTTGGCATCCCGGCTCAGGGCCGTCAACACCAGCACGGGGATGTCTGCGGTGGCTGGATTTGATTTGATGGATTCGCAGGCTTTGAAGCCGTCCATGGAGGGCATGACCACGTCCATGATCACCATGTCGGAGCCGCGTCCGCCGGCCTTGAGGCAGGCCAGGGCCTCCTCGCCGTTGGCGGCCACGAGGAGCTGATGTCCCAGCGGCTGCAGCTGCGCCTCCAGGACACGGCGCTGCAGGGCATTGTCCTCCACCATCAGAATGGTCATGGGAGACGCGAAGTGGGACAAGCGAACTCCTTGCTCTCGTGACTTGAGGGTATAGGCCCCATCGGTTCTGAGCAACAGCGGGATGCGGTTGGAGTAGGTAAAACCCCGCAGACAGCAAAGGTTTCCAACGATACAATGGCCAGTTCGAGGTTCCTCAGTGGCTCATCCCAGTCTCATCCGCAATTTCTCCATTGTCGCCCATATCGATCACGGCAAGTCCACCTTGGCGGACCGCCTGCTCGAGCTGACGAAGACCGTGGCCGGACGAGACATGCAGGCCCAGATTCTCGACGACATGGATCTGGAGCGCGAGCGGGGCATCACGATCAAGGCCCATGCGGTGACGCTGAAATACCCGGCCAAGGATGGCCAGATCTACACGCTGAACCTCATCGATACGCCGGGCCACGTGGATTTCACCTACGAGGTGAGCCGCAGCCTCGCGGCCTGCGAAGGCGCCATCCTGGTGGTGGACGCCACCCAGGGCGTGGAGGCCCAGACACTGGCCAATACCTACCTGGCCCTGGAGAACGGGCTGGAAGTGTTTCCGGTGTTGAACAAGACCGACCTGCCCAGCGCCGATCCCGAGCGCGTGCTGGAGCAGATCGACACGGTCATCGGCCTGGTGGACACGGCCCATGCCGTGAACGTCAGCGCCAAGACCGGCGAGAACTGCGAGCTGGTGCTGGAGCAGATCGTGAAGTGCATCCCGGCGCCCCAGGGTGACCCCGACGCGCCGCTCCAGGCCCTGGTGTTCGATTGCTACTACGATGCCTACCGCGGCGTGGTGAACCTCATCCGGGTGATGAACGGCACGCTGAAGACCGGGGACCAGATCCGGTTCATGTCCACGGGCAGTGAGCATCGGGTGGACGAGATCGGCATCTTCGACCCCAAGATGGACAAGCAGGAATCGCTGTCGGTGGGCGAGGTGGGCTACCTGGTGGCCAACATCCGGCAGCTGGTGGATGTGAAGGTCGGCGATACGGTGACGCACGCCGTGACGCTCACGACGAAGCCCGCCACCGAGATGTTGAAGGGCTTCAAGGAAATCCAGCCCGTGGTGTTCGCGGGGATCTTTCCCACCTCCAGCGACGATTACGAAAACCTCCGCAACGCCATGGACAAGCTGCGTCTCAACGACAGCAGCTTCACCTACCAGCCCGAGACGTCCACGGCCCTCGGCTTCGGCTTCCGTTGCGGCTTCCTGGGCCTGCTCCATATGGAGATCGTGCAGGAGCGTCTGGAGCGGGAATTCGACCTCGATCTCATCACCACGGCACCCAGCGTGCGCTACCACGTGCACCTGACGGACGGCACGGAAACCGCGGTTGACAATCCATCGAAGCTGCCGCCCCTCCAGAAGATCGCCAGGATCGAGGAGCCCATCATCGAGGGGACGATCCTGACCCGCACGGATTTCGTGGGCGGCCTGATCAAGCTTTGCGAGGAGCGCCGAGGCATCCAGCAGAAGCTCGAGTACGTGAGCCAGGACCGCGTGATGCTGATCTACGAACTGCCCCTGAACGAAGTGGTGCTGGACTTCTACGACAAGCTGAAATCCTTGTCGAAGGGCTATGCCAGCTTCGACTACCACATGAAGCACTACACCGAATCAGACCTGGTGAAGATGGACATCCTGGTGAATGCCGAGCCGGTGGACGCGCTCTCCCTCCTGGTGCACCGGAGCAAGAGCCAGGCTCTGGGTCTCGCGCTCTGCCAGAAGATGAAAGAGGTCATCCACCAGCAGATGTTCGACGTGGCCATCCAGGCCGCCATCGGCAGCAAGATCATCGCGCGGACCAATGTGAAGGCCCGGCGCAAGGACGTGCTCGCCAAGTGCTACGGCGGCGACGTCTCCCGCAAGAAGAAGCTCCTCAACAAGCAGAAAGAGGGCAAGAAGCGGATGAAGTCCATCGGCAACGTTGAGATCCCGCAGGAGGCCTTCCTGGCGATCCTGAAGGTCGATGGCTGAAAAGCTGGAACAGGATGAACAGGATTAAGTGCTTGATTAACAAGATTAAAGATTGATTAAAGTCCTGTTAATCCTGCTTTTCATCCTGTTAATCCTGTCTCCGCATTTGATGTGCGAGCAGCCTAGCCACTTTTCTCGCCGTTCCTGATCTCGCCGGACTCGACCAGGTTGGCGAGCAGGCGCTGGAGCTCGTCATCGCCGAGGATGCCGCGGCGCTGGAAAAGGCGGATCATGCCGAGCACCAGGGCGCGCGTCTGGTAGGTATCGAGGGGCGGCACCGATTCGCGCAGGGTCTTGCCGTGGATGAGCTCGGAGGGCGCCGCCGCCCGAGCTGTCTCCACCGGCTCGAAGAAGCGGAAGGGATCGAGGGTTGCCGATTCCTGCGCCGGGACGCCGTGGCTGTCGAAGAAGGGGTCCGGCGGGAAGGCGGCTTCAGCGGCGCTGCCCGAGGTGGGCAGGGGCAGCGGGTCGAGGCTGAAGGTGACCGGAAGCGCCTCTCCCTCGGCATGGTCGGCACCCACCTCCACCGTCACAGGCGCCCCGGGGGCAGGCGCCTCCAGGGTCCGGTAGAGATCGCCGATGGCCTTGCGGAGCGCGCTATGGGAGGCCACCACCGGCTGGATATGCAGGCCCGAAGCGAACCTGGCGCTGTCCACGGCATTCAAGTCCGAGGGATCGGACATGGCCAGCACCAGCGACTTGGGCTCTTTGACCGAGATGGGGAGCACCGTGAACTGGTCGGCCAAGCGGTAGGGCACGAGCTTCAGCACCTCGGGCGGCACCGCCAGGTCCCGTACGTCGACCTGAGGCACGCCGGTCTGGTGGCTGAGGAAATCCATGAGGATCTCCTCGGTGATGTAGCCGAGGGCCACCAGGTTGCTGCCCAGGCGGCCCCGGGCGATCTTCTGATGGGTGATGGCGCTTTGGAGCTGGGCCGGCGTGATGAGGCCGGATTCCACGAGCAGTTCGCCCAGCCGTTTGATCGGTTGCTGCATGAGGGAGTCCTGGGGCTTAGGTCTTCTGGGGATGCACAGAGGGTGGCCCCCAAGGTAACGTCATTCAAGGCTTTTGTGGGCTGGGGGGAGCATGGGTTCCGAAGATCTCTGGCGGGCGGTCCTGCACGATTTCAACAATCTGGTGACCGGGCTCCAGGGAGTCATCGACCTGGGCGATCCAGACCTCCCCTTCGACCCACACAACCATGCAAGGCTGGAGACGATCCTCGAAGATGGCAAGACCCTCATCGCGATGGCCCGAGCCATGGCCCTGGGTCGCCTGCCCCTGTCCGAGCCGGTCGCGTGGATGGACTGGGAGGCGGGCGTGCGGGCGCGCCTCGACGCCACTGGCAGCCTCTTCCACTGTCCGGTCGAGCTGGTGGACACGGGAGCTGGGGGCGCCCCCTGGTCGGCGCCCCTGCTCCAGGACTGGGTCGTGGCTTTCACCAGGCAGATTCTCCCCTGGGCCGCGCCGGGCCCCCTGCGCCTGGAAGCTGAAGCCGATTCCGAGGCCTGGGTGCTTCGCTGGATCACGGATGCCCCCCTCCCGGCCGCTCTGGAAGCCGAACCGGCCCTGGACGCGCCGCGAAATCTGGCGGGTCTATGGCTGCGCGGCATGGCCAGTCACCTGGAGCTGACGCTCGAAACCTCCCCTAGCTATATCCAGGCCCGCGTTCCCCGCGAAAGCGCCGCAACCACCCAGTTCAAGGATTTCTGATGATCGAGGCTCCTCCTCCCGTTCCACCCGCGGCCGTGGTGGAGGTCACCGCCACGCGCTTTCCGGAGGACCCGGCGAAGGTGCCCGCTTCCATCACCGTCCTCACCGCCAGGGATCTGGCGGATCGTGGTGCCACAGACCTAGAGGGTGCTCTGGGGCTTCTGGCCGGTGTCGCCATCGCCCCCGGCGGTGATGGTGGCCCGGCCGGAGCCGTGCCCGAGTTCTGGGGCCTGAAGGAGTTCGACGCCTTCCTGCTTGTGGTGGACGGCGTGCCCTGGGGTGGTGCCTTCAATCCGGCCCTCTCCACCTTGAGCCTCGAAGGTGTCGAACGCATCGAGATCCAGCGCGGCGCGGCGCCGGTGATGTACGGCGCCACCTCCTTCGTCGGCGTCATCCAGGTCATCCGTGGCCTGCCAGCGGATGCCAAGGGTTCCGCCCGCCTGTCCGCGGGAAGCCACGGGAGTTTCGGAGGGGCGGTCTCCCTCCGGCTTCCGGCCGGGGCCATCGCGGACAGCACCCTCACGGTGGATCACGACACGCAGGGCTTCGAGGACTCCCGCACCGGCTTCAAGCGCACGCACCTCCTGTGGCGGAACCGCGTCCAGGCCCTGGATGGGGTGCTCCGCTTCGATCTGGAGGGCACGGCCACGGACCAGCAGCCCGCCAGCCCTTTCCCCCGCGTGGGAGGGGCGCTGACCGACCAGGTGCCCCTCGACGCCAACCACAATCCGGCCGGGGCTTTCCTCGACGACCGGCGGGTCACGCTCACCACGGGCTATGACCGGGCGCTGGATCCCGCCACGCTCTGGTCCACCACCCTGTCCGTGTCCCGGGCCCGGCAGGACGCCTTCCGCGGCTTCCTCACGGACGTGAGCGCCGTGGTTCCCAATGCCCACGGTTTCCGGGAGCGCATCGACCTCACGGATATCTACTTCGATTCGCACCTCACCTGGACGGATGGCTCCAGCCTCAAGGTGGTCGCGGGCCTGGATCACCTCCACGGTCAGGGCCGTGGCCGAGGCGGGGATTTCGACTACTTCGTGAACCTCGATGGATCCGGCGCCCCCGGGGCTGCGGACCTCCCGAGCCAGGCGGACATCCGCATCGACGATCGGCGGGATTTCACGGGCCTCTACGCCTTCGTCCAATGGCAGGTCGCGCCCCGCCTGACGCTGGAGGCGGGCCTGCGCCTCACCCGTGCGGAGGAGGCCCGCCGCGCGTCCACGCTGGATTTCGGAAGCGGAGCCCTGGAGCAAGGTTCGGATGCCCGGACCACCACCCGGCTGGGCGGCAGCGCCGGTGCCACCTGGACGGCCTGGCAGCGCGGCGAGGATCGCCTGAACGTCTTTGCAGGCATCCGCAGCACGTTCAAGCCCGCGGCCATCGACTTCGGCCTGGATGGTGGCGCCCAGATCCTTCGGCCGGAGACGGCCATCAGCTACGACCTGGGCGTCAAAGCCGACCTCCTGGGTCGCAGACTGGCCCTGGAAGTCAGCACCTTCCTCATGGATTTCGAGAACCTGGTGGTGCCCCAGTCCGTGGGCGGTTCCCCTGGGCTCACCAACGCGGGCACCGAGCGATTCCAGGGGGTGGAGGCCAGCGCGGCCTGGCGCGTCACGTCCGATCTGGCGGCGCGCCTCGCCTACAGCTACCACGACGCCTGTTTCCGCGACTACGCGAAGGATTTCGGAGACGGCACCCTCACGCAGCTGGCCGGGAAGCGCCTGGAGATGTCGCCCTACCACCTCGGTGGCCTGGGCCTCACCTATGCGCCTGCCCGAGGCCTCACCGCCTCGGGGGAGATGTCTTATGTGGGGGCCGTATTCCTCAACCAGCGCAACACCGCACCGGCCGGAGGCTACGCCACCTGGGCGGCCAGCCTGGGCTGGCGTGAGCGCGTCTGGGAGTTCCGTCTGGATGGACGCAATCTCACGGACCGCCGCAAACCGGTGGCCGAAAGCGAGCTGGGCGATGCCCAGTACTACCTCCTGCCCGGCCGGCAGCTCGCCCTGAGCGCCCGCTACCGGTTCTGAGGCAGAAGGCGTTCCGACAGCGTTCCCGGTAAACTCAAAGGTTTCGGCGGTGCGATGAAGTTCCACATCCAGACCTGGGGCTGCCAGATGAATGACCACGACGGCGAGAAGCTCTCGGGGCTGCTGTCGGCCGAGGGTTTCGAAGCGGTGGATTCGGCCGAAGACGCGGAGCTGGTGCTGCTCAACACCTGCTCCATCCGCGAGAAGGCCGTGCACAAGGTCTATTCGGAGCTGGGCCGCCTCCGTGAGGAGAAGCAGCGGCGCCCGCTGCTGGTGGGCGTCACCGGCTGCCTGGCCCAGCAGGAGCAGGCAGCCCTCTTCAAGCGCGCCCCCCACATCGACTTCGTGCTGGGCACCATGGCCCTGAAGCAACTGCCGCGGCTAGTGGCCGAGGCCCAGGCCGGCAAGGCCCGGGTCATGGACACCGGCGAGTACCCGGACAACCACCTGTTCCCGCCCGCCGTCACGCGGCGCCGGGACACGGCCAAGGCCCTGGTGACCATCACCGAGGGCTGCAACCACGCCTGCACCTACTGCATCGTGCCCACCACCCGCGGGGCCGAGCGCCACCGCCCCTACGAGGATGTCCTGGCCGAAGTGCGGGGCCTGGTGGAACGCGGCTACCGCGAGGTGGAGCTGTTGGGCCAGAACGTGAACAGCTATGCGGGCGGCTGCACCTTCGCGGACCTCCTGGAGCGCGCGTCCGAGGTCGAAGGCCTCGAATGGATCCGCTTCACCACCAGCCACCCCATGAACTTCACGAAAGATCTGGCCCGGGTGCTGGTGACGAATCCCAAGGTCGTGCCCTTCCTCCACCTGCCCCTACAAAGCGGCAGCGACCGGGTGCTGAAGCGCATGCTGCGCGAGTACACCGTGGCCGAGTACCTGGAGCGCCTGGGTTACCTGGGCGAGGGCCGTGCGCGGATGACCCTCAGCACGGATTTCATCGTGGGTTTCCCCGGCGAGACTGACGAGGACTTCGAGGACACCCTGCGGGTGCTGGATGAAGTGGCGTTCGACGGCTCCTTCAGCTTCGTCTACTCGCCGCGGCCCGGCACGCCTTCCCTGCGCCTCAAGGACGACCTGCCCATGGCGGAGAAATCGGCCCGATTGACGAGGCTCCAGCAGCGCCAGACTGAGCTGACCCGCGCCAGCAACGAGCGATTCGTGGGGCGCGAGATCCCCGTGCGCGTGGAAGATCACGGCCCCAACGAGCACGGCTGGTGGCTGGCCCACAGTGGCGAGTGGAAGACGGTGCACCTGGTAGCGGAGCCCGGCCGCGAGCTGCCCTTCGGCGAGTTGGTGCAGGCGCGGATCACCCTGGCCAGCCCACACTTTCTGGGGGCTGAGCTGGTCTAGCGGCTCTCATACCAGGTAGCGTTCAAAGATAGAGATCCACCACGGAGACACCGAGGCCACAGAGGAGGCACGGAGGCCTCGGTGATCCTCCGTCATGGGCAGGCCGAAGGCCGCTTCCGGCCAAGCCGGAAGCCACGGTAGGCGGCGGGCCCGGATCCTTTTGGGACATCCTGGCCCGCCGCCTACCGTGTGCCCATGCTCTGTGCCTCCGTGGTGGATTCTTTTACGATTGAACGCGAATGGGTATCAGCCATCAGCTTCCAGTGGAGATGGTGAGGGACCAGCGGCGGGTGGCGCCGGGGGGCAGCAGGAAGCTGCCCGGCTTGGTGGCGAACTCCCCGTCCCACCCTTCGGGATCCGCGTAGCCTTCCCAGGGCTCGATGCAGAGGAAGGCGGGGCCGGGATGGGGCTTGGCCCACAGGCCCAGGTGGGGGAAGCCCTCCCAGCGCAGGGTGAGGGTCGGCCCGCCTTCGGCCAGGAAGCGGAGGCTTCGGCTCCGGGGTTCCAGGAAGATCAGGGCATCCTCGGCAAACAGGTCCTGGCGGAGCGGCAGCACACGCCCTTGGATCGGGGTGGCAAGAGGGGTTGGATCCAGCAGGCCCTCGCTTGTCAGGCGCTGGAGGGGGCCGGGTTCATCAATCTCGAACACGAGATGGTGCGCCGCTTGGGGGAGGTTGGGCACCAGGGGCCATCGGAAGGCCGGATGCAGGCCCAGGTTGGCGGGCAGGGGCGTGTCGCCAGGGTTGCGCAGGGCGATATCCATGCGCAGGGAGGTCGCATTCAAGGTGTAGGCGACCCGCAGCAGGAAGGGGAAGGGATAGGCGGCGCGGCTGACTTCGTCGTCATGCAACTCCACGGTGCAGGTGGTGGCCGTGCCTTCGAGCAGGGCGAAGTCCCGATCCCGGGCGAAGCCGTGCCGCGGCATGGGGAATGCCCCACCGTGGTGTCGCAAGATGTCGCCCTTCAGACGGCCGACGATGGGGAACAGCAGGGGGGCGTGTCGGGGCCAGAGGGGGCCTGCATCCCATAGCAGGTCGAGGCCGCCCAGACGCAGGGACTGGAGCTCGGCACCCAGGGCCGAGATGACCGCTTCAGCCGCGCCGGTGTGCAATCGATGGATGTCCATGCACGAGATTATCCCCGCCATGGTAGATTTTCCCCGCCAAGCCTGCCGCTTTCCTCCGGGAGCCAGCCATGCCATTCACGGCGGACGTCATCGCGACGACCCTTCACGCGCCCCTCGCGAACGTGGAGAAGCATTGGCCACTGGTGGTGGAGGCCCTGGGCGCGCTCAAAATCCTGGATGTGCCCACGGAGGTGGCCGCCATCGCCACCATCGGGGCGGAGAGCTACCTCTTCGCGCCGGAGCGGGAACAGGGCAGTGAGGCGTACTTCCGACGCATGTACGAGTTCAAGCGCGCCCTGGGCAATACCGAGCCCGGCGACGGGGCGAAATACTGCGGCCGGGGTTTCATCCCTGTTTTGGGCAAGGCCGAGTACGCGCGCTTCGGGAAGCTGGTGGGCGTCGATCTGGTGGAGGATCCGGACCGGGCACTGGAACCGGCCCTGGCCGCCCGCATCCTGGCCTACGACTTCATGCTCAAGGAAGTGCCCAAGGCCGCCACCGAAGGCGACTGGGTGAAGGTCCACCGCCTGGTCCGCGGCGAGCTCTCAGGCTGGAAGCGGTTCAATGGCATCCTCATTCCCCTGCTGAAGCTGCTGCCCGAGCAGGGGTGAAGGACTGGTGCGCCCGACCAGACTCGAACTGGTACTCCGTTTCCGGAAGCGGATTTTAAGTCCGCGGCGTCTGCCATTCCGCCACGGGCGCGCTGCTCCAGCCTAACGGCGCTTCGCCGCCCATGGTAGCGTCGAGCCATGGGGACCCGTTCCGTTGCGCTGCTGCTGGTGATCCTGCCCGCCTCCCTGTCCGCCCAGGTCCGGGACCTGCGGGAGTTCTACCGGGAGCGCTGCGCGGCCTGCCACGGGGTGGAGGGCTCAGGCCGGGGTCCATCGCGTCGTAGTCGTCCACGCCGATGAGCACCGCGTAACGATCGGCGGGCGAGCGTTCCATGGGCTTTCTGCAAGGCGGCCGCGACTGTGCGGGCAAGGGCCGTGCTGCACAGGGCCAGCAGCAGCTACAGTACTATACCTCGTGTGGGGATGGACATGATCGAGTCCTTGGATTTCCGGTTTCTTCGACGCCCGGTGTCGCCTCCTCTCCATTGTCCTACACCCTCCCCGCCTGCGCCAAGGGCATCTTTCCGGGTCCGCGGCTGTCGGGTAGACTATAGGCGTTACGTCCACAACCAGGGAGAATGACGATGAAAAAGAACGTGTTGGCCGGTTGTCTGCTGGGGGCCGGATTGGTGCTGTTCTGTTTCGGGGCCACTTCTGTTCAGAATCGTGGCCAGGCTGCTGCCGCGGAGCCGGCCGGCCCCATGCTGGCGCACAACGTCTACTTCAGCCTCAAGGACAACTCCGAGGCAGCCAAGAACAAGCTGATTGCCGCGTGCAAGAAGTACGTGCGGGACCACCCGGGGACCGTGTTCTTCGCGGTGGGCGTCCTATCCGAGGACTTGAACCGTCCGGTCAACGATCGGGACTTCGACGTGGTGCTGCACGTCGTGTTCAATGGGTGGACCATCGTCAGCCGGGAATATCGACCCTGATCCCACACGGTGCAGCCATGGAACTTATTGGTCGACAAGCTGCGCAAATTCTCAGGCACCCCGGCGCATTCGCCATCCGCACGCTGAAGGGATTTCGCGCCAATCAGGGCCTGCTGCTGGCCGGGGCGGTCGCGTATTACGCCTTGCTGTCGATTGTGCCGATGCTCATCCTCACGGTGATAGCGCTGTCGCACTTTGTCGATCAGGCGGCGCTGCTGCAGACCCTGGGCCGGTACCTCGAATGGCTGGTGCCCGGACAGTCCGGGGTGATCATTGCCGAACTCGCGAACTTCCTGCTGCACCGCGATGTTCTCAGCTGGGTGTTGCTGGTCAGCATGCTGTTCTTCAGTTCGCTCGCTTTCACGGTGCTGGAGAACGCCATGTCGGTGATCTTTCATCACCGT
>CAVPLE010000144.1:0-37908 GCA_963705865.1 uncultured Holophagaceae bacterium | reverse complement strand
GGCTCCACTGCAGGGCCAGCGTCTGCTTGTTCAGGTGGCGGTTGCCGTTCTCATTGTCGAACTTGAGCTGGTCGAAGCCGACTCTCGTAGGCCAGGCTGAAGTGCTGGGTGAAGAAGTAGACGTGGGCCGCACACCAATCGATTTCCAGGTATTCGACGTGCTCTCATTGGTATCGTCACCGTCCTGCCTGCGGTACTGCACCACGCCCTGCATCTCGAGGTTGGACACCGGCTTGATGTAGAAGATGTCCATGACGTGCCACCAGTTGTTCTCGGTCTTCACGTCGGGGTTGTACCAGTTCCAGTAGGTGGAGCCGTTGCCCCAGGTGGCGTAGACGCGGTTGTCGCCGCCGAGGACACCAGCCTGGTTGAGGATCAGGTTGTACTGGATGCCCTTGTTCTTGTTGCCGTCGTTCTCGAAGCCGGTCTTCGTGCGGGCTTCGTTGTACTGAACGCCGAAGGTCAGCGAGCCGCCTTCCCAGAGCTTGATGTCGGACGCGCGCAGGTCATGGGAGCCCACGACCGTGTGGCCGCCGCCGCCCACCCACTGGCTGTAGGGGTTCACGGTGCCCAGGATGGCGCCATTGTTCCAGTCGCTGCCGAGGTTGCCGGTGTCGTGCTGGATGTAGGCGTAGTGCAGCTTGAGGGCGCCGAAGTCGATGTTCTCGATGCCCACGCCGTCACCGCTGTTGTTCCAGTACCACTGGTCCCGAAGGTGGAGGTCCTGGCGCATGTAGAAGCGCCGGCCGGCCCAGATGGAGGCGTCCTTGAAGGGGCCGCTGTTCCCGAAGATGCCGGTGGCCTCGCCCCAGGTTTCACGAAGGTAGACCATCTGGTTAGCCGTTGCGACCTTGCTGTTATCCACGTTGCCACCCGCGTCGGCGGAGGCGTCGCGCACCTGGTAGAACTGGCGGAAGGTGGGGCGGAAGTGCAGCTTGAAGGTGGTGTTGCCCTTTTCGTAGGCCTTTACGTCGACGGCCAGCTCGAGGTAGTTGTCGGTCTCGTTGCCGAGGCGGTAGCCGGGGCCGTTGGTGGGGGCGCCACCGGTATTGGCCATGAAGAACGACACCTGTTCGCCGCCGTTCGAGGAGCGGCCGACGCCGGCGCGCATGTAACCGTGGATTTCGACCACGTCATCGGCGAGGAGCGGTCCACAGACCAGTGCCAGGGGCAACGCGGCCTTGATGAGGGAGAGAGACTTCATGGTCTTGCCTCCAGTGAGAGGAGCCGCGGAGGCGGCTGGGTGGGTGGGTGACTTGCAGAGGGAGGGCCGGCGCATGGGTCAGGCCAGGCGGCCGAAAAAGCCTCCCCAAGGGGGAAGGTGGAGATCCCGACCCTCGAGATGACAGGCCGCGAGGCCATGTCCCTGGAGCGGCTGCGCCGGAACCGGGATCGCGTATTGCACGGGGGTGGGGCTCAGGTTGAAGACGGCCAGGATCCGCTCGGCCCCCTCCTCTCGGCGGAGGGCCAGAATGGGCTCGGCGGTGCGGTGGAAACGGAGGGTGCCGCGGCGAAGAGCCTCAGAGCCCTTCCGCCAGTCGAGGAAGCGCCGGTAGAAGCCCAGCACCGAATCCGGATCGGAAGCCTGGGCCGCCACGGATCGGCGCAGGTGATCCGGGAACATGGGCAGCCAGGGTTCCACCGTCGAGAAACCGCCCCAGGGTGACTCGCTGGTCCAGGGCATGGGTGTCCGACAACCATCCCGTCCCTTGAAATCCGGCCAGAAGGCGATGCCGTAGGGATCGATGAGGCGGTCGAAAGGCACCTCGGCTTCCGGAAGGCCCAGTTCCTCACCCTGATACACACAGAAACTTCCCCGGAGGGAGCCCAGCATCGCCAGCAGCAGCTTCGGGAAGGCGGGATCATCCACCCCCTTGCCCCACCGGGTGACCGCCCGCACGCTGTCGTGGTTGGAGAGCGACCAGCAGCCCCAGCCACCGCCCGGGCGGACCCGGCGCTCGAATTCCTCCACCACGGACCGGATGCGCTCGGCGCTGAACTCGTCCGTGAAGAGGCTGAAGCCATAGGCCATGTGGAGCTTGTCGCCGTCCGCGGTGTATTCGGCCATGGTGGCAAGGGCGCCCTCGTCCCCGATCTCGCCGACGCTCATGGCCCCGTACTGGTCCATCAGAGTCCGCAGGCGCTTCAGGAAGCCGAGATTCTCGGGCCGGGTCTTGTCGTAGCGGTGGATCTGCCGCCCGTAGGGGTTGCCTTCGCGGACGGAAGTGAGTTCCACGGAACCGGGTCGGGCCGCCGGGTTGTTCCTCAACTGCGGGTCGTGGAAGTGGAAGTTGCAGGCGTCGAAGCGGAAGCCGTCCACCCCGCGCTCCATCCAGAAGCGCACTTCCTCCAGCATCTGGGCCTGCACGAGTTCGTGGTGGAAGTTCAGGTCCGGCTGGGACTCCAGGAAGTTGTGGAGGTAGTACTGCCGCCGGCGGGGCTCCCAGGTCCAGGCCGAACCCCCGAAGACCGACTGCCAGTTGTTGGGCGGGGTGCCGTCCGCCTTCGCTTCCGCCCAGACATACCAGTCCGCCTTGGCATTGGTGCGGCTGGTGCGGCTCTCCTTGAACCAGGCGTGCTGGTCCGAGGAATGGGACAGCACCTGGTCGATGAGCACCTTCAGGCCCAACCGGTGCGCCTCGGCCACCAGCTGGTCGAAGTCTGCCAGCGTGCCGAAGGTCGGATCCACGTCGCGGTAATTCGACACGTCGTAGCCGAAGTCCCTCATCGGCGACGTGAAGAAAGGCGAGATCCAGATGGCATCTACACCCAGGTCGGCCACATAGGGAAGATGCGCCGTGATCCCGGGCAGATCGCCGATACCATCCCCGTTCGTATCCTGGAAGCTCCGCGGATAGATCTGGTAGATCGCCGCCCCGCGCCACCACTCGCTGGCCTGGCTTCGGTGATCCACAGTGTCCCGGAGGGGCATGGTCTGAGTTCCTTTCAAGGCGCGACAAGACGAGTGCGGAAGGTGGGACAGTCCAGATGAGAGGCAATGTAACCGGTTACAAATCCATCCCCGGGGAACGCTTTCCAAAGGGGCCAGAGGGGAACGGGGAGGGGAGGCAAGGAACGAAGGCGTGCGCGAGTGTAACCGGTTACAAGAAAGTCGCAGGTATGGTCGACCGGCGTCATGGGCGTGTCAAGAAAGGAATTCAGAGGAGCGGGAACTTTTTGACGGACGGCCTGCCATGCCGCATTTGAGGTCACTTGGGCCATCCTTGTCCACCTGGGGAAATCCCGATCAGCGCAGGGCTGACCCTCCGGATCCAGTGGACGAGCCGGAGGGGAGTGGACACTCTGATCCAGGCCAACCACCATGAGGCGAAGCGTTGGTCCTGTCCCAACTTTCGAGACCTGCCGAGGTGATGTCCCGTGGCTGCAACCGTTGACAACCTGATCCTGGTGGCGGATGTGGGCGGCACCAACCTTAACCTGGCCCTGCTGGCACCCGGAGGATCCGGCTACCGCCTCCACCGGAAGGCCCGCTTCAGCACCCAGGACGAGCCATCCATCCTTGGGCCCATCCGGCGCTTTCTCGCGTCCGTTCCTGCCGACCGCCCGGTCCGGGCCTGCCTGTCCGGCGCCGGGCCGGCCATCGATCGCCGCATCCATCTCACCAATGCCCCCTGGGACATGGATGGCGCCGAGCTGGAACAGGCACTGGGCATCCCGGTCCGGCTGATCAACGACTTCACCGCCCTGTCCTGCGGCGTGCTCGAACTGGATCTCTCGGACACCAGCCAGGTCCTGCCCATTCCTCACGGCGACGGCAGCCTGCCGGAGCCGGACCCCCGGGGCCTCGCCCTGGTGGTGGGGGCCGGCACGGGTCTCGGCGTGGGCTTCATCGTGCGCACGCCCCAGGGCGCGCGGTCCTATCCCAGCGAAGGCGGGCACATCGGCCTGCCGGTGTTCGACGAGGACTCCCTGGCCCTCTGGAGGCACCTGGCCGACGGCCTGCCCGGCCCGCCGGGCGCCGAGCTGGCCGTCTCCGGGCAGGGCCTCGCGCGCATCCTCCGCTTCCTGCTGGAATCCGGCCGCGTGTCGGGGACGGCTGTAACCAGCGCCCTGCTGGACCTCCCCGCGGCGGACCAGCCCGCGGCCATCTCGGCCCGCGCCGGTTCGGATCCCGCCTGCGCCCGCGCCCTGGCCCTGTTCGTGGGCCTCTACGCCCGGGTCTGCGCCGAGCTCTGCGCCGCCTTCCTGCCCACGGGGGGGCTCTTCCTCGCCGGGGGCATCGCCGCCAAGAACCTGGAGCGCTTCCTGGAAGACGGCCGCTTCATGGCCCAGTTCGAGCGGAACTACCGCCCGCACATCGACGCCCTGGCCCGGAAGACGCCGGTCTTCATCACCCGGGAATACGATCTGAGCCTCTATGGCGCAGCCCGCGCCCTGGATTGCCTGGATTGACGCCCAGATGGCCGAACGGTATTCATGGGTGATCGCTTCCTTCCTCCCAGGCCCCTTCCCCGGCGGCCCTCCATGAAGATCACCATCGGTGAGATCGCCCGCCAGGCCGGTGTTTCCACGGGCACGGTGAGCCGCGTCATCAACGGCAAACCCACCGTGGCGGCCGAAACGCGGGAGACGGTCCTCACCGTCATGAAGAAGCTCGGGTACGAGCCGGACCCCGTGGCCCGGGAGCTGTCGCGGCGCAGCAAGCACACCCTCGGCATCTGGGTGGGCGCCGGCGAGAACCGGCTGTCGCCCTACTTCAACGTCATCTGGCGCGCCCTGCTGAGGGAGATGCAGATGTCCGCCACCCAGTTCATCGAGCTTCCCGTGGACATCACGCCCGTGCGCCGGAAGCTCGATGCCGTGCTGATGTTCCACTGCGCCGACATCGACCAGCGGCTGGCCACCCTCTGGCGGCGCGGCGTTCCGGGCGCCCTCATTGGCCACCACCCGGGCGTGTCCTGCGTGGCGCCCGACGACATCGGCGGCGGCCGCCTCGCGGCCATGCGCCTACTGGCCCTGGGCCACCGCGACCTGCTGCACCTCACGGTGGCCGGCGAGCACCAGTGGACCGTGGACCGCGCCGCCGGCTTCACCGCCGCCCTGGCCGAGCACGGCGGCCAGTCCCTGGCCCCGGTCATCCTGCGGGGCGTGGGCTCGGTGCTCGGCGGCTACCGGCTCATGCGGGATGCCTGGCAGCAGGGCCATCGCCCGACGGGCATCTTTTGCGCGACGGACGAGATAGCCGTGGGGGCCCTCGGCGCGCTGGCCGACCTCTCCGTGTCCGTCCCCGACCAGGTCTCCGTGCTGGGCTTCGACGGCCTGGTGGACCTCTATCCGGGACTCGCGTCCGTGGCCCAGGACATCCCCGCCATCGCCCACGAGGCCGTGGCCCTGGCCCTCGGGGCCATTGAGCACGATGCCATCCGGCATGTGGTGGTCCCGGTGAAGATCATCGAGGGGTCCACGCTGGGGCCGGCCCCGAGGAAAAGCTGAGGCCTGGCTGCCCCGCCTGTCCCAGGATGGGCCATGGTGACTAAACGCCCCCGAGGCATTACCGTGAACTTCACATCCAGGCCCGCCCTGGTTCTTTCCTCCACGGAAGCCGCCATGATCGTTTCCAGCCGTTGGATCCCCCTGTTACTGCTCGGGAGCGCCCTGCTGGCCCAGGCTCCCCCGCCCCCACCGCCACCCGCCCCCCCGGCGCCGCCTGCGCCCATGATTGGGGTCGACGTCCCCTCCGGATCCCGGACCGAGCAGCGGACGGAGAAGCTGGCCTACGGCTCGAAGCTCTGGGTGAAGAACCGCAATGGCGGCATCCGGGTGACGGGCTGGGACAAGGAGGAAGTCCTCCTCACGGCCCAGATCCGGGATAGCGACAAGCGCCGGATCGAGCTGGTGCTTCAGCGGAAGGGTCCGGACCTGGACATCGAGGCGATGTTCCAGCAGCCCTCCTGGAGCTTCGGCCTCTACATCAGCCCTCGCTGCGAAATGACGCTCCAGGTACCCCGTCGGATCCTGGGCTATTTCCGCACCACCAATGGCACCGTGGCCGTGGAGCACCTTGAGGGCTATGCCCGCTGCGAGGCCACCAACGGCGCCATCCAGGTTTCCGACGTGCGCGGGGAGGTCCAGGTGGACACGTCCAACGGCCCCATCGAGGCCCGCAATCTGGCGGCGAGGATCAAAGGGGGCACCACCAACGGGCGCATCATCCTTGAAGACGTGGCCGGCGGCATCCGCCTGGAGACCACCAACGGCAGCGTCCACGCCCGGAACCTGGACGGTTGGGGCGAGGGCATCCACCTGGAATCCACCAACGGCAGCATCGAAGTGGACCTTGGCAAGGCCACGGGCGAGCTGATGGCCGAGAACAGCAATGGGTCCCTGGACATCAAAGTCCCTGGCGCCCAGGTCATCGAGATCACCAAGCACAGTGCCCACGTGAAGGTGCCCGGCCGAACCCAATCCATCCGCCTCGAAACCACCAACGGCAGCATCCGGGTCAAGTAGTACCCGGCACAGGTAGTACCCTGGGGGCCATGCGACGCCTGGTCCTGCTCCTCCTCGCCGCCATGGGCCTGAACGCCCAGGCGCTCCACCCCGATGAGGTGCAGGAGCGGCGCCTGGCCAATGGCGTCCGGCTGCTGGTGGTGGAACGGCGAGGTCTCACCGCCTTCCACGCAGCCCTGGCCTTCCGGGGCGGGCGGGCGGAGGAGCCCCCGGCCCTGGCTGGGGCCACCGACCTGCTGGCCCGCGCCCTCTACGGCGCCACCTGGCCCGAGGACCTGGAAGCGTCGAAGGGGGCCGGTTCCCTCGACGCCCTGCTCAAGGAGGAGGAGGGACTGCTCGAATCCCTGCGACTGGAACGGCTCCGCCAACGGAACGATCCGGCCGCCAGCCAGGCCCCGGCCCTGGGGGCCAGCCTCTGGACCCTGCACGAGTCCGTGCGTGCCCGGTTCTCCAACTCGCCGCTCTTGGATGTCTATGCCGCCCGGGGGGGACGGCAGACCGCCGTGGCCAGCGCGGACGCCCTGCTGGTCCAGACCGAGCTTCCCACGGCTGCCTTCGAATTCTGGTGCCACACCGAGGCCCAGCGGCTGGCCGTCCTCCAGCTCAGCCGGTTCTCGGCGACCCGAGCCGCCCTGGCGGCGGAGTTGCGCAGCCAGGGCCCCCAGGGACTGGCGCTGCTCCAGGGTGCCGCCCTGCCCGGCCACCCCTACGGCCGGGATCTGGCCGACCACCTCCCCGCCCTGGAGGCCATGCGGCGCTCGGACCTGCAGGCCTGGGCCCGCCGTGCCTGCGGGCCGGACCGGCTCACCGTGGTGCTGGTTGGCAGCCTCGGGATGGAGTCGGTCCTGCCGCTGGTGGAGCGCAGCTTCGGAGCACTGCCCACCGTGAAGGAGGTCGAGGACCCCCTCCTGCCTGAGATCCCGGCGGGTCTGGGGGATCGGCGCATCCAAGCCTCTCTTGACGGAGGCCTCGGACTGTTGGTGGGCTGGCGCATCCCTCCCCGTCCCAACCGTGAGCACCTGGCCTTGCGCCTGGCGGCCAGCCTGTTGGGAGGTGGTCCCTCCGGGCGGTTGACCCAGCGGCTTGTGCGCCAGAAGGCCCTGGCCCAGTCCGTGGAGGTCCAGCTGGACGTACCTGGGGGGCGCCTGCCGGGCCTGCTCGTGGTCAGCCTGGTGCCCGCTGAAGGGCACAGCCTCGCAGAGCTCGAAGGCGCGCTCCATACCGAGATCCTGCGGCTCCAGCAGGAACCCATTCCCGGGGATGAGTGGCAGCGGGCCCTGAACCAGATCGAGGTGGACCAGCTCCGCGTCCAGGACGAACCCGCGGCCCTGGCCCGGTCCCTGTGCATGGCCTGGGTCGAAGCCGGCGATTGGCGGCCAGCGGAACAGGAGCTCCAGCGCCTGCGGAATGTCGGGCCCGAGGCCGTCCAGGCGGCGGCGCGGACCTGGCTTGATCCCAGCCACCGGACCACGCTCTGGCTGCAGGCCGGCACGGACGTAGGCCAGGATCCCCTGGAGGCAGAAACGGCGCGGGTGCTGAAGGCCCTGGCCGCCACCCGCATCGAGGACCTGGCCCAACGGGAGCACATGGTTTCCGAAGGACTCCGCCAACTCCGCATGCTCAGCATGGAAGAGCGCCGCCGCACCCTCAAGCTGCTGGAAGCCCAACTCACCCCGGGGAAGCGATGAGATCCCTGGCGGCCCTCGCCGCCTTCATCCTGACGGCGCAAGGCCAGGCCCTGCCCTCGATCCGGCCCCAGACGTTCAGCCTGCCCAACGGATTGCGGGTGGTCCTGCTGGAGGATCATGAGCGCCCCCTGGTGCGGGCCCGCCTGCAACTGCCCCTGGACAGCGAAGCGGCCACCCGTCCCGGGCTCGCACCCTTGGCCCTGCGCGTGCTCGGGCATTCGGACGCGGCCGCCTTCCGGATGGAAGACTTCGAGCAGCTCCTGGCGGGGGCGGGCATCGAGCTGACTTCGGCGATCCGATCGGACGGGCTCTCCTGGAGCCTGCTGGCCCGCAGCCGCGACCAGGATCTGGCCCTGGGCCTACTCGCGGATCGTGCCTTCCGCTCGGTCGTGGATCCCTCCACGCTGGAGGCCGAGCGCCTCGCTTGCTGGCGGGAGACGGAGCGTCTGGACGCCTCGCCCCGAACGAAGCTGCGCCAGCTCCTGGAACCCGACTCGACCCTCCGGGCGCCCACCCTCGATGGCCTGACCGCCATCACGTACGAGGACCTGCTCGCCTTCTACGCCCGCACGTTGCGACCCGACCGCGCGGTGCTGGTCCTCCAGGGCGACCTCGGTCAGGAACAAGCGAAGCGCCTCGTGTTCCTGAGCTTCGGAACCTGGACGGTCCATCCGCAACCCCCGGTCAAGGCGGCACCAGCGCCCCTGCCCGCAACCACTCCGGCCGCAACACCTCCAGCCGCAACACCTCCAGCCAACCCTCCAGAGGCCCAGCGGATCCAGGTGGCCGCAGCCGGGGCCGGTCTGCGGGCGATGGCGGTGGCGGCGGCGCCCGACGATCTGGAGGCGGAGGACGAGGCCCTGCTGGCGCTGCTCCTGCCCGGAAATCCGGTATTGTTCCCTGCGCAGGTCAGGTTGGAGGGCCAGGATCTGGTGGCAGTCCTGGACGCGGAACCGGTGGGGTCCACGTCCGCGGTCGAGACCTCCCTGCTGGAACGCCTCCAGACGCTCAGGCAGCGCGGCTTCACCGAACCGGATCTGCACCGGGCCCGGGCCGCCTGGTTCGCGGGTCGGGCCCTCACGAGCCTCCATCCGAGAATCATGGTGGACGAAGCCCTGGCCGAGGCCCGGGGACGGGCGGTCACCCCCGCGCGCATGGAGGCCCTCACGCTGGACCACCTGAACCAGGCGCTCCGCCGTTGGCTGGATCCGGGCCGCCTGCATACCGGTGTGGCGGGCGGTTCAAGCCGCTGAACTTCCCGCTCACCCGGAGCTGGTCGGTTAGATGGTCACGCCGAAGCGCGAGGCCAGATCCAGGTACCGGGCCCGGATGCCCTCGATGATCGCAGGAGGCAAGTGCGGCGCCGGGGGCTGCTTGTCCCAGCCCGGCAGGGTCTCGAGGTAGTCGCGAAGGAACTGCTTGTCCAGGCTCGGGGGATTCTTCCCGGGAGCCCAGCTGTCCGCCAACCAGTAGCGGCTGCTGTCCGGCGTGAGGGCCTCGTCGATGAGGATCAGCTCGCCGGCATCGCTGAGGCCGAACTCGAATTTCGTGTCCGCCAGCAGGATGCCCTTCTGGGCCGCCAGCTCCGCGCCGCGCCGGTAGAGGGCCAGGCTCAGGTCCCGCAGCCGGGCCCCCAGGTCCGCGCCCACGATCTCGGCCATGCGCTCGAAGCTGATGTTCTCGTCGTGGCCTTCCTCCGCCTTGGTGGCGGGCGTGAAGATGGGCTCGGGCAGGCGATCCGCAACACGCAGGCCTGCGGGCAGAGGCACGCCGCAGACGGACTGGCTGGCCTGGTACTCCTTCCAGCCACTGCCCGCCAGGTAGCCGCGCACCACGCACTCCACGGGCATGGGCCGGGTCTTCTCCACCACCACCGCCCGGCCAGCCAGGGCCTCGCGATAGGGTTCCAGGGCGGCGGGCCAGGCCGGGTGGCCGCGGAAGTGGTTGGGCACCAGGTCCTCGGTGGCCTCGAACCAGTAGGCCGCCACCGCCGTGAGGATGCGCCCCTTGTCGGGGATGCCCTCGGGCATCACGCAGTCGAAGGCGCTGATGCGGTCCGTGGCCACGATGAGCAGCTGCTTGCCCAGATCGTACACGTCGCGCACCTTGCCTCGACGGAAGATGGGAAAGGGGAGATCGGTGCCCAACACGACGGCCATGGAGCCTCCAGAGTCGAAACGCCATCTTAGCGGCCGCCCGTCACCGCTCAGTCACTGACAGCCGACAGCTGAGAGCCGACAGCTGATGCCACCTTGCATTCAAAGATAGAGATCCACCACGGAGGCACAGAGGCCACAGAGGCGGCACGGAGACCTCCGTGACCCTCCACCATGGGCGGGCCGAAGGCCGCTTCCGGCCAGGCCGGAAGCCACGGGAGGCGCCGGGCCCGGATACCCCATGAAGGATCCGGGCACGGCGCCTCCCGTGTGCCCATGCTCCGTGTCTCCGTGGTGAATCCTTCACCATCGAAAGAGAATCGGTATCAGAGCCCCTAGACCAGATCCGGCAGCCGCCGTGGGGTGGGTGCGGACCAGTTCAGCCCCCCGGGGAGCAGGGCGTAGCGGTTCATCACGCCGGCCCAGCGCGCCAACTCGGCTTCGCGCACCGTGCCGTCGGGCCCCGTGAGCGGCAGGCCCAGGAACTGGAGGAAGTCCTGCACCTCGGCACCGGACACGCCCAACAGGGACGGCAGGGCCTCCAGGCTGTGCGACCGGTCCCCGGCCGGAGGTGCCAGCAGCCGATAGTCGAAAGTCTCCCGCAAGACCGAGGCCGTGGCGACGGGATCCAGTTCCTGGGCCGCGTCCAGATGAGGGAACGGGTTCCCTCCCAGCAGTCCCAGGGCCTGGGCCATGCCGAGGTGGGCCAGCAGGTGGACGGGCTGGACCTTGAGCACGGCTTCGAAGGCGGCCCGGGCTTCCTGGGCCCGGCCCAACCGCAGCAGGGCCTCCCCCTGGCGCAGGCGCGCCTCCATCCGACCGGGCTCGGCCTTGGTCCAGCGCTCCGCGACCGCCGCCATCTCTTCGGCCATGCCCTGGGCGCGGAAGAACCCAGCCAGGTAGGCGAGGCTGGCGACATCCTTGGGCGCCAGGAGCAGCAGGCGGTCCAGCACCTCGGCCGCGCGCAGGGCCTGGCCCTCCTGGTCCAGCCGATTCGCCCAATCCCGCAGGATCTCCACCTGCCCCGCCACGGGATGGTTCGGTGTGGAGCGCGCCGCCTCGGCGGGGTGGAGCAGCTGGGTCCTCACCCACAGGTAGCGGAGGGCGTTGCGTCCCTCCGGCCCGGCCAGCTCATCCTCGATGGCATGGATGACGGTTTTGAGGCCGTGTTCCCACAGCGGCGGCACGGGCATCTGCACATGCGTCCGCAGCTGGCGGCTGAGAGGTTCCAGGGTATTGCCGGTCCTTCCCAGGTGGAGGTGCAGCCGTATCAGTTCGAGCCCAGGTTCCAAACCGGATTGAAACGCCACCCGCAGGGCCAGCTCGCCCGTGTCGGGGTCGAAGCCGTCCAAGATCAGGAAGCGAAGATGGGCCCGCATGACCTGAGGTTAGCAAGACCTCGGCAAGGATGGAGATTGACCGTACCCGGGCCAGGGCCGATGATGCTCTACCCGGTGAATTGGAGGACCCCATGCGTGAGCAGCTGCTCGTTCTCTCCGCACTGACCGCGCTGGCCGCCATTCCGGCCTCCGCCGGTGAGCTGGGCGTGCTGGTGGACAAGCAAGTCGGCAAAGCCCAGGTCGCGTCCTTCGGCACCGGCCAGAAGTACGATGCCGTGAGCCCCACGGGCTTCGCCCTCCGGGCCGGCTTTGACGTGGTCGACCTCAAAGTGGCCGCCCTGCAGCTGAACGCCACCTGGCACAACAAGACCACCGGCGACCTGACCTACGGCGGCACCAAATACGGCGAACTGGAGAACCAGTACTGGGCGGTGGGCGCCATGGTGAATTGGAAGCTCCTGGTGAATGTGGGCGCCGGCGTGGAATACCGCTCCGAGAACCTCACCTGGCGTCCCACCAGCGGCTCCAGCACCGACAGCACCCTGGGTCGTCCCTGGGCCCGGGTGAATGTGGGCTTCAGCATCCCCACCCCCATCGTGAGCCCCTTCTTCGCCCTGGAAGTGGCCGCGCCCCTCACCAAGAAGGACACCACCGCCACCTACAAAGACCTCAGCGAGGCCCTGGCCCCCCAGGTGCAGATCGGGATCTACGGCGGCATCCGCTTCTGAGCTCGTCGAAAGCCTCCGCTTCACTGGGATCCCTTGAACGGGATCCCTTTTGATTGCGGGCTGGCATGGGATTTCGATGCCCCGTTCCAGGAGGATAGGGTAAAGTTTACCCCTCCCTCCCTTTGGAGCCTGCTCATGAAAAAGCTTGTCCTGCCCCTGCTCCTCGTAGCGCCTCTCGCGGCCCAGAGCTTCGAGCTGGGGCTCAATGTCTCCCGGCAGACCTACAAGTCCCAGGAGTCCACTCCCATCGTCGAGGCCGAGGACAAGACGGTCATCGCCGCGCGGGTAGGCTACTCCCTCATGGATCTCGGTCCGGCTCTGTTCCAGGTCACGGCCGCCTACCAGCCGAAGGTCGAAACGGATCTCAAGCCCAACGGCTTCCTGGTCCCCACCAAACTTGAGAATGAGTACTGGGCCGTCGGGGCCATGTTCAACTTCAAGGCCCTGATCGCTGTCGGCGCAGGCGTGGATTACCGCTTCGAGAAACGCACGATCACCAACGTCTATTCATCCTCCGAGACCTACAGCCGCCCCTGGGCGCGCGTGAACGCCGGTTATGCCTTCCCCAGCCCACTGGTGAAGCCGTTCATCGGCCTCGAGGTGGCGGTTCCCCTCACCGATGAAGACCTCGGACCCAAGTTGCAGGTGGGCGTCTACGGCGGCATCCGATTCTAGACTTCAACTGTCGTGCGTGAAAGGGGCGCCCACCGGCGCCCCTTTTCCGTATGATGAAGGCTCATTCACCGAGGGACGATGGAACTCCGGGTCCTGGGCTGCAGCGGCGGGGAGGCCGAAGGTGAGCGCCTGACGGGGCTCCTGGTGAACGGCTGCGTGGCCATCGACGCGGGCTCCATCACCGCCGCCCTGACGGTCGAGGAGCAGGTGAGGATCCAGCACGTGTTCCTCAGCCACTCGCATCTCGATCACATCTGCACGCTGCCTTTCTTCACCAAGAACATCTTCGGGCACACCCACGAGGCCGTGGAGATCCATGCCCTGCCCGAAACCCTCGACGCCCTGCGTCGCCACCTCTTCAACGACGAGCTTTGGCCCGACTTCAGCGTGATCCCCAGCCCCAACGATCCCACCATCCGGTACACCGAGATCGAGCCCGAGCACACCTACCATGTCTGCGGCCTTCACATCACGCCCGTCCGGGTGAACCACCTGGTGCCCTGCGTGGGCTACAAGGTGGACGACGGGAAGGATGCCTTCATCTTCACCAGCGACACCGCGGAAACCGGCCGCATCTGGGAAGTGGCCAACGCCACGCCCAACTTGCGCATGATCATCACGGAAGCCAGCTTCCCCAACGAGCAGGCCGGATTGGCCGAGGCCTCCAAGCACCTCACTCCCGCCAAGCTCGGCGCCGAATTGAAGAAGCTGCACCGCGACGTGCCCGTGCGGGTCTACCACCTCACCCCCGGCGATAAGGCCACCATGCTGCCGCAACTCCTGGCTCTGGATGAACCCCGGATCAGCCTGCTGGCCCAGGACGAGCGGCTGTCCTGGTGATCCCGCCTCAGGCTTCGGGGAAGGCCGACTGGAGTGCCACCAGGGCCTCTTCATAGGCGGCCGGGAAGGTCTCCACCAGCCTCCGCGCCTCCCCCAGACGGCCCTCCCGAAGGTGGTCCTCCATCTGGCGGACCCGTTCCGCGAACCGCTCAAGCCCAAGGGTGCCCAGGCCTCCCTTCAGCTGGTGGACCGCACCGATGGCCATCTCCGTGTCCGCAGTCGCCAGGGCCTCCCGCAAAGTCGCCAACCGGACGGGAGCGTCTGCCTTGAGCAGCCCGACCAACTCCCCCACGAGGCCCGATTCCGCCCCCATGTCGAGAAGGGCCTGGAGAGGCTGAGGGTTGAGTACAGGAAGCAAGTCGGCCAAGGCTACACCATCAGCTGTTGTCATCCAACCTCATCGGCCCAGGGGAACGGGTTTATGAGGTTTGGCAGATGGGGGCCCTGGTCAGGAGCTCAGAATCCATGGCCCGCGGGATGACCGGCGGCCTGGAGGCGGATGAGGCTGGCGTCGAGGGCGGCCTGCGCGGAAGTCAGGTCATGCTCCGTGACGGCCTCTTTCAGGAGTTTGAGAGCCCGCTGGCGCTGCGCCTCGACCTGCTCCAGGTCGATCATGTCCACGGTCTCGCTCTCACGGGCCAGGATGGTGACGCGGTCGGGGCCCACTTCCGCGAAACCTCCGAAGACCGTCAGCCAGTGCTTCTGGCCGTCCTTCACATAGTAGAGCAGGCCGTCGCCCACCGCGGTCATCAGGGGCGTGTGGCCGGGAAGGATGCCGTAGTACCCGCGGGCGGCCGTGGGGAACTGCACCTCGGATACTTCGGCCGAGAAGACCGGCCGCTCCGGGGTCACCACTTCCAGTTTGATTGATTGAGACATGACAATCTCTTTCAAAGTCTCGGAATCCGCGGAGCGGATTCCGAGCAGAGGAAAAGCAAACTAGACCGCCGCCAATTTTTCGGCCTTCTCGACGGCTTCCTCGATGGTGCCGACGAGGTAGAAGGCCTGCTCGGGCAGGTGGTCCCACTTGCCGTCGCAGATCTCGCTGAAGCCCTTGATGCTGTCCTCCAGCTTCACGTACTTGCCCGACATGCCCGTGAACTGCTCGGCCACGAAGAAGGGCTGGCTGAGGAAGCGCTGGATCTTGCGGGCGCGGGCCACGACGAGCTTGTCGTCGTCGGAGAGCTCGTCCATGCCCAGGATGGCGATGATGTCCTGCAGCTCCTTGTACTTCTGGAGGATCTGCTTCACGCGCATGGCGGTGTTGTAGTGGTGATCGCCCAGGATGCGGGGGTCCAGCAGGCGGCTGGTGGAGGCCAGGGGGTCCACGGCGGGATAGATGCCCAGGGCCGCGATCTCACGACTCAGGTTCGTGGTGGCGTCCAGGTGGGCGAAGGTCGTGGCGGGCGCGGGGTCCGTGTAGTCGTCGGCCGGCACATAGACGGCCTGCACGGAGGTGATGGAGCCCTTCTTGGTGGAGGTGATGCGCTCCTGCAGCTCGCCCATCTCCGTGGCCAGCGTGGGTTGGTAGCCCACGGCGGAGGGCATGCGGCCCAGAAGCGCGGACACTTCGGCGCCGGCCTGGGTGAAGCGGAAGATGTTGTCCACGAAGAGCAGCACGTCCTTGCCCTCCACGTCGCGGAAGTACTCGGCGACGGTGAGGCCGGTGAGCGCCACGCGGGCGCGGGCTCCAGGGGGTTCGGTCATCTGCCCGTAAATGAGGGCCACCTTGCTCTTCGACAGGTCGTTCTTATCGATGACGCCGGAATCCATCATCTCGTGCCAGAGGTCGTTGCCCTCGCGGGTGCGCTCGCCCACGCCCGCGAACACGGAGTAGCCGCCATGACCCTTGGCGATGTTGTTGATCAGTTCCATGATCAGCACGGTCTTGCCCACGCCGGCGCCGCCGAAGAGGCCCGTCTTGCCGCCCTTCGCGTAGGGCTCCAGCAGGTCGATGACCTTGATGCCCGTCTCGAACATCTCGGACGTGGTGTTCAGGTCCTCGTACTTCGGGGCCTCGCGGTGGATGGGGAGCGTCATCTTGTGGCCGATGGGACCGCGCTCGTCGACGGGATCCCCCACCACGTTGATGATGCGGCCGAGGGTTTCGGGTCCCACAGGCACGTTGATGGGCTTGCCCGTGTCCGTCACGATCTGGCCGCGGACCATGCCCTCCGTGGGCTGCATGGAGACGCAGCGGACGCGGTTCTCCCCGAGGTGCTGCTGCACCTCCAGCGTCACGGTGACGCCACCGATCTCGGTGAGCAGCGCGTTCATGATTTCCGGCAGGTGGCTGCCGAACTCGACGTCCACGGCGGGACCGACGATCGCGATCACGCGGCCTTGAAGGTTGTTTGACATGGGGAACCTCGACGAAGGGATTTACCACGGAGACACGGAGGACACTGAGGTATCACTGAGGGGTCACGGAGAAAGAAGCTCGGTGGTTCTCCGTGTTTTTCTCCGTGTTCTCTGTGCCTCCGTGGTGAAGGGTTTAGGCGTTGGCGCCGGACACGATCTCGATGATCTGGTTGGTGATGCTGGCCTGGCGGATCTTGTTCATGGTCAGGGTCAGCTTGGCGATCATCTCGCCGGCGTTGTTGCTGGCCTTGTCCATGGCCGCCATGCGGGCGCCGTGCTCGGAGGCGCTGCTCTCCAGCAGGTTGCGGAGCAGTTCCGTCTCCACGAAGCGGGGCAGCAGGGTCTCCAACACCGAGTTGGGATCGGGTTCGAGCAGGTGGGGAACCTCGAGCGCCTCCCGGCCGTCCGCGGGCTGGTCCAGTTCCATGGGGAAGACCCGGAATACCGTGGGCGTCTGGGACATGGGGCTGTTGAAGTAGTTATAGATGATGTAGAGCGCGTCGATCTCGCCGGCATGGTACTGGGCGGCGGCGCCTTCGGAGATCTCCGTGACCACGCGCTGGAACCCCGAGAGGGGAATGCCAAGGTACTCCCCAGCCACGGGCAGCTGGCGCTTGCGCGCCCATTCGGCCGCGCGCTTGCCCACCACATCCAGGTGGACGATCTCGGCGGTGGTCTCCGCCACGAAGGTGCTGGCGGCTTTGAGCACGTTGGCGTTGAAGCCGCCGCAAAGACCCTTGTCCGAGGCCACCAGGACCACGCGGATGCGCTTTTCTTCTCGGGGGAACAGGAACGCCTGGGCGGCGGGGCCGGGCTGGATCTCGGCGTCACCCCGGATGCGGCTCACGACCCGGCGGACGACTTCCATCATCTTCCCGGCGTAGGGCCGCAAGGCCACCAGGCGCTCCTGAGACTTCCGCAGCTTCACCGCGGAGATCATCTTCATGGCCTTGGTGACCTGCTGAGTGTTCTTCACCGACCGGATGCGGCGGCGAATGTCCTGGAGACCGGCCATCGGACTAGGCTCCCGCGGGCTGGTTCAGGGAGGCCATGAAGGCCTCCTTGAAGGCCGCCACCTGGGTCTTGAGCTGGGCCTTGGCGTCGTCGCTCAAAACCTTGGTCTCGCGAATGCCCCGCAGAATTTCGGGGGCGTTCACGTCCAGGAACGCCATGAATTCCGATTCAAAGCGGCGCAGCTGGGGCACCGGGAAGTCATCCACGAACCCGTTGGTGGCGGCCCAGATGATGACCACCTGCTTCTCCACGGGCATGGGCTGGTACTGGCCCTGCTTCAGGATCTCCACCAGGCGCTGGCCGCGGTTCAGCTGGGCCAGGGTCGCCTTGTCCAGGTCGGAACCGAACTGGGCGAAGGCCGCCAGCTCGCGGTACTGGGCGAGGTCCAGTTTGATGGTGCCGGCCACGGACTTCATGGCCTTCACCTGGGCGGAACCACCCACGCGGCTCACGGAGATGCCCACGTTCACCGCGGGACGGACGCCCGCGTTGAAGAGGTCGCTCTCCAGGAAGATCTGACCGTCCGTGATGGAGATGACGTTGGTCGGGATGTAGGCGGACACGTCACCGGCCTGGGTCTCGATGATGGGCAGGGCGGTCATCGAACCCGCGCCGCGCTCGTCGCTGAGCTTGCAGGCGCGTTCCAGCAGGCGGGAGTGCAGGTAGAACACGTCACCGGGGTAGGCCTCACGTCCGGGAGGACGGCGCACCAGCAGGGAGATCTCGCGGTAGGCCGCGGCCTGCTTGGAGAGATCGTCGTAGATGCACAGGACGTGGCCGCCGGGGTTGTCCTTGCCCGCGGGCTTGCCGTCCTTGCCGTGCCACATGAAATACTCGCCCAGGGCCGCGCCGGTCATGGGGGCCAGGAAGAGCAGCGGGGCGGCCTCGGAAGCGGACGCCGCCACCACGATGGTGTGCTTCATGGCGTCGTACTCTTCCAGGGTCTTCACCACCTGGGCGATGGTGGAGCGCTTCTGGCCGATGGCGACGTAGATGCAGATCACGCCGGTGTCGCGCTGGTTGATGATGGTGTCCACGGCGACGGCGGTCTTGCCGGTCTGGCGGTCACCGATGATCAGCTCGCGCTGGCCGCGGCCGATGGGGATCAGGCTGTCGATGGCCTTGAGGCCCGTCTGCATGGGTTCATGCACGCTCTTGCGGTCCACGATGCCGGGGGCGATCTGTTCGATGGGGTTGGTCTGGACGCCCTGGATGGGCCCCTTGCCGTCGATGGGGTTGCCCAAGGCGTCGATCACGCGGCCCACGAAGGCGGGGCCCACGGGCACGGACATGATCTTCCCAGTGCGCTTGACGGTGTCGCCTTCCTTGATGGCGGCGGCATCGCCCAGCAGGATGATGCCGACGTTGTCCTCCTCCAGGTTGAAGGCGAGGCCCATCACGCCATGGGGCAGCTCCAGCAGCTCGCCGGCCATGGCCTTCTCGAGGCCGTAGGCGCGGGCGATGCCGTCACCCACGCTGATGACGGTGCCGACTTCGGCCACGTCCACCTGGGCGTCGAAGCCTTCGATCTGGCTGCGGATGATGCGGGAAATCTCTTCCGCGCGGATGTCCATGAAGTCCTCCAAAACCTGCGGGTGAATGCGAAGGGGTTTAAGCTGAAAGGAGCTGGGTCTTGAGCTGGCGGAGCTGACCCTGGAGCGAGGCATCCAGGACGGTGGAGTCCACCTGGACCTTCAGGCCGCCGAGGAGGGCGGGATCCTGGTGCCAGGAGAGGCGGATGGTCTTACCCGTGCGGGCCGTGAGCGAAGCCACCAGGGCCGTGGTCTGGGCTTCACTCAGGGGCTGGGCGCTGGCCACTTTGGCTTCGACGATGCCGGCGCGCTCATCCACCTGGTCCGCGAAGGCGCGGCGGATGTCCGCCAGCAGGTTCAGGCGGCCCGCTTCGGCCACCACCCGGAAGAAGTGGCGGAGCGTCTGGCTGACCTTGGCGGTGGCGAGGATGGCCTCGAAGACTTCAGCCTTCCTGGTGGGCAGCACCAGCGGCGAGGCCACCAGGCGGGAGAGATCGGCGTTGGTGGCCACGGTGGCGGCCACGGTGTCCAGCTCCTGCTGCAGCTGGGGCACGTTGCCCTGCTGGTCGCCGATCTGGAGAAGGGCCTTGGCGTAGCGCCGGGCGGTCAGGCGGTTGCTCACTGGACTCCTCCGGTCTGCTGGCCGATCTGCTGGATGGCGCGATCCAGGGCCTTGGCGGCGTCCGGACCCTGCATCCTGGATTCAAGGCGCTTCGCAGCGCCTTCAACGGCCAGCTCGGCCACGAGGGCCCGCAGCTCCAGCTCGGCCTGGCGCTTCTGGAAGCCGATCTCAGCCTGGGCCTGGGCCAGGATCTGGGTGGCCTCGGCTGTCGCGGCCTCCAGCACACGCTGCTTCTCGGCCTCGGCATCGGTTTCGGCCTTGGCGAGGATGCCCGCCAGCTCGCCTTCGAGCCCGGCCATCTTCGCCTCCATCTCCTTCAGCTGGGCCTCGCCCTCGGCCTTGTCCTTCTCCGCCTGGGCGAGCAGGGTCTCCAGCTCCTCCTTGCGGGACTTGAACATGGCGGACAGGGCGCCCTTCAGGAGGAAGAACAGTGCGGCACCGTAGATCGCGAAATTCAGCAGCTGGACGAGGAACGCCCCGCCCTTGCCGTAGTCCTTGCCGAAGAGCTTCATGGCGGGGCCGTGATGGGCGCCACCATGCGCCTCCTGGCCAGCCGCTTCATGACCTGCGGCCTCGTGGCCGGCAGCCTCCGTTCCATGGGCTTCAGGCGCGTGGCCTTCCGCGGGCTGGACCTCGTGGCCAGCCGCGGGCGCTTCATGCTTCGCGGCGGCGGGAGCCTCGTGAGTGTCATGACCCTGGGCCGCAAGCCCCAAGGGGCTGAGCGCCAGGACGGCGACGAGAGAGAGTCGAGTCAGCGTCTTCATGCTCAGGCCTGCTTCAGAAGGGTCTGGGCCATGGACTCGGACAGCGCGTCCACCTGGGTCAACAGGTTCTGCCGGGCCTCCGCCTGCTGGGCCTTCAGAGAGGTCACCGCGGCCAGGCGCTCGGCCTGGGCCTTGGTGCGGGCCTCGTCCAGGAGCTGCTGTTTGGCCTGGCCCGCGGCATCCGCCAGGGCCTTGCGGCGGGCGAAGGCCTGGGCGCGGAGGTCCTTCAGGCGGCCCTGGTAATCCTTCTGGCGCGCGTCCACCTGCGCCGCGGCCTGGGCTTTGGCATCCCCACCGGCGTTCAGGTCGCGCTCCCGGTCGTCCATGACCTGGGTGATGGGCTTGAAGAACACCACCCGGAGGTAGAGGTAGAGCACCACGAGCAAGACGATCACGAACAGGATGGCTGGCAGGTCGGGGCGCATGGGGTCCGGCATCTGAGCCAGGATGCGTGCGACGGGGCCGTCCCCTTCCGGTGATCGGAGCGTCAGATTCGCCAGTTCCAGCAGCGCCACAGGCCACCCTCCAGAAACGTCCCAAGGCCACGGCCGAATGGATCGGCCAGGGTCACACCGACACCAGCGAAAGGTCCGCGGGAACCTCTGGCACGGAAGTCTGAAAACCTTACCAGATCTGCCGGAAACCCTCAACGCAGACCTTTGGCCTTGACCCTTCCCTCCTCCCGTGTGAGGATCGTGATTCGGCGATTCGGGCGATTAGCTCAGTCGGTAGAGCGGCTGCCTTACACGCAGCATGTCGGCGGTTCGAGCCCGTCATCGCCCACCAGCCAGCCTGGTGAAAAGCAGGAAAAGCAAGGGGTTGTAGCTCAGTCGGTTAGAGTGCCGGCCTGTCACGCCGGAGGTCGCGGGTTCGAGCCCCGTCAGCCCCGCCAAGAAAAATGGGTCCCGCATGGGACCCATTTTTCTTGGCGGAACTGACAAGCAGGGGCTCGAACCCGCCCCGACCACGCATGCGTGGTCGGGATCCAGCGTCGAGTGGGATTGTGGAGGCGCCACTTGATGTGGCGCCGGAACAAGACCGGGGTTCGAGCCCGAAGGGCGAAGAGCCCAGTTCGAGCCCCTGATGGGGTGGGTCGGCGCAACAGGCGGAGAACGCCCTGGCGCGAAAGTGCCTCGTCCCTACCGCATCTCCCCCTTGAACGTCGCGATCTCCCGCCGCAGGACCGTGGCCCGGTTCTTCGCTTCGGTCGATTTCAATTGGGGCGTCAGGTCCGCCAGTTCCTGCTCCACGCGCTCGACGGTGGCGATCGGTGCCTCAACCTGACTGGACGCATCCACACCCAGCGCCTGGGTCCGGCCTGCCGCCTGCCATTGCTCGCGGGCTCGCGCGAACTCCTCGCCCAGGGCGATCACCTGCTGCTCCTCCTGGGAGAGGGCCACCCAGGGGAGGCGACCCGTCATGAAGTAGTAGCCTCCAGTAAACAAGGCAGCCACGACCACAATGACAGCCAGAATCCTCTTCATGAACGCACCCCATCGGATTTCTCCGCCCCAGCTTACGGCGAATTGAGGGCGATAGCCCCATTCCTTCCCTGTCTTTTCCCGCCCGAACCGATAGACTGAAGGGCTTGGAACAGCTATGAAACTACCCCTTGTCGCCCTCTGCGGACGCCCGAACGTGGGCAAGTCCACCCTCTTCAACCGGCTCACCCGCAGCCGCGCGGCCTTGGTCCATGACCTGCCCGGCATGACCCGCGACCGCAGCTACGGGCGCGTCACCTGCCTCAGCGAAGAAGGCGGGGCGGAGGAGATCTTCGAACTGGTGGACACTGGCGGCCTCGATTTCGAGGGCGACGATGTCATCACTCAGGGCATCACCCGCATGGCTGAGACCGCGCTGGGCGAAGCCCATGTGGCCATCCTCCTGGTGGACGGCCACGACGGCCTGACCGCCGGGGACGAGGAGATCGCCGCGCGCCTCCGCCGCCAGGGCAAGCCCATCCTCCTCGTCATCAACAAGCTCGACGGCATGAAGGGCGGCGCGCCCGATGCCGGGTTCTATGGGTTGGGCTTCGATCAGGTGCTGGCCATCTCCGCCGCCCACGGGGCAGGCGTTCCTGAGCTGATCGAGGCCATCCGCGCCCGCCTGCCCTTCCACCGCACCCCCGAAGAAGCTGAAATCCACTCGCTCTCGGACGAGCGTCGCTTCGCCCTCATCGGCCGGCCCAACGTGGGCAAGTCCTCCCTCACGAACCGCCTGCTGGGCTACGAACGCAGCCTGGTGAGCGAGGTCGCCGGCACCACGCGCGACACCGTGGACACGGTCTTCACCGTGAAGGACAAAGTCTATCGGATGATCGATACGGCCGGCATCCGCAAGAAGGGCAAGACCCACGAAGGCGCCGAGAAACTCAGCATCCTCAAGGCCAAGCAGGCCATGGCCCGCGCCGACGTGAGCCTGCTGCTGCTGGACGCCGTGGAAGGTGCCACCCACCAGGATGCCGTCATCGCCGGCTACGCCCAGGAGGCCGGTGCCGCCGTCATCCTCGTGGTGAACAAGTGGGATCTCGTCGAGAAGGACACCCACACCATCTATGGGGCCGAAGAAGACCTCCGGCGCAGTCTGGGCTTCCTGCACCATGCGCCCATGATCTTCCTGTCGGCGCTCACTGGGCAGCGGGTTTCGAAACTGTTCGGCATGATCGACGAACTGGCCGAGGCCCACGCCCGGCGGATCCCCACGGGCGAGCTGAACCGGTTCCTGCGCGAAACCGTGAGCGCCATGAGCCCCCACGCCATCGACGGCAAGCTGCCCAAGCTCTACTTCATGACCCAGGTGGGCGTGCGGCCGCCCAGCTTCGTGGTGAAGGCCAACACGGACCGCGGGCTCCACTTCAGCTATGTCCGCTACATGGAGAACCGCCTGCGCGAGCAGTTCGGTCTCGCGGGTGTGCCGCTGCGCCTCAGCGTCCAGAAAAAGAAGAAGGACGAGGGCGAGGAGGCGGAAGTGGCCGCTGTGCGCCGCATCCTGGACCCGGGCGAAGGGCTGAAACCCTCCCGCAGCAACGAATCCCTCCAGGCCCAGCGGGTCGACAAGGTCAAGGCCCGTCCCCGCCCCAAGAAGAAGGAAGGCCCCAAACCCGCCGCCAAGCAGGCCCCTCGCAAGGGGCCAGGCGCGCCGCCCAAGCGGGTCCGGCAGAAGTCCACCAAGCGTCCCTAGCGCGTCGCCGGCCAGTCCGAAGTTGTCCGAACACGAGGGTCCTGTCTGGGCTATCGTAGGCCACGCTCCAGAGTGCCCATGGTCCTACGCTGCCTCCTCGCCAGCCTGGTCAGCCTTGCGTTATGCGCCCAGGACCGCCCGCTCGTCATCAAGGCGGCACGACTGCTGGATGTCCGCACGGGAAAGCTGGAAGTCCCGGGCCAGCTGTGGGTGAAGGATGGTCGCATCCAGGCAGGAGCGCCCCCGGCCGGCGCCGAGACGCTCGAGCTGGGCGACCGCACCCTGCTGCCAGGGCTCATCGACTGCCATACTCACCTGCTCATTCCCGCTGGCCTCGGGAGCTGGGCTACCTCAAGCGCAGCCTAGGCGCCTTGCTCCTCGATGGGGTCGTGAACGCCCGGAAGGTACTCGAAGCCGGGTTCACCACGGTGAGGGATGTCGGTGCCTCCGCTGGCTTTGGCGATGTGGCCCTCCGGGATGCCATCGCCAGGGGCGACATCCCCGGGCCGCGGATGCTGGTGGCCGGACCCGCCCTGTCCATCACCGGCGGTCACGGCGATCTCAACGGGTTTCCGCCCCACCTCCACACGGAGGCTGAACACATCGTGGATTCGCCGGACCAGGCCCGGCATGTGGTTCGCGAATGGCGCAAGCGCGGAGTGGACCTCATCAAGCTCCACGCGACGGGCGGCGTGTTGTCCAACCACGACGATCCCGGGGCGCCCAGCTTCAGCCCGGCCGAGTTCAAGGCCATCGTGGAGGAGGCGAATCGGCGCGGCATGGATGTCTGCGCCCACGCCCACGGCGATGCGGGCATTCTCGAAGCCACCCTGGCCGGGGTCCGCTCCATCGAGCACGGCAGTCTCCTCAGCCCCGCCACCGCCAAGGAGATGAAGGCCCGTGGCACCTTCCTGGTGCCGACCCTCTACGCGCTGGAATCCATCCTGCTGCCGGGCAACCCCTACCGATTCCCCGGAGGTTCCCTCGTCAAGGCGCGCGCCACCCTGACCGCGGCCCGACTGCTTCGGCTTGAAGGAGAGGTTGGCACCCTGGGGGCCGGATCGTCCGCCGGCTTCCTTGATCAATAACCTCAAAAACGATCTGATGATTGATTATTAACTATTGTAAATATTACATTTATATATAAAAACATCAAATAGAACTGATTCTCAAGAAAATTAACAAGCCTTAACTTGAGGGGTTGACGAGTGACGGGGACTCTGGTTCCTGCTTCCCGATCTTTCTTCGCAACCTCGCCCTCCACGTCCGCATTCGCGGGGCGTGGGGCCGCATGGGCCAGCCGGGCCGATGTGGTTGCGCCCCCTCCCCCCCCTTCTTGAAGGAGTTGCCAATGGCGATCTCCAAGAGCCGTATGGCCTTGTCTTTCCTCACCGCCGCGCTGGCCGCCGGTTCCCTCAGCGCCCGCCTTCCGCAGGAGTCCCTGCGCGGGGAGGCCGCGACCCAGCGCCTGCTGGCCAGCCGGGCCCAGCTGGGCCTGACCGCCGACCACGCGTTCCTGCTGCGGGACACGCATTCCGACCAGCTCGGTCAAACTCACGCCCATTTCCAGCAGACCTACAAGGGCGTGAAGGTGTGGGGCGGCGACGCCATCACCCACCTGAGCAAGGATGGCGCCGAGCTTCCGCTCACCAATGCGCTTCTCAAGGGCATCCAGCTCAACGTGACGCCAGCTCTGGGCGCCACCGAAGCCCTGGCTGTGGCGCAGCAGGACCTGGCCCCCAAGGGTGCCTTCGCCTACGCCCCGACCACGGAGCTGGTGGTCTATCCCGAGATGATCGAGGTCGTGCGCCATGCCAACCGGACCGCCGCGGACCTGAACGCCGAGGACATGTCCCGCGAGGTGCTCCGCTACACGCTGGCCTACCACGTCCACACCGAGCTCGAGAACGACCTGGACGGCATCAAGCACACCGATTATCTGGTGAACGCGCACACCGGCGCCATCCTGAAGTCCTGGAACACCCTCCACACCACCGCCGCCACCGGCACCGGCAACAGCCAGTACAACGGCACGATCTCCCTGCCCACCAACTACACCGGCAGCACCTATGAGCTGCGCGACATGACCCGCGGCACCGGCGGTTCCTTCGGTAACAACGTGGTCACCAACATGGCCCACGCCGCCACCACCAGCACCGCCACGGGCACCCTCTACACCAACGCCGACAACACCTGGGGCGATGGCGCCAACTACGTGGAGGGCTCCTCCACCACCGCCGCGAACGGCCAGACCGCCGCCGTGGACGCCATGTTCGGCATGGTCAAGTCCTGGGACTTCTACAAGAACGTCTTCAGCCGCAACGGCATCGACGGCGCCGGCACCGCCACCTACAGCCGCGTCCACATCAGCAACAGCTACGACAATGCCTTCTGGTCCGACAGCTGCTTCTGCATGACCTATGGTGACGGTTCCTCCTTCACCACGCTCACCGCCCTTGACGTGGCCGGCCACGAGATGAGCCATGGCGTTTGCGCCCGCACCGCGAACCTCAACTACTCCGGCGAGTCCGGCGGCCTGAACGAGGCCAATTCCGACATCTTCGGCACCATGATCGAGTACTACGCCCGCGGCGGCTCGGGTTCCACCATCGGCAACACCGGCGGCAACTGGACCATCGGCGAGCAGCTGGCCACCAATCCCCTGCGCTGGATGTACAAGCCCAGCCTGGACGGCTCCAGCCCGGACGCCTGGTCCTCCACCATCGGCAACCTGGACGTGCACTACTCCAGCGGCCCCATGAACCGCTGCTACTACTTCCTCAGCCAGGGCGCCACCACCAGCGGCAACACCAGCACCACCTACCTGCCCAGCGGCATGACCGGCATCGGGAATGACGCTGCCGCCCGCATCTGGTTCCGGGCTCTCACCACCTACATGACCTCCAGCACCAACTACGCCGGAGCCCGCACCGCCTCCATCAGCGCCGCCAAGGACCTCTACGGGGCCGGCAGCGCCCAGGAGCAGGCGGTCTGGAACGCCTTCCACGGTATCAACGTGGGCTCGGCCTGGACCAGCGGCTCCTCCGACACCACCGCCCCCACCGTCTCGGCCTCTGAGTCCGGCACCAGCGGCACCATCACCTTCTCCGCCACGGCTTCGGACAACGTGGGCGTCACCAAGGTGGAGTTCTACGTGGACGGCGCCCTGAAGGGCAGCGACACCACCAGCCCCTACAGCATGACCCTGGACAGCACCACGCTGACCAACGCCTCCCACACCCTCACGGCCAAGGCCTATGATGCGGCGGGCAATGTCGGCACCAGCACCGGCGTCAGCTTCACGGTGTCCAATGCCACCTCCGGCGCGGAACTCATCCTGAACGGCGGCTTCGAAAGCGGCACCGCCAGCTGGACCCAGACCTCGGGCGTCATCGGCACCTACACCGGCGAGCCCGCCCACGGCGGCTCCTACGATGCCTGGATGTGCGGTTACGGATCCGCCCATACCGACTACGTCTACCAGCAGATCGCCGTCCCCAGCACGGCCACCGGCACCCTGACCTTCTGGCTCCACATCGACACGGCGGAAACCACGACCACCACCGCCTATGACACGATGAAGGTCCAGGTCCTCAACACCTCAGGCACCGTGCTGGCCACCCTGGCCACCTATTCGAACCTGAACAAGAGCACGGGCTACACCCAGAAGTCGCTGAGCCTCAGCGCCTACAAGGGCCAGACCATCCGCCTGCGCTTCTACTCCGTGGAGGACAGCAGCCTCCAGACCTCCTTCGTCGTCGACGATGTGAGCGTCAAGTAGCCACGTTCCGCACGACAGAAAGGGCCGCCTCTGGGCGGCCCTTTTCATGTTCTTCCGCACCGGGGTTCCATCGCAGACCTCGGCCAATTCAGGATTTTCCTGCTGGTCACGGAAGACACGGAAGAAGGCCGGAAAGCACGGAAAAAGGCTTGGGCTCCGACGGAAGCCGACTTTGACGGGCCCGAGCGACGAGGGCCACAGCTCTTTCCGTGTCTTCCGTGGAATTCCGTGTTTCCCGTGGCCAGCCCGCTTTAAAGGCCTGGATCAGCCCTCCAGCAGCACCTTCGCGTGTTCCAGGGCTTCGGGGCGGTCCGGATGGCCGGAGAGCAGGCGTGCCAACTCCCGGTTGCGGGCATCCCCCGCCACCCAGCCGAGGGCGCTGCGGGTGCGGCCGCCTTCGGTTTCCTTGTGCAGTCGGCCGTGACGATCGGCCCGGGCCGCCACCTGGGCGAGGTGCGTCACCGCCAGCACCTGGTGGGCCTGACCCAGCTCGGCCACGGCCTTGCCCACGGCCAGGGCCGTTTCGCCGCCGAGCCCCGCGTCCACTTCATCCAGCACCAGAGTCAGGCCATCCTTCACGCCGGCCCCCAGGGCCAAGCCCGCGCCCACCAGGGCCAGCATGAGGCGGCTGAGCTCGCCGCCGGAGGCGATCTTGGCCAGGGGGCGGAAGCCCTCGCCGGGGTTCGGCTCGATCCAGATGGCCAGGGCCGAGAAGCCCTGCGCCGCCACGCGCACGGGCCGACCGCTCTGCTGCACGGGGCTGCCGGATTCCTCCGCGAGGGAAAGCCGCAATTGGATCCGCGCCCCCTTCATGCCCAGCCGGCCCAGGCGCTTCTGCACCTCGGCCTCCAGCTTGGGGATGGCTTCGCCCCGACGCCCGTGCAAGGCCTCGGCCACCTGCCGGTAGGCCTCTGCGACCTTCGCCAGGGCCTTCTCTAGCTCCTTCACCGAGACGTCGCCGGCCAGGAGGGCCCGCTGCTCGTCCTTGAGGGCTTGTTGGCGCGTGGGCAGCTCCTCGGGTTCGCAGCGGTGGCGTCGGGCCAGGCGTTCGTACAGCGCCAGGCGGGCTTCCATGATCTCGATGCGGTCGGCCCCAGCCTGGGACCAGCGCAGAGCCTGGTCCTGGGCCAGGGCCAGGAGGTCCTCCAGCTCCAGCACCGCGGAGCGCAGGCGGTCCTGCTCGGCCACGGCGTCCGGCCAGTGGGCCACAACGCGCGCCAGGGCCTTGTGGGCCAGCTCCACCTTGGGAATGCCCTCGTCCAGCGCCTCGGCCGCCTCGCGGAAGGCCTGTTCGAGATGGACGGCGTGGCGCAGAGGCTCGCGATCGGCCTTGAGCTGGGCCCATTCTCCGGGCTTGGGCGCCAGCTTCTCCAGGTCCGCCAGGGCCTCCGCCAGCTGCTCCAAACGCTGTTCGCGTTCGGCCTCGCTGCGGCGCCGGGCTTTCAGGGCGGCCTCGGCCTCCCGGACGGCGGCGGCCTGGGGCTCCAGGCCGGGCTCGATCCCGAGTACCTCATCAATGAGCGTCAAGTGCCGCTCCTCGCCCAGCAGGGACTGGTGATCGTGCTGGCTGGTGAGGCGCATCCAGAGGCGACCGGCATCCCGCAGATCCGTCAGGGTGCAGCTGGCCCCGTTGATCCAGGCCCGGCTGCGGGCCCCCACTTCGCGGCGCAGCACCACGGGCTGCTCGTCTGGCAGGCCGCGCTCCGCCAGGAAGGCCCGCCAGACCTCGAAGCGGCCTTCCACGACGGCTTCCACCGTGGCCCGCTCCGAGCCGTGACGCACCAGCTCCGCGTCGCCCCGGGCGCCCACCAGCAAGGACAGCGCGTCCACCAGCAGGGACTTGCCCGCGCCGGTCTCGCCCGTGAGCACCGTGAAGCCCGGCCCCCAATCCAGGGACAGGTCTTCCACCAGGGCCAGATTCTGAATGCGTAAGGACGAAAGCATTGGATCAGTCTAGCTTGGGAAGCGGCTTGGAGATCGGAGTCTGGAGCCGGGAGGCGTTGTGGCGCACGGACTGATAACGGTCTATATTAAGTCCACGACAGGAAGGCCCCATGCGCTACTCCGCCCAGGTGAAACCCATTAGTTTCCTCAAGGCCCATGCGGCAGAGATACTCCAGCGGCTGGGGGAAGACCGTGAGGCCCTGGTGATCACCCAGAACGGGGAGGCCAAGGCTGTGCTCCAGGACGTGGCCTCTTATGAGGAGACCCAGGAAACACTCGCCCTGCTCAAGCTCTTGGCCCTGGGTCAGCGCGAGGTGGAGGAGGGCCGCATCCGGCCCGCGGCGGCCGTGTTGAAGGGCCTCCGCGCCCGAAAGGCCTCCGCGTGAAGCGGGCCGAAGTCTACTTCACCGAAGGCGCCGAGCGGGACCTCCAGGAACTGTACGACTTCGTGGCAAGCCATGATTCGGTGACCCAGGCCGAGCGGCTGCAGGACCGCATCGAAGCCCTGGTGGCCGACCTGGCCACCAGCCCCGACCGCGGCGCCCACCCCCGGGAGCTGTCAGCCCTGGGCATCCGGGACTACCGCCAGGTGTTCTTCAAGCCCTACCGCGTGATCTACCGCCCCATGGGCGCGAAGGTGATCATCTACCTCGTGGCCGATGGCCGCCGCGACATGGGCACCCTGCTCGCCCGGCGGCTGCTGATGGGGTGAGCCTGGTCATTGAGGATCGGCGCCCCGGTCGGGCCCAGATAGGATCGTAACGGGAGGTTTATGGCATCGCTCCTGGGGTGGATAGCGAAAAGTCCTTGCGTCTTTCGGCCCTCACTATGCCGACCTGCGTGTTCAAGACGCGTCTCGAGTATGAGGAACCTGAGTCATCCAGCATCGGAAGGACCATGCTTCTTGAACTCGGCGAACTTGGCCGCCATCGTCGGGTTGCCCTGAGTCAGCTTCTTGATCGTCACGTCCTGCGCCTTGTCGTTCGCAAGACGGAGGTTCCGATTGGCGCCGACCAATGCCTCCCTCGTCTTTTGCAGGTGGTCGATCGACTTGTCGATCTCGTCGATCGCCGTCTGAAAGTGCCTGGAGGCGAGGTCGTAGTTCTTCGCGAATGCGCCCTTGAACGTCTCAAGCTCGGTTTCGAAATTCGTGATGTCGATGTTCTGCGCCTTCACGAGCGCAAGCTCCGACTTGTACTTGAGCGAGTTCATCGCCGCATTCCTCAGCAAAGTGATGATTGGAAGAAAGAACTGCGGTCGGACGATGTACATCTTCGGGTAGCGGTGGAACACGTCGACGATCCCGGTGTTGTATAGCTCACTGTCGGGCTCGAGGAGGGAGACCAGCACCGCGTACTCGCACCCCTTCTCGGTACGATCCTTATCGAGCTCCTTCAGGAAGTCCTCGTTCTTGTTCTTCGTAGCGGTGAGATCGCTCTCGTTCTTCATTTCGAACATGATCGAGACGATCTCAGTGCTAGCCTCATCCGAGTCGCGAAAGATATAGTCGCCCTTGCTGCCAGTCCGTGCGTCGTTGTCCTTCTCGAAATATGCCCTCGGAAACGCCGTCGCTCGAATGCGGTTGAACTCGGTCTCGCAGTGCTGCTCGAGGGTTTCGCCGACCATCTTGGTTGATAGGCGAGCCTTCATGTCCCGGAGGCGCTCGATCGCGTCATCGCGATCCTTGATCTGCGTCTCGTACTTGTCTTTGAGCGACTTCTCGGCGAGCTGCTTCTCAAGCTCCACTCTCTTGAGGCCGCTCTTCAGTTCGTCGCGCTCCTTCTCGACCGCGCTGACTGCCTCGGTGATCGCGAGTTTCTGAGCAACCTCAATGGCGTCGAGCTTGGCTTTCAGGCCCTGGATCTCCGCGTCCTTAGTCGCTGCAGCCTTCTGCAGTTCGTTCACGCGCTTCGCATCGGCTAGCTCGGAAGCGGCTTGCTTGTCCTGCTTCGCCCGCGCAAGTTCGTTCGCGAGGGCGTCACGTTCTTTTTCCACGGCGCTTAGGGCCTCGGTCACGGCGAGCTTCCGCGTGCCCTCACCGGCATCGAGCTTGGCCTTCAGTTCCTGGATCTCGGCGTCCTTGGTTGCTGCAGCCTTCTGCAATTCGCTGGCGGCCTTAGCTTGGGCGAGTTCGACGGCGTTTCGCTTGTCCTGCTCGGCCAGCTCAAGCCGCTCGTGCAACTGCTTCTCGAAATCGCTGTCGCGAACTTGCTTCAGGATGTCCGCGTAACCGGCCTCGTCGATCTTGAATGCTTTCCCGCAGTGCGGGCAGATGATTTCATGCATGACTACTTACCCTCCGCCTTGGCCAGGATCTGCATAAGCATTTCTGGCACCGCTCCCTCGGCCTTAAGTGTTGCCGTTCGGTACGCGAGTTGATTCTTCGCGAGACTGATACCTGCGGCAGCCTCGACGCCGTTGCAGGCTGTGGTCCATTCTGGCCAGTTCACAGACAGGAACGCTTCAAGTTGATCCTCAAAGATCGCTACCTCGTCGCCAACGATGGCAGATGGAAAGTCCTCTTCAGTTCGATCGAAGTATTTCAATGCCATGTGATTCGCTGCTACATGGGTTTTTCGCTCCGCATCGATCTTGTCTTGCGGCTTCCCATTGGCCTTCGCACGCGCTTCAAACCCTCCATCCGCATCGAAGAGCGCATACACCGGGATGCCGATCAACGTCAGGATCGCGTGTGCGAGTGGGATCGATGTCTTCCCTCCTACGGGAACGATGGAGATGCCAGCGGCCTCAAGTGAGCCGAGAGATGTCTTATCGCCAATACCGTAGAACACTGACGACTCTGTCGTGCCTTCCACGAGGAAAGCACGATACGCAAACAGCGCCACGGCAAGCTGATTCGCCACGATGCCATCGAGCTGGCGATCAACTGTATCGGCGCTCATTACCCCGTTCAGCTTGGCCTTCACGGCAGCAAGCGTGGCATGGTGGACAGTGACCACAGGAGTCTCGTCAGCCGACCTCGTCAGCCGCCTGACCTGGTCGAAATGTCGTGCCTCGAGGAAGTAAGGGCTATGGGTCGCATAGGTCACTTGGACGCGCTTACCTGCGTCCTCGGCGAGCGACCGAAGTACCTTCGCGAACGTCTTAGCCTGGATCGGGTGCTGGAAGAGTTCCGGTTCCTCGATCGCCAGACAGATGACGCCCTCAGCCGAGGCTGTACCCGACTGCGCCAAGAGTTGGAGAGCCGAGATCAGAAGTGTGCGCTGAAAGCCATGCCCCTGTCGCTCCACCGCAGTCTCGGTTATGCCATCGAGTACGGTCACGTTGAACGTAGTTCGAGGGGCTTTAAGTTCCACCTCGGCAGGGGAAACCGTGACAGCCCGACCCGGTGAATAAGATGTGACTACCTCGTTGAGCTGCTTCGTCATAACCTCGAGCTGCGCCTTGAACTTCTCCTCGTAGACTGCCTGCTGTTTCGCTCGCGACTCCTCGACGATTTCCGCGATCGTCTCATCAGCAGCAGCACGATCGACCGAACGCTCGATGATTCGACCGATGATGCTCGACTTACCGTCAATCGACTCCTCGCTGGCTCGAAGATCGGCAGTGACCATAACGAAGTCGAAAAGGCCACTCATCTTGCCGCCACTGTTGAACCCGAAGAAGTTGGTCTGAATCGCCTCTGGAGCGTCGACGAGTTGATCAGTGTGAGATGCCTCCCATGTCGTCATCGCCTGCTCAACGGCAGGGCCGGTGTTGGCCGCCGGGAGATTCAGGTCTGAGCGGCTACGCCGGAGATCGGCGTACAGCTCCTTCTTCGCGGTCGCGCCACTTGCCGCCTTGATTGCGTTGAAATCCGGAAGGCCCTTTGCATTGGCGGTGTTTTGGCAAGGCCCCTCGATCGGCATTGACGCCGGCGCCGACGGCGACCGGACGATGATGCTCGTCTATAATCTGCCGTCCGTCAATTCCATCTATCGGCGGTTCTCCGGCGCCGCCGGATCAGCCTATCTCGTCGGCGGCCTTCAATTCACCGCGCTCAACAATGACGAGGTCGTCGTCATGCCGGTGCGCTCGGGACTTGGCGCACGGCTGGGCCTTAATCTCGGCTATCTGAAATTCACGCCGGAATCGACCTGGAATCCGTTCTGACCCGATCGGACGCGCCGACGTAACGCCAAGAGCCCCGTTCCGAAGAGCCCCGTTCAGAAGGGCGCCGTTCAAATGACCGGCTGCGCGGTCATTTGAACGGCGCCCTTCTGAACGGGGCTCTTCGGAACGGGGCTCCGGCGTTACGTCGGCGCGCTCGGGTCAGAAACGGATTCCAGGTCAATTCCGGCGTGAATTTCAGATAGCCGAGATTAAGGCCCAGCCGTGCGCCAAGTCCCGAGCGCACCGGCATGACGACGACCTCGTCACTGTTGAGCGCGGTGAAAATCCAAGGCCGCCGACGATAGGCTGATCCGGCAGAACCGGAACCGCCGATAGATGAAATCGACGGACGGCAGATTATAGACACGACGTCTGCATCGTCCGTGCACCGTCCGCGGCGGTTCAATGCCGATCGAGGGGCCTTGCCAAAACACCGCCAATGCAAAGGGCCTTCCGGATTTTCAACGCAATCAAAAAGCGGTCAGTGGCGCGACCGCGAAGAAGGAGCTGTACACCAATCTCCGGCGTAGCCGCTCGGACCTGAATCTCCCAGCGGCCGACACCGGCCCCGTCGTTGAGCAGGCGATGACATGGGAGGCATCTCACACTGATCAACTCGTCGACGCTCCAGAGGCGATTCAAACCAACTTCTTCGGGTTCAACAGTGGCGGCAAGATGAGTGGCCTTTTCGACTTCGTTATGGTCACTGCCGATCTTCGAGCCAGCGAGGATGGATTGACGGTAAGTCAAGCATCATCGGTCGAATCATCGAGCGTTCGGTCGATCGTGCTGCTGCTGATGAGACGATCGCGGAAATCGTCGAGGAGTCGCGAGCGAAACAGCAGGATTGCTTGCGGAGAAGTTCAAGGCGCAGCTCGAGGTTATGACGGAGCGGCGGCTCAGCGAGATCACATCTTATTCACCGGGTCGGGCTGTCACCGCCCCTGCCGAGGTGGAACTTAAAGCCCCTCGAACTACGTTCAACGTGACCGTACTCGATCGCATAACCGAGACTGCGGTGGAGCGACAGGGGCATGGCTTTCAGCGCACGCTTCTGATCTCGGCTCTCCAACTCTTGGCGCAGATAAGATGTACACCTCGGCTTGGGCGTCATCTGTCTGGCGATCGAGGAACCGGAACTCTTCCAGCACCCGATCCAGGCTAAGACGTTCGCGAAGAGTATCGTCGCACAGGTAAGCGCGTCCGAGTCATGACCTATCGAACCCCATACCCTACTTCCTCGAGGCACGACATTTCGACCAGGTCGCACTGGTCGGCTAACGAGTTCCTGTGATCTCCACATGCGACGCTGCTGCCGTGAAGGCCGAAGCTGAACGGGGTAATGAGCGACAATCCAGTTGTCGCCAGCTCGATGGCATCGTGGCGAACGAGCTTGCGGTGGCGCTGTTCGCGTATCGTGCTTCCTCGTGGAAGGCACGACAGAGTCGTCAGTGTTCGACGGTATTGGCGATAAGACATCTCTCGGCTCACTTGAGGCCGCTGGCATCTCCATCGTTCCCGTAGGAGGGAGGACGTCGATTCCGCTCGCCGCACGCGATCCTGACGTTCCATCGGCGTCCGGTGTATGCGCTCTTCGATGCGGATGGAGGGTTTGAAGCGCGTGCGAACGGGAACCGCGAGACAAGATCGATGCGGAGCGAAAAACCCATGTAGCAGCGAATCACATGGCATTGAAATACTTGAATCGAACTGAAGGACTTTCCATGTCCCATGGTTGGCGACGAGGTAGCGATCTTTGAGGATCAACTTGAAGCGTTCCTGTCTGTGAACTGGCCAGAATGGACCACAGCCTGCAACAGCGCGTCGAGGCTGCCGCAGGTATCAGTCTCGCGAAGAATCAACTCGCGTACAAACGGCGACACGCCTCCCGAGGGAGCGGTGCCAGAAATGCTTATGCAGATCCTGGCCAAGGCGGAGGGTAAGTAGTCATGCATGAAATCATCTGCCCGCACTGCGGGAAAGCATTCAAGATCGACGAGGCCGGTTACACGGACATGTTGAAGCAAGTTCGCGACAGCGATTTCGAGAAGCAGTTGCACGAGCAGCTTTGAGCTGGCCGAGCAGGACAAGCGAAACGCCGTGCGAACTCGCCCAAGCTAAGGCCGCCAGCGAATTGCAGAAGGCTGCCACAACCAAGGACGCCGAGATCCAGGAACTGAAGGCCAAGCTCGATGCCGGTGAGGGCACGCGGAAGCTCGCCGTGACCGAGGCCGCGCCATGAAGAGAACGTGACGCCCTCGCGAACGAACTTGCGCGGGCGAAGCAGGACAAGCAAGCCGCTTCCGAGCTAGCCGATGCGAAGCTGAACGAACTGCAGAGGCTGCAGCGACTAAGGACGCGAGATCCAGGGCCTGAAAGCCAAGCTCGACGCCATTGAGGTTGCTCAGAAACTCGCGATCACCGAGGCAGTCAGCGCGGTCGAGAAGGAGCGCGACGAACTGAAGAGCGGCCTCAAGAGAGTGGAGCTTGAGAAGCAGCTCGCCGGAGAAGTCGCTCAAAGACAAGTACGAGACGCAGATCAAGGATCGCGATGACGCGATCGAGCGCCTCCGGGACATGAAGGCTCGCCTATAGACCAAGATGGTCGGCGACTTCCTCGAGCAGCACTGCGAGACCGAGTTCAACCGCATTCGAGCGACGGCGGCTTGCCGAGGGCATATTTCGAGAAGGACGACGAAGCGCGCGGACTGGCAGCAAGGCAAGCTGTATCTTTCGCGACTCGGGATGAGGCTGACACTGAGATCGTCTCGATCATGTTCGAAATGAAGAACGAGAACTCACCGCTACGAAGAACAAGAACGAGGACTTCCTGAAGGAGCTCGATAAGGATCGTACCGAGAAGGGGTGCGAGTACGCGGTGCTGGTCTCCCTCCTCGAGCCCGACAGTGAGCTATACAACACCGGGATCGTCGAAGAGTTCCCACCGCTACCCGAGATGTAGATTGTCCGACCGCAGTTGATCTTCCAGTTTCATCACTTTGCTGAGGAATGTGGTGATGGGCTTGGTCTAGGACAAGTCGGAGCTTGCGCTCGTGAAGGTGGAGATATTCCCCATCACTGAAATTTGAAACTGAAAGCCTGAGACGTCTCCCGTAGGCGCATATTCGTGAGGGGCCACCATCCTTGCCTCCAGGCACTTCAGACGGCGTAATCGAGGAAATGACTGTGAGTCGATCCATCACCTGCAAAAGACGAGGGAGGCATTGGTCGGCGCCTACTGGAGTCCTCTGTCTTGCGAACGACAAGGCGCAGGACGTGACGATCAGAGAAGCTGATCAGTGGCAACCCGACGGCTGCCGGCCAAGTTCGCCGAGTTCTCAGAAGAAGCATGGTCCTTCCGATGCTGGATGACTGAGATACTTTTCTCTACACCCTAGACGCGTCTTGAACACGCAGGTCGGGCATAGTGAGGGCCGAAAGACGCAAGGACTTTTCGCTATCCACCCCAGGAGCGATGCCAAATTCCCGTTATGATCCCGATCCGGGCCTGACTGGAAAGCCGAACCTTGATGACGAGGCTCACCCCATCAGCAGCCGCCGGCGAGCAGGGTGCCCATGTCGCGGCGGCCATCGGCCACGAGGTAGATGATCACCTTCGCGCCCATGGTGGGCGGGCAAAGATCACGCGGTAGGGCTTGAGGAACACCGTGGTAGTCCCGGATGCCCAGGGCTGACAGCTCCGGGGGGTGGGGGCTGCGGTCGGGGCTGGTGGCCAGGTCGGCGACCAGGGGTTCGATGCGGTCCGCAGTCGCTCGGCCGGTCACCGAATCATGGCCGCCACGAGCCGCTGACAGTTCCTGGAGGTCCCGCTCGGCGCCTTCGGTGAAGTAGACTTCGGCCCGCTTCACGCGGAGGCCTTTCGGGCGCAAGGCCCTTCAACACGGCCGCCGCGGGCCGGATGCGGCCCTCCTCCACCTCGCGCTGACCCAGGGCCAAGAGCTTGAGCAGGGCGAGTGTTTCCTGGGTCTCCTCATAAGAGGCCACGTCCTGGAGCACAGCCTTGGCCTCCCCGTTCTGGGTGATCACCAGGGCCTCACGGTCTTCCCCGAGCCGCTGGAGTATCTCTGCCGCATGGGCCTTGAGGAAACTAATGGGTTTCACCTGGGCGGAGTAGCGCATGGGGCCTTCCTGTCGTGGACTTAATATAGACCGTTATCAGTCCGTGCGCCACAACGCCTCCCGGCTCCAGACTCCGATCTCCAAGCCGCTTCCCAAGCTAGACTGATCCAATGCTTTCGTCCTTACGCATTCAGAATCTGGCCCTGGTGGAAGACCTGTCCCTGGATTGGGGGCCGGGCTTCACGGTGCTCACGGGCGAGACCGGCGCGGGCAAGTCCCTGCTGGTGGACGCGCTGTCCTTGCTGGTGGGCGCCCGGGGCGACGCGGAGCTGGTGCGTCACGGCTCGGAGCGGGCCACGGTGGAAGCCGTCGTGGAAGGCCGCTTCGAGGTCTGGCGGGCCTTCCTGGCGGAGCGCGGCCTGCCAGACGAGCAGCCCGTGGTGCTGCGCCGCGAAGTGGGGGCCCGCAGCCGGGCCTGGATCAACGGGGCCAGCTGCACCCTGACGGATCTGCGGGATGCCGGTCGCCTCTGGATGCGCCTCACCAGCCAGCACGATCACCAGTCCCTGCTGGGCGAGGAGCGGCACTTGACGCTCATTGATCGGGTCCTCGGGATCGA
>CAVPLE010000143.1:0-33774 GCA_963705865.1 uncultured Holophagaceae bacterium | reverse complement strand
TCGATCAAGGCCAGTGCCGCCCATTGGGCGGGCGTGGCCGTGCCGGTCACCGCGTAGCCGTGCACCGTGCGGGCGGGCACCAGCCAGGCGGGATCGCCCACGGCCCAGCCCACGCGCAGGCCCGGGGCGCCCCAGCCCTTGCTCACGGAGCTGGTCACCACGCCGCGGTCGGTCACATCCCGCAGGCTGGGGCAGCGGGTGCCGAAGTGCAGGTCGCGGTAGACCTCGTCGGAGATGAGCAGCACACCCCGGGCGATGCAGGCGTCGGCCACGCGCTTGAGGGCCTCCAGGCTCCCGCCGCCCCCCGTGGGATTCGAGGGCAGGTTGAGGACTACCACCGACACATCCGGCGTGGCGTCCAGGGTGCGGATCAGCGCGTCCGCATCGAGCCGGAAGCCGTCCTTCGACAGCGGGTAGGGCACGGCCTCAGCGCCCGCCATGAGGGCGAGGGCCGGATAGGCCACGAAGCCGGGATCGGGCACCAGCACCTTCGTGCCCGGACTCCACCCAGGCCTGGAAGAGCGCGAACAGCGCCCCCTGGGAGCCCGTGGTGATGAGCACCTCGTCCACGTGGGCGCCGTGGAAGGCGGCCACGGCCTTCCGCAGCTCGAGCAGGCCGACGTGCGGCACATAGGGACAGGGGCCCGGGTTCCGCAGCAGGGCCTTCCGGCCCACCTCGGGCAGGTCCCAGGTGGGCTCGCCCAGGCCCAGGGGGATGGCCCCGGGCGGCGTGCCGTCCGTGATGGCGCGAATCGGCGAGGGCTTGAGCAGGGATAGGCGGGAGGCGGGCTTCACAGGTACATCCTTTTCGAACCATTCAAGAACAACAGATCACCGCCAAGACGCCAAGAAACCAAGAACTGCCAGTGCTTCCCCTTTTTTCTTGGCGCTCTTGGCGTCTTAGCGATGTTCTTTCGCCTTTCGGAAGATCTACCTCAACGCCTGCTCAAGAGCAGTCGCCGCGTCGGTCCGGTCGTCGCGGTACTTCACGATACAGGGGGCCGAGACCTGGAGTCCGTGAGCCTTGGCATAGTCGCCCGAGGCTGGGCGGGAACCCGGCACCACCACGGCGCCTTCGGGCACCTCCTGGCGCAGCTCCCGGCCGTACACCAGATCGTAGATCACCGTGCTGCCGGTGATGACCACGCCCGAGGCCAGCACCGCCCGCTTGCGCACGACGATGCCCTCGAACAGGCCCACGAGCCCGCCCACAAAGGCGTCGTCCTCCACGACGACGGGCCGGGCGCCCGCGGGCTCCAGCACGCCGCCGATCTGGGCGGCGGCGGAGAGGTGCACGCGCTTGCCGATCTGGGCGCAACTGCCCACCAGGGCGTGGCTGTCCACCATGGTGCCCTCGTCCACGAAGGCGCCCACGTTCACGTAGGCTGGTGGCATGAGGACCACGCCCTTGGCGATGTGGGCGCCGCGCCGCACGGAGGAGCCGCCCGGCACCAGGCGCACGCCATCCTCCAGGCCGAAGTGGCGCGCCGGGTAGGCGGTCTTGTCGAACATGGGAAAGCCGGGCCCCGGCATCTCCACGATGTTCGTGCGCCGGAAGCCGCAGAGGATGGCCTGCTTCACCCAGGGGTTCGCCTGCCAGCTGCCGTCGGGTCGCTGTTCGGCGGCCCGGATGATGCCGCTCTCCAGGGCGGAGAGGAGCACCTGGTGCATGGCCGGCGCTTCGGGATCGTTGGCCAGCTCCTCGGGAGGACGGCTGAAGAAGCGGTGGACGGTATCCAGGTCGACGACCATCAGATCACTCCAGGAAAGGTGCCCTCGGTGGAGAGGCAGAGGGCTTCGGCCAGGCGGGTGCGCGTGGCCGCGACGGCAGAGACCAAGGGCAGACGCAGGCCGTCGCCGCAAAGTCCCAGCATCTTCAAGGCCGCTTTCAGCGGAATGGGGTTGCTCTCCAGGAACAGGGCGTCCATGAGGGGCAGCAGCTGCTGGTGCAGGCGGAGCGCCTCGGCCCGGTCGCCCCGGCGGGCGGCGGCGACCAGGGCGGCGGTCTCCCGGGGCAGGGCGTTACCCAGCACCGAAATGAGGCCCGAGGCCCCCACGGCGATGGCAGCCAAGGCCAGGTTGTCGTCGCCGGACAGCAGGGTCTTTCCCTTGGGCAGCTGGCGGGCGATCTCCGCGATCTGGGCCAGGTTGCCGCTGCTCTCCTTCACAGCCACCACCTGGGGGTTCTCCCAGAGCCGCGCCAGGACCGGCGGCGTCACGTTCAGCCCGGTGCGACCCGGCACGTTATAGACGATGAGGGGGAAGCCGGGCGCCGCCTCCGCCACGGCGGCGAAGTGCGCCACCAGGCCATCGGGCGTGGGCTTGTTGTAGTAGGGCGTCACGACGAGGGCCCCGTGGGCGCCGAGGGCCTGGGCCCGCTTCGTCATCGCCGCGGCCTGATGCGTGGCGTTGTGGCCCGTCCCCACGACCACCGGACGACCACTGCTTTCCTCCAGGCAGGCGGTGATGAGGATGTCGCGCTCGACATCGACGATGGTAGCGGCCTCGCCCGTGGAGCCCAGAGGCACCAGGTGTTCGCCCCGCCCGCCACCACATGGCGGACCAGCTTCCGGAAGGCGGGCAGGTCCAACTCGCCCGAGGGCTTGAAGGGCGTGGCCAGCGCGACGGCGAGACCGGACAGATCGAGGGTCATGGTCTTCCTCCAGGGGACGGGGTATCAGGGCTCTGCCCAGAGACCCCGTGGGGGAGCACGAGGGGGGACGCAGAGCGAGCGCCGCGAGCGGGCGGTCCCCCCTCGTTAACGCTATCAAAGAGGGGATCGAGCAGATCAGCGGCCAGGTCATCCATGGTGAAGACGCCCTTGCGGCCATGGACCCAGCGGGCGGCTACCAGAGCGCCTTGCGCGAAGGGGGCGCGGGAGCGGGCCCGGTGCGTCAGCTCCAGCACCTCGGCCGGGGCATCGATCCCCACGGTGTGCGTGCCGAACTCGGCCCCGGCCCGCACCACGCCGACGCTCAACTGATGCGGTGCCGGGGTGCCGAGTGTCCATTCCGTTTTGCGGGGACAGCCCGCCAGCAGGGCCGCCGCCAGCGTCTTGGCCGTGCCCGAGGGCGCGTCGGCCTTGAGGCGGTGGTGGTGCTCCAGCAGATAGGGGTCCCGCGCCGGATCCAGGGCGGCGAAGCGGCCCAGCACCGTGGCGAAGCGCGCCATGAGGGCCACGGAGATCGAGAAATTCGAGGCCGAGAGCACCCCGATGCGGCCCGTCACACGGGCTTCGAGATCCGGGATGGCCCAGCCCGTGGTGCCGATCACCAGATCCGTCCCCGTCGCCAGGGCCCAGACCAGGTGCGCCTCCACAGCCTCGGCCACGCTGGCATCGATGGCCACGTCGGCCTTGGATTCCGGCGTGTCGCCACGACCCACCTGCCAAGCCAGGGACTCCCCGGCTTCCGCGGCGATGGCGGTCCCCAGGCGGCCCTTCCCGAACAGACCGAGGTGGAAAGGGGTCACGAAGTCCCTCCCACCAGCACGCGGTGAAGGCGGCGCAGGGCCTCATCGCCCTGCTCCTGGCGCACCACGAGGCTCAGGTTGATCTCGTTGGCACCCATGCTGATCATCTCCACGTTGATGTCGCCCAGCGAGGAGAGCAGACCTGGCACCCAGGCCCGGCGTGGACTTCAGGCGCTCGCCCACGGCGGCGATGATGGCCCGGCCCTCGTTCACCTCCACCGTGGCGAAGGCCGAGAGGTCCTTGATCAACGCCTTCAGAGGCATGCCCGCCTCCACGGTGAGAGACACACTCACCTCGGCGGTGGCCACCAGGTCCACGCTCACCCCGCGGCGGCCGAACACTTCGAACAGACGGGCCAGAAAGCCGCTCTGGGCCAGCATGCGGGAGCTGCTCACCGTGAGCACCGTCACCGGACCGCGACTGGCCAGGGCCGTGATGGGACGGCCGGTTCGGACCTCGGCGGAAATGGTGGTGAAGCGGCCCTCGGGCTTTTGCGTATGCCGAACGGTGACGGGGATGCGGGCCTCGACGGCGGGCTGGATGGTCGCCGGGTGGAGGACCTTGGCCCCAAAGGCCGCCAGCTCCGCCGCCTCGGCGAAGCTCAGCTCGGGAATGGGTAGGGCCTCGGGGACGATGCGGGGATCGGCGGTGAGCACGCCCTCGACATCGGTCCAGATCTGCACCTCCGCCGCGCCCAGGGCCGCGCCGAAGAGGGCCGCCGAGAAATCACTTCCGCCACGGCCCAGGGTGGTGGTGAGACCGTCCTCCGTGGCGCCGATGTAGCCCTGGGTGACCACGGCCCGGCCCGGCCCCAGCAGCGGCTTCAGGTGTTCAGCAGCCAGGGAGCGGATGACCTCCTGCTGGGGCGCGGCCTCGCCGAACACGGCATCCGTGCGTAGCACGGTCCGGGCGTCCACCCAGGCGCCGCCCACGAAGGCCGCGAAGATCCGCGTGGACAGACGCTCGCCCAGGGAGGCGATGGCATCCATGCTGCGGGGGCTCAGCTCGCGCAGCATGGCCACACCGCGGAGAAGGAGCTCCAGCTCGCCGAAGAGGTCCGTCAACGCCACATCCAGATCCTCGGGCACGTCGGCCGCGAACAGATCCTCCGCCGCCTTCCGGTGGGCGGCCATGAGCTTCCGCTGGCGCTCCATGGCGCCGCCCAGGTCCCCGGCCTCAGCCGCCTTCGCGGCGTCGAAGAGGCCGTTGGTGGTCTTGCCCATGGCGGACAGCACCACCAGAGGCGACTGGAGGAGCGCCGCCTTCACCAGGCCCGCCACCTGCCGCATGCAGGCCGCATCGGCCACGCTGCTGCCGCCGAACTTGAGGACGATCATCGGAGGTACCCCTTCGCATGGGCCAGTTCGGCATTCAGGATGCTGCCGCCGGCAGCGCCGCGCTCAGTGTTATGGCCCAGCAGCGTGAACTTCACGCCGAGGATGGGACAGACGCGGAGGCGGCCCACGTGGACGCTCATGCCCTCGTCCCTTTCCACGTCGCGGCGCACCTGGGGGCGATCCTCCAGGGTGTGGACGTGGATGGGCACCGGGGGGGCCGAAAACAGCTTGAGCCGCTGGGGCTCGGGCCTCCAGCTCAACCAGGCGTCACGCACCGCCTCCAGGGACGGGTTGCCCTTGAGCTTCACACTCACGGCTTCCGTGTGGCCTTCGAGGACGGGCACGCGGTGGCAGAGGGCGCTCACCAGCATGGGTGCCAGCTCCACTTCCTTGCCGGTGAAGCGCCCCAGCATCTTGGGGGTCTCCTCCTCCACCTTGGGTTCCTCATTGCGGATGAAGGGGATGACGTTGCCCAGGATGTCCAGGCTGGCCACCCCGGGATAGCCCGCGCCGCTGATGGCCTGCATGGAGGTCATCATCACGGCCTCGATGCCGAAGGCTTTGTGCAGCGGGGCCAGGGCCATCACCAGCACGGTGGCTGTGCAGTTGGCGTTGGTGACGATGCCACCGGTCCAACCGTGGTGGTGACGCTGGACATCCAGCAGGCCCAGGTGCTCCGCGTTCACCTCGGGCACCAGCAATGGCACCTCTGGCGACATGCGGAAGGCCGCCGCGTTGGAGAACACCATGGCCCCGGCCTGGGCGAAGGCGGGCTCCAGATCCTTGGCGGGCCCCGTGTCCAGGGCGCTGAAGATCACGGGCGAAAGGGCGAACTCCGGCGTGCCCTCGGCCATCACCTGGTCGCCCAGGCCGCCGTAGGGTTCGCCATCCAGACGCCAGGCGCAGGCATCGCGGTAGCGCTTGCCGGCGCTGCGTTCGCTGGCGGCGAGGTGCTCCACGCGGAAGATGGGATGGTTGGCCAGCCGACGCACGAAGCGCTGGCCGACGACGCCCGTGGCGCCCAGGACGGTGACGGGGATTCTCGTGGTCATGGTTCAGTCTCCCAGGAAGTGCAAGGCCAATCGGCGGTTGAGCTCCACGCCCGCCTCCAGCTCGGCGAGGGTGAGGTGCTCCTCCAGCGTGTGCGCCACGCGGATGCTGCCCGGCCCCGCCAGCACCACGGTGCGGTCGGGCACCAGGGCCCGCAGGGTGGGGGCATCCGAGCCGAAGGGCATGGCGGCGTGCTCGAAGCCGGGAATCTCGGGATAGCGGTCCGGCGCTTCGTCGAGGGTGAGGGCCAGCGAACCCTCGGGCGGGGCCAGGCGGCGGGCCTCCATGGCGAAGGTGCTGTCGGGCAGGGTGCGGGCCATGATCCGGGCCTCCGCCGAAGCGGGTACGGAGTTGAGCGCCTCGCCGGCCCGCAGCAGGCCCAGGTTCCAGACCTCGGGCCCCAGGGCGGAATCGATTGGGCGCGGCTGTTCGCGCAGGCGCTGGAGCCAGTCCAGGAGGGGCCAGGTGGCGTCGTGGCCAAGCTCGGGGCTGCCGCTGTGGGCGGCCCGGCCCGTGCAGTGGAGGTGCAGGTGCTGGGCCCCCCGCTGGCCCGTGGCCAGCTTCAGGTCCGTGGGCTCGCCGTTGATGAGGACGCGCAGGTCCCGCAGCCGGCCCGCCAGGTCCAGGGCGGCCGTGGCTCCGGCGCTATCCGTCTCTTCGCCCACCACCCCCAGCCAGGCCAGGCCCTCGCGTCCTTCCACCAGCAGGGTCCGGATCGCCCCGAGCTGGGCGGCGATCTGGCCCTTGGCGTCGCAGGTGCCGCGCCCCAGGAAAACGTCCCCCTCCAGGCGGGGGGGCAGATAGGGCGGCACCGTATCGAGGTGGGTGGAGAAGAGGACCTTGGGCCGGCCCCAGGTGGCCAGCACGTTGGTGCGACCCTCCGCCACGGGCTGCTCGATGACTTTCGCGCCAAGCGCCAAGAGGAGGGTCCGCAGCTCCGGTTTCCCCGCGTCCTCCTGGCCCGAGGTGGTCTCGCAGGCGCACAGCCGTTGGAGGCTGCCGGTGAGCCAGCGTCGGAGATCAGCGGTGGTGGCGTTCATGGAAACCTCGGCGGGCCGACGGTGCCATCAGGAACGCGGTGGGTGGGGTCCCGCCGCCGCGCCTCAGGCCCTCCGCGCCGGGTGACCGGCACGACAGCCGCCGGGCTTTCGCCTCGACGTCCAGGGGCCACGCTGATGATTCGTGAACCCTTCGGCGATCCTCCCCTTTCCCACCGGGTCATCGGGTTCATCCCCCTCGCCGTCGGTACTGATGGGGATCGCTCCTCCATCGGAACGTCCACCTTCCCATGCCTGGGGCCCAGTCCGCAACCGGCTAGCTTAATTCTGATAGCAGCCCCTCGCCCCGGGGCCAGGGTCCGTGGCCCGAGGCGAGGTTCAGGTGGCCGCAGGGACCCAAGTCCACGAAGCGGGCCCCCCAGTCCGCCGCCAGGGACCGGGCCCGGGACAGGCTCATGTGGGCATCGTCCGCCGAGGCGGCCAGGATGGCCTCGAAGGGTAGCCGGACGCGGGGGATCGGAGCGAAGCCGCGGAGGGTCGGCGGAGCCCCTGGCCGCTCCGGATCCGTCGGGGTCGCCAGCAGCGCGCCCTTGATCTCGCGATCGTGGTCCTCCGCCCAATGCGCGATGACCAGACACCCCAGCGAATGACCCACCAGCAGGGGCGGTTCCGTGCAGTCGGCGATGGCCACGTCCAGGGCTTCCACCCACTCCACTTTGCGGGGGAAGTCCCAGTTGGGCATCTCCACCCGCTTCGCGTCCCGGAGGCTCCCCTCCCACAGGCTCTGCCAATGGCCGGGGCCCGAATTCTGGTAGCCGGGGACGATCAGGATGGCGGCCATGGATCACCGTGGGATGGCTCCATGGAACGCCTCTGGCCGCCCGAGTTCAAGTCTTCCGTGGAGCTCGCGCCGGCACCAGGGCATCCGCCAGCTGGCGCACATAGCCGCTGAGGTCCGTCACCTCCTTCACGGCCTTGGGCGTGGCGCGCAGCAGCTGGAAGTAGCCTGCGTAGGCGGCGTAGGCCAGCAGGGCGCGCTGGCGGGCTTCCACCTCGGTCAGCCCCAGGGCCATGAAGGCCTCCGCCCCGAAGGCCAGACGGCGCTCCGTGGCCCGGCGGAGGAAGGGGGCGACGCGAGGGTCCTCTCCGGACACCGCCAGGGCCGCGAAGAAGAGTCCGTTCTCCACATCCTCGAAGGCCGCGAAGAGCAGTACCCGCAGGCGCCGCCGCGGATCGGGGATGCCCCCATAGCGGGAGACCACGTCGGCGCTTTGATCCTGCTCCCAGTCCACCAGGGCCGCCCGGATGAGGGCGTCCCGGCTGTCGAAGTGCCAGTAGAAGCTTCCCTTCGTGACCCCCAGAACCTGGGCCAGGGGTTCCACCGCCACGGAGGCGACTCCTTCCCGGATGATGAGGGCCTGGGCCGCCTTGACCCAGGCCTCGGGGGACAGGGGTGCGGCAGGGCGAGGGAGCTTCTTGCGGGGCGTGGGCATGACCGCCTTGACAGGTGACCGGACGAGCTTACCATACCATACCGTATGGAAACCATACGCAAGCGTATTGACCCGGAGGTCCCATGCGATCACCCTTCCTCCCCCTGCTCGCAGCCCTCGCCTTGTTCCTCACCGGCTGCGCCACGCCCGAAACCATCCAGCGTCGCAGCAGCCTGACTGCCTACCTGGGCGCCCAGGAAGCCCCCACCGCCACTGCAAACACCGGACCGGCCCGCTTGCAATTGCCCCTCCGCCTCGGCATCGCCTTCGTACCGAAGGAAGCGACCGTACGGAAGGGGCATGGCGGCGGGTTCGCCGACCTGGATCAGGTCGCCCGGACCTTCGGGGTCGAAGTCGTCGCTCTCGTGGGCGTGGACCAGGTCCAGTTCAGCAGCCCCCGGTGGTACTCGTGGACCTACTGGACCCTGGTGGGCGCGTACATGGTGAAGGGCGACAAGAACGACACCACGGCCCTGGTGGACGCCGCCGTCTACCACGTGCCCTCGCGCACCTTCCTGTTCCGGGCCGGAGGCGTGGGCACCATCAAAGGCAGCTCCACCTGGTCCGGGCGGGAGGAGGCCTTCCGGCAGCAGGCCCGGGACAGCCTGGCCCTCGCCATGACCCAGCTCTCCACCTCCCTCGACCAGGGCGTCGCCACCTTCAAACAGGACATCCTCAAGGGGGCCCGGAAAGATGTGGCGTTGATCGACAAGGCCGGGAACCCCCTGGGCAGCCCCGCCTACGACCCCACCCGGCGCTGAAGCCGCCTGCCAGGGACCCTCTCTGTCTCGCCACCCTTTCCTCGCTGCCGCCTTGGCCCCGCCCCATCCCGCCTGATCTCCACCTCCTGAGGAGGTCCCATGAGAAGGCTGATCTGCGCCCTGCTTGCGATTCTCGGCGGTCTGGGGTGCGCCCGGATCTACCGGCCTGTGGCCCTCGCCACGCCACCGGCCCGTGTGCACGGGGAAGGGCTCGCGGGGCAGGTCGTGCTGCAACCCTGGGGCGACAACTCGCGGTACGAGCGGAAGGCCCTTCAGGCGAACCTGCGCGTCCTGGTGCTGACCCTTGAAAACACCTCTTCGGCCGACCTTGAGCCTGCGCCTGGACCTCCCGGAAGGAACCACAGCCCTGCCGCCCGAGGCCGCAACGAGCCTGGTGAAACAGCAGAGCCTCGCCTACATCCTCTATCCTCTGCTCCCGGGTCTGGCCAGCCTGGGGGCCGCGGACAAGGCCGCCAGCGGTTCCGTGGGCCCTTCGGATCGGGCGCTCCTCCAGGGACTGGTGTTCCTCCGAGCCCCGGATCCCTACGTGCCCCTGCCCCTGCGGATCATCTACCGGGGCAGCGCGGGGGAACGAACCTTGGCGCTGGTCGGTCCGGGCGCGCGACCCCTCTGAGCTGCGGCCGGCGGGGCTAGACTGGAGTCTCGGAGCGCGCCATGTCCCTCGTCATCGCCGGCAAGACCTTCAGCAACCGCCTCGTGCTGGGCACAGGCAAGTACAAGGATTTCGCCACCATGCAGGCCTGCTACCGGGCCGCGCGGGTGGAGATGATCACCCTGGCCGTGCGGCGCTTCGACCTGGCCGCCCAGGGCGAGGACAACATCCTCAACTGGATCCCCAAGGACATCACTTTGCTGCCCAACACCGCCGGCTGCTACACCCGCGAGGAGGCCCTGCGCGTGGCCCGCCTGGCCCGCGAGGCCCTGAACACCAGCTGGGTGAAGCTGGAGGTCATCGGCGATCAGAAATCGCTCTACCCCGACAACGAGGAAACCCTGGAGGCCGCCAAGATCCTCGTGAAGGAGGGCTTCACGGTGCTGCCGTACGTGAACGCCGACCCCATCCTCGCCAAGAAACTCTGCGACGCGGGCTGCGCCGCCGTCATGCCGCTGGGCAGCGCCATCGGCTCGGGCCTGGGCGTGCAGAACCCCATGACCCTCCTGCTCATCAAGGAGGTCGTCGAGAGCTACCAGCTGCCCATGATCGTGGACGCCGGCGTGGGCACCGCCTCCGACGCCGCGCTGGCCATGGAGCTGGGCGCCGACGGCGTGCTGCTGAACACCGCCGTGGCCGAGGCCGGCGAACCCACCAAGATGGCCCAGGCCATGGACCACGCGGTCATCGCCGGCCGTCTGGCCTTCGAAAGCGGCCGCATGCCCAAACGCCTCTACGCCAGCGCCAGCAGCCCTTTGGCGGGCGTGGTGGGACGCTAGGCGCACCCGTGCCCGACCTCGATCTCGCCCCCTTTGAATGCCGCGTCCTCGGATGCCTGCTGGAGAAGCAGCTCAGCACGCCCGATATCTACCCCCTATCCTTGAACGCCCTGGTGAACGCCTGTAACCAGTCCAGCAACCGGGAACCCGTCCTGGCGATGACCGAAGCCGAGGTCCAGGCGGCCGTGGATGCTCTTATCGCGCGCGGTCTCGCGGAACACTGGCCGGGCCGGGTGCTGAAGGTTGCCCACACGGCCAAACCCACCTGGAATCTGGCCGGATGGACCAACTCGAAGCCAAGGTATCGACCCTCCGCGAAGAACTCGCGGAACTGCGCGGAGCCTTCGAGGCCTTCAAGGCCCAGTTCTAGGCCTTTCACAAATCCCGGAAGGTCACCTTCAAGGCGCGAAGACCCCCGACCAGGTCCCCACGTTGGGCGGGTTCCACCTGGAGCACCAGGTGGAACGGCTGGGGCGCCAGATCCTCGGCCACGTCCGCGAGCACCGCCATCAGGGTGATCCCGTCCTCCGGTGGGGCATCCTGGAGCAGCTGGTCCGCCTCCAGGATCAGGAAGGCTCCCCCTTCAGGCAGATCGGAGAGACTGTCCCGCAGGCTGTCCCAGGTGCCGCCGAAGTGGGGCGGGAACTGGGCCGCGGCGGCCCATTCGTCCATGAGTCCGGCGCGGGTGCGCATGCGGCTCCCCCGCAGCCAGCGGAGCAGGCGGGCGCCCTCGGCCGGGGCCTCGTCCACCAGGGCGGAAGGGGACCCGGACCACACGTGGACCCGCGGCCGCTGGGTCGCAGCCAGAAAGGACCAGTCCACCACTCCGGCCATCACTTCACCTCGCTGAAGCTGCGGTAGTGGTCCGCGGAGTACCAGGCCCGGCCATCGCTGCCCGTGACCAGGCGCTCGGCGCCACGGTTGCGTCCCTCGGCCTTGGGATGCACATCCCACTCCCGGTACTGGATGCGCTTGCGGCGAGTGTCGTAGCGAGGCAGCGCGCCTTCGTAGTTCCCGAAGACGCGCCCACCCACGTAGCCCGGCGGGGCGTAGCCGTGCTGGCGGATGTAGGCCAGGGTCTCGCGGGCATGCGCAGGAATCGCATCCGGCGGTGCCGGCTGCACCTGGGCTGGAGGCTGTGTCGGCGGCGCCGCCTCGGGACCGCAGGCCACCGGCGACAGCAGGGCGGCCAAGGCGACCAGGCCCCCGGCCAGGTGCGCGAGGGTTCTCCGCCAAGGGGTCATCTGGCCTCCCAAAACCGGTCCCAGTCTACTCTCGCTGAACTCAACCCCGGGCGGAGGATCCCGCCTCAAGCACGCCGCCGTGGCGCTTGTCGGAGCGCAGCAAGCAGGAAGGCGAAGACCAGGCCCACCACGCCCAGGCCCGAGAACATGATCTGGGTGGAGGTGTAGGTTCCGGTCTTGTCCCGCAACCAGCCATTGAGGAGGGGGAACAGGGCCAACCCTCCATTCTGGATCATGGTCATCAACCCGAACGCGGTGCCCACCCGGTTCTCCTCGACCACCAGGGGCACCGAAGCCCACATGGCGGCAGGCACCAGCACGAAGGACACACCCAGCACGGCCATCATGGGGATGGGATTCCAGTGGGTGATGCCCAGGAGCAGGTGCGCGGGGATCAAGAGCAGAGAGCCCACCACCATCAGGGAGGCGCGGCGGCCGATGCGATCCACCAGCCCGCCCGCGAATGGAGCGAAGATCATCGAGGCCGCGATGGTGATGCTGGTGATGCCCGGCGCCGTGCTGAACATGTGGGTGAAGTTGAAGAAGACCTTGGTCATGAAGCCCCCGGCCACCTCATGCACCGAGGCGATGCCCCACTTGTCGTGGAACATGTCCGTGGAGAGCGCCGTGAAGGGGAAAATGGCGCTGTAGAAGGTCACGCAGAGCAGCACCACAAACCAGTACGAGGACGTGAACTTCTTGATGTCGGCGAAAACGATCTTGTCTCCAGCCGCGGCCTTGGGCAGGGACAACTCCTGCTCGCCGTGGCGGTCCATGATGATGAAGACGAGGTTGCAGAGGACAGAGAAGAGGCAGAGCAGGGCCGCCGCCCATAAGGCGGCACGGAAGCTGTGGAAATGGGCCGCGATGAGCTCTTCGGTGTTGAAGGCGAACATCGTGCCCACCCGGCTGAGGGTGAGAGCGATGCCGAAGGCCATGGCCATCTCCTTGCCCTTGAACCAGCGGCTGATGATGGCGCTCTGGACCACGATGAGGGATTCCGATCCCGCCCCGAAGATCAGGCGGCCGAAAATCAGCGTCCACTTGCCCTGAGCGACCGCCACGACGGCCGCCCCCACGAAGACCAGAAGGCTGAAGAGCAGGCTCGCCTTCCGGGGCCCCAGCCTGTCGTAGAGCATGCCGCCGAAGAACACGATGAAGATGGCCGCCACCGAATAGGCCGCGTAGAGCGTTCCGATGGTGCTGCGATCCAGATGCAGTTCGACCATCAGGGTGTTCTCTAGGGCACCGATGCTGTCGTAGGCGAAGTAGCTCCCGAGCACCAGCAGGCTGATGAAGATCAGGATGGTGAACCGGTAGAGCCGGGTACTCGGATGGAAGGCGCCGGGAATCGCGGTCGTCATCGTGGGGTCCTTTATCGTCCGGGGGTCACCAGGAATCTGGGGCGGGACCTCCACGGCCCCAAAACCCCGATGGTGACAGGACGTGCTTTCAACCCTCAAATAGAATTGATTCTCATAAAAATTCATAACACTTAACAGGGCTGTTTCGCCTTCTGGCACCTAGCATTCATCCACGCACCTCAATCCTTGTCATCCCCATCCACCCATCTGGAGCTCAAGCTCCCTGGAGGTCACCTTGCCATCCCGTCTTGCCCTTCGCCTTGCCGCCGCCGCCGTCCTGATGGTCCCGGCCTTCGCCGCCCGTCCTGTGGACAGCGCCATCGCCGACGAGGCCCACCGCCACCTCGACGCCCGCGTCTTCCAGCTGGGCCTGGACCGGAACGCCGGCTTCGCCACCAAGAACGTCTTCGAAGAGGCCACCGGCGAGGCCCACGTCCGCATGAACCAGTTCTACAAGGGCGTGCGCGTGTTCGAGGGCGAGGCCATCGTGCACCTGAAGAGCGGCGCGGTCACCGGCCGCACGGACGCCCTGGTCCGCGGCCTCAACCTGAACGTCACCCCCACCCTCGGCGCCACCGAAGCCTTGGCCATGGCCCACCAGTCCCTGGCCCCCAAGGGCGCCTACGCCAACACCCCCACCTCCGAGCTCGTGATCGCCACCGTGGGCCAGCCTACCCTGGCCTACCACATCCACACCGAGCTCGAGAACGGCGCCGACGAGACCCGCCACACCGACTTCCTCGTGGACGCCCACAGCGGCGCCATCCTGGAGCAGTGGAGCACCCTCCACACCGTCGCCGGCACCGGCAACTCCCAGTATTCCGGCACGGTCTCCATCAACACCACCGCCAACGGCGCCGCCTACGACCTGCGCGACACCGCCCGCGGCATGAACTTCGCAACCTACAACCTCAACCACGCCACCACCGGCACCGGCACCCTCTATAACGATGTCGACAACACCTGGGGCGATGGCGCCAACTACATCGCCGGCGGGAGCACCACCAATGCCAACGGCCAGACCGCGGCCGTGGACGCTCACTACGGTGTGGGCCTCACCTACGACTACTACAAGAACATCTTCGGCCGGAACGGCATCGACGGCATCGGCACGGCCACCTACAGCCGCGTGCACTACAGCAGCGCCTACGACAACGCCTTCTGGTCCGACAGCTGCTTCTGCATGACCTACGGCGACGGCTCCTCCTTCAAGTCCCTGGAGTCCATCGACGTGGCTGGCCATGAGATGAGCCACGGCGTCTGCGCCCGCACCGCCAACCTCACCTACCGCGGCGAGTCTGGCGGCCTGAACGAAGCCAACTCGGATATCAACGGCACCATGGTGGAATTCATGGCCCACGGGGGCGGCACCACCACCGTGCCGAACTACACCAACATCACCTCCACCATCAACGTCTACTGGACGGGCACCACCACCCCCACCCCTTCCACCTCCAAGGCCGTGCCCGCCGGCAACTACTACATCGGCGAGCAGCTGGCCACCGCCAGCTACTACCGGCCCCTGCGCTTCATGCACAAGCCCAGCCTGGACGGCAAGAGCCCCGACGCCTGGTCCAAGAGCCTCGGTCGCCTCGACGTCCACTACAGCTCGGGCGTGGCAAACCACTTCTTCTTCCTGCTGGCCCACGGCAGCCAGATCGACACCTTCTCGGACGGCATCCAGTCCCCCATGGCCAACGGCGTCACCAGCATCGCCGGCCTGGGCAATGACAAGGCCGCCCGCATCTGGTTCCGCGCCCTGACGGTCTACATGACCAGCAGCACCAATTACGCTGGTGCCCGCGTCGCCACCCTGAACGCCGCCACGGATCTCTATGGTGCCGGTTCGGCGGAATACAACACCGTGAACACCACTTGGCTCGCGGTGAACGTGAAGTAGTACTTCGCTTTACCCTCCCCGACGCCCCGGCTCCGGCCGGGGCGTTTTCGTCTGTGCCGCCTTCCCTGTGGCCGGACAGTGGCCGATAGTGGTGCATGATGACCGCCTCCACCCGGCGTACCTGCCCCAGCTGCCAGACCCGGCTTTCCCCCCTCGCGGCGGAGTGTCCGGAGTGCGGCCTGACTTTGGCGCCGCCGCGGCAGGGCCGGCCCATGCTCTTCCAGGCCTCGGCCCTGGCCCAGGTGCCCCTGGAAGCGCCTCCCCGGGCTCTGACCGCCCCCGCCCTGGGCCGAGTGGCGGCCGTGGCCGTGGACGTGACACCCGAGGAGCTGGAACGGCCCGACACGCACCCGCCCCCACCCGGTCAGGGTCCGCACGCCCAGGCCGCCCTTGGCTTCCAGGAACCGGTCTCCAGCTTCTGGCCCTTGGTAAAGGTGGAGGCCACCGAAGCCCTGCTGCTCCTTCTGGTCCAGGGCTTGGCCCTGGCCCTTCCCGCCTGGCTCTTGGGCGTGTCCCCCTCACGGCTGCTGACGGGAGCCTGGCCCCTGGTGCTGCCCTATCTCCTGGCTGTGTCCTGGATCCTCTTCATGGCCCCCCTGGCGCTCACGGGACAATCGCCCCTCATGGCGTCCTTTGGCGTGACGCTGCCCGAGAATTCCCCGGAGCGCCGGATGGCCTTCTCGCTGGTCCACATGGTGTCGGTGCTCTGCTTCCCTTTGAGCTTCCTATGCATGGTCCTGGATCCCCGCCACCGGACCTTGGGGGAGTTCCTCAGCGGCCAGGAACTGCTGGCCCGGCCCACGGGCCGGATGCGCTGAGAACCGCTAGGGCAGCAGCATGGGCACCAACGTCACGATCACGCCCGGCTTCGTCAACAGGGCAGCCTTGATCCGCAGGGCGCTCTGGTTGTGGAGGAACTGCTGCCACCACTTGGGGGCGATGAACTCCGGCAGGATCACCGTGAGGACCAGCTCCGGCTCGGCGTTCCTCATGCGGTCCACTTCCACCAGGATGGGTTCCACGATCTTCCGGTAGGGGCTAGGTATGCAGCGTAGGGGCACGCCCATGCCGTAGATGGTCCAGTCCGACCGCAGCTTCTCCATGGCCCGACTTTCCCGGACGCCATCGGAGCCCAGGTCCACCGTCAGCGCCTCCACCCGGTCCCCGGCGATATGGCGGCCGTACAGCAGGGACTGCACCACCCCCCGGTGGATGCTGTTCACCAGCACCAGGGCGTGGTGTTTGGTGGGCAGGGTGGCGTCCGTCCGGCTGGCGGCGAGTTTGCCCTTCACGCCCACGTAGTGGCGCCGGATGTTGTAGTGGATCACCACCAGCACGGGCACCAGCAGGATCACGATCCAGGCCCCGTGGATGAACTTGGTGATGGCGATGTCCAGCAGGACGACGCAGGCGGTGATGGCGCCCAGGCCGTTCACCGCCGCCTTGGCGTGCCAATGGGGCCCCCGAACCTTCCGCCAGTGCGCCACCATGCCCGTCTGGCTGATGGTGAAGCCCATGAACACGCCGGCCGCATAGAGCGGCAGCAGCATGTCCGTATTGGCATGGAAGGCCCAGACCAGGAGGCCGGAGAAGAAGAACAGGATGAGGATGCCGTTGGAGAACACCAGGCGATCGCCCTGGCTGGCGAACTGCCGGGGCAGGAAGCCGTCCCGGGCCTGGAGGGCCGCCAGGCGGGGAAAGTCCGCGAAGGCCGTGTTCGCCGCCACCACCAGGATGGCGAAGGTGAAGCCCTGGACCACGTAGTAGATCAGCTTGGGGAGGCCATGGCTGACATCCCCGAGGATGGCCTTGTTCAGCTTGGACATGAGGGTTTCTGCAACCAGGGATGGATCCGCGCTGTGCTGATAGGTCACGCCGAACCGATGCGCCAGGAGGGTGATGCCCAGGAACATGAGCGCCAGGAGGCCGACCATCCACATCATGGTCTTGGCGGCATTGGGCCCGGCCGGGTCGCGGAAGGCCGTGGTGCCGTTGCTGATGGCCTCCACCCCGGTCAGGGCCGTGCAGCCGGCGCTGTAGGCTCGCATGAACACCCACACCATGGTGAGGCCCGCCATGTGGGTGCCTTGCTGAGCGGCCTGCTGGACCTGGACGGGCGTGGGCCCACCATGGAGGATGAGTTTCAGGGTTCCGTAGCCCAGGATCAGGCAGACGCTGATCACGAAGCCATAGGTGGGGATGGCGAACAGGCCACCGCTTTCCTTGACCCCTCGCAGATTCATCAGGGCGATGAACCCGATGGCCAGCAGCGTCAGGGCGACGTTGTGGCCCTCCAGAGCCGGCAGGGCCGCCGTGATGGCCGCCACACCCGAGGACGCGGACACGGCCACCGTGAGGATGTAGTCGAGGAGCAGGGAGGCACCGGCGGTCAGGGCGGCGAGATCACCCAGATTCTCCATGGCGACGATGTAGGCCCCGCCGCCCCCTGGGTAGGCCAGGATCGTCTGCCGGTAGCTGAAAGCCAGGATGGCCAGCAGGCCCACGATGCTCAGGGCCACGGGAATGGACCAGCCGAACATGGCATAGGCCGTCGCGCCCGCCAGGGCCCCGGCCCCGAGGGCCTGACCCATCGTGCTCGAGAGGGAGGCCATGATCTCCTGGGTGGCGTAGGCCACCGAGGAGAGCGCATCGGAGCTGAACACCGCCAGGGCGATGGGATTGCTGATCTTGGTGTGCTGCGTCTCTTCGCTGGATAGCCGACGTCCCAGCAGGATCCGCCTCAAGCTCTGCATCCAAGGTCTCCCGGACAGCAGGCTACTCCACGATGGGCTCCAGGTGGTAGGGAATGGAGATCACCACCGTCTTGGGCTTCATGAGCAGGGTGGTCTTGATGCGCCAGGCGGTCTGGTTGTGCAGGAGGTTGGCCCACCAGTGGCCCGTCACGAATTCCGGCAGGATCACGGTGATGGTGTACTCCGGTTCCACGCGCCGCATGCGATCCAGCTCCTCCACGATCGGCTCCACGATCTTCCGGTAGGGACTGCGGATGGACCGGAGGGGGATGCCCTCGCAGTAGCGGGGCCAGTCTGAACGCAGGCGCTCCAGGGCGGCGCTGTCGCGGCCGTTCTCATCGGGGAAGTCCACGGTGAGCGCCTCGACCTCGCCGTGATCCGCGATCACCTTGGCATAGTTCAAGGCCTGCACCACCCCGGAGTGGATGCCGGAAACCAGCACCACCACCCGGTTCTTGCGGGGGCTGATGAAGTCTGCCCGGCTGCCCGCGAGGATGGACTTCACGCGGATGTAATGACGATGGATGTTGAAGAAGCCCATGACCATGATGGGCAGGACCAGGACCACCACCCAGGCGCCGTGCGTGAACTTCGTCACGATGATGACCGCCATCACGATCATCGTCGTCAGGGCACCGGCCCCGTTGATGACCGACTTGAGGGCCCAGCGCTGCCCCCGCAGCTTGAGCCAATGGCGGACCATGCCCGTCTGGGAGAGGGTGAAGCCCAGGAACACGCCCACGGCATACAGCGGCAGCAGGTGGTGCTCCCGGGCGTTGAAGAGCCAGAGCAGGACCCCCGACAGGAACGACAGGATGAAGATGCCGTTGGAGAACACCAGCCGATCCCCCTGGCTGGCGAACTGGCGCGGCAGGAACCCGTCCCGGGCCATCATGGCCGCCAGCCGCGGGAAATCCGCATAGGCCGTGTTGGCGGCCAGGCAGAGGATCAGCATCGTGAAGGTCTGCATGATCAGGTAGGTGAGGTGGGGCAGCCCGGGGCCATCCCCCAGGATCCGGTGCTCCAGCATGGACAACAGGGATTCGCCTTCGCCGGTATACATGATGCCGAAGTGATTGGCCAACCAGGTGATGCCCAAGAACATGGCGCCCAGCATCAGCACCATGGACACCATGGTCTTGCCCGCGTTCCGGGCGGTGGGCTCGCGGAAGGCGGAAACGCCATTGGAGATGGCCTCCACGCCGGTCAGGGCCGTGCAGCCCGCGCTGTAGGCCTTCATGAACACCCAGATGGCCAGCCATCCGGGCAGGGGCGGCGCCACCACCGCGTGGTGCTCGCCGATGGAGACACCGCCGGTGAAGTAACGCCAGAACCCGAGGCCGATGATCGCGAACATCGAGATCACGAAGCCATAGGTGGGCACTGAGAAGACCGCCCCGCTTTCCTTGACGCCCCGCAGGTTGATCAGCCCGATGACGGCGACCACCATGAAGGCGAGCGCTACCCGATGGGCATCCGCGGCGGGGAAGGCGCTGGTGATGGCCGTGACCCCCGCGGAAACGCTCACCGCCACCGTCAGCACGTAATCCACCAACAGGGAGGCCCCCGCCACCTGGGCCGGCAGCTCGCCCAGGTTCTCCTTGGCCACGATGTAGGCACCGCCCCCGCTGGGGTAGGCGAAGATGGTCTGCCGGTAGCTGATGGTCAGGATCGTCAGCAGCAACACGATGCCCATGGCCACGGGCCAGGACCAGGACAGCACCGCCGGGCCGAAGGCGGCCATGGCCATGTAGGGGCCGAGCACGGCCATGATTTCGCCGGTCGCGTAGGCCACGGAGGAGAGCGCATCTGAGCTGAACACCGCCAAGGCGACGGGATTGCTGATGCGGGCCTCGTGGCTTTCCTCGCTCGCGAGGCGGCGGCCCAGCAGGAGGCGTCGGACATTGGCCATCTTTTTGATCCTGGTTCAGCGGGCCATCAGCCAGAGGCCGGAAAGGGTGGCCGCGAGCCCCACCAGCTTGGAAGGCTGGAGTTGCTCGCGGAAGAGGAAGAACGCCATCAGGGCCACAAGGGCGAAATTGGCGTTCATGATGCCAATGGCCACCGCGGTCTTGGCCCCGCGAAAGAAACTTTCATTCACCGAGATCAGCGCCGCCGCGGTAAAAAGGCCCGCGACCAGGGCCCAGACCGTGGCAGGGATGGTGCCACCAGGGCGCCCGCGCCAGAACCAGTAGAGCAGCGCCAAAGGCACCTCGCCGATCACCACCCACAGGAGGACCGCCGCGGGATGCAGCCCCCGGTGGCCCGCCACCTTCATGCCCAGATTACCCAGGCCCATGAGGACCATCGAGGCCATTGCCCAACCGAACCACGTCATACCCAGCTCACTCCAAGGGAACCCATCATTATGGCGGTTGGCGCAGACTGTGGGGACAATGGTTGACGGACGCCACAGGACGGCCGGTTCCGGCGGGCCAGAGACCCCTTCCCCGCCCCTCCCCGGGGCGTGGAAGGGTGCTTGGAGATTCCGGCGCGCTACGGGAAACTGGAACGCTAGGAGGCCCGATGGCCCGTTTCTCCAAGCGCGTGGGCCGCGAAGTCCTCGAAGGACACCCTCGCCTGCCCGAGTGGATCACCAAGGAGCGGGTGAAGCTCGGTGACCTGCACGGCATGAAGAAGGACCTGCGGGACTCCCACCTGCACACCGTCTGTGAAGAAGCCCGCTGCCCCAACCGCCACCATTGCTTCACCCACGGCACCGCCACCTTCCTGCTCATGGGCGAGGTCTGCACTCGGGCCTGCGGGTTCTGCAGCATCCAGAGCGGCAAGCCGAGGGGCCTGAACCCGGACGAGCCCCGCGAGACGGCCGAGCGCGTGGCCGCGCTCGGGTTGCGCTTCGCGGTACTCACCTCGGTGAACCGGGACGACCTGCCAGATGGCGGCGCCGCTCACTTCGCCGAGACCGTTTTGGCCATCAAGCATCGCAACCCTGGCGTGGGGGTGGAGGTGCTGGTGCCGGACTTCCTGGGTGACCTGGACGCCGTGGCGCGGGTGGTGGCCGCCGGCCCCGCCGTGTTCAACCACAACACCGAAACCGTGCCCAGCCTGTACCCCGAGGTGCGTCCCGCAGGCAGGTTTGAGCGGAGCCTACGCGTGCTGACGCACGCGAAGGAACTGGGAACGGCCCTGTACGGCCCATCCTTCCGCTCGAAGAGCGGACTCATGCTCGGACTTGGCGAAGCCGAGTCCGAGCTGATGCACACCTTCGAAGCCCTGGCCAAAGCCCAGGTGGACATCCTCACCCTGGGACAGTACCTGCGCCCCACCCGTCACCAGCTGCCCGTGAAACGTTACGTGCATCCGGACGAATTCGCGGAGCTGGGGACCAAGGCCAAGGCCTTCGGCTTCCAGACCGTCTACGCCGGTCCCCTGGTGCGTTCCAGCTTCAACGCCCACGAGGTGGCTGAGATGCAGGGCATCAGCATCGCCTGACCCTCAGCCCCGTCGCGGCTCCACGATGATGGCCACCGGTTCGGCGGGACAGGCGAAGACGCACAAGCCGCAACCCGTGCAGACGTCCGCTTCCACCACCGGATGGCCCACGGTCTCGCCTTCCCGGGGCGCCGCGATCCGGATCGCCTCCTCGGGATAGGGACAGCGATCCACGCAGACCCGACAGGTGCGCGGTTCCCGGTCCAGGTCGCCCCAGGTGACGCAGAGGCCGGGTTTCACCCGGGCGGTGCCCATGCGCACGGCCCGCGGCCCCTCGATCACCGTGCCGTCGGTCCTGACGATCTGGGGCCACACCAGGGCCTCGTCGTCGCACTCCGCGATGCAAGGCAGCGTCGTGCAGAGGAAGCAGGGGATGCTCCTCGGGTCGAGGTAGGGGGTGTTCAGGCCCAGACCCGCGCTGGGACCAGCCTTGAGGATGGCGTTCTCGGGACAGGCGCGCATGCACTTGTCGCAACGCGTGCACTTGGTGAGGAATTCCAGCTCGTCCAGGGCGCCGGGGGGACGCAGCAGCTTGGGCCCCAGGTTCGTCACCGCCTCCTCGATACGGTTCGCCACGAAGCCCGCAAAGAGGCTCCCCAGGGACTTGAAGAAGTCGCCGCGCTCCTGGGGTTCGTCGAACTTCTTGGGCATGATTCTTCCAGTCCTTCAGTCCATCAGCCCCAACACGCGCATCGTGGGACGCAGCGTCCCCCACAGTACGGGATCGAAGCCCAGGGTGAGGACGGCGGCCTGGCCGCCACTCGTGAGGTCCAGGTAGGCCAGAAGGTCGTGGCTGATGGCCACGTCCCGGGAGCTGGGCGCCGCGTCCACCCAGGCCACGCCCGCGGGAGCCGTCTTCTTCGCCAGGGTCTTCCCCTCCGCCGCGCGAACTTGAAGGATCAACAGATCCCCATGGAAGGAGGGCACCCGGATTTCCATGAGCCGGCCCTTGCCCGCGGCGGGGGTGACCGGCACCACCTCGAAGGCCTGGCGGTAGCCCAGCTTGGCCAGCTCGGGGTCCTCGCCGTTGAGGACGGCGAGGGTCTGTTCCACGAGGCCGTCCAGACCCCGGTCGCCCATCCACGCGACGGAACGCAGGTGGGTGCCACCGACCTCGCCCACGCCATCAAGCAGCGAGGGGAGGAGGGCCAGCACCTGCTCCAGGGCCGGGCGGCCCCGCAGGGACTTCGCCCCTTTCGGCCATGGCCCCGCCAGGGGCATGGGGTCGATCCGGGCTTCGGGTTCGGAACGAAGGTCCAGGATGCGCCCGGGGAAGCCTTCCAGCAGGGCCAGATCGGGCGTATCCGCCAGGATCACCACATCCATCCCTTCCAACAGGGCTTGGCTGGGCGCGAAGACCACCAGGTCGCCCACCTCCTCTTCCACGGTGAGGGCGCCGATCGACAACGGCAACACCGAGGCGTCCCGGGCCTCCAGGGCCCCCACGAGTTCACGACCCAGCAGGGTCTGGGCGCCGATGACGGCAAGTTTCAGCATGTCAATTCCTCTTGGTGGCAGGCGGGGTCAAACGCGGACGGCGGCTTCGTCGGCCGGGGCATGATCCTTCAGGGCGGCGGCCACGGGGCCCGCCAGGAACCGGCGCACCTGCTCCCCGGCACGGCCGGTGAAGCGATGGGCGTCCAGCAGGGCGGCCAGCTCGGCCTCGGTCATGGCCCAGGCGGGATCCGCCGCCAGGAGTTTCAGCAGCTCGTTGGGCCGACCTTCGGCCTTGATGCGCCGGCCCGCCTCCAACGCCGCCCCCCGGAAGCGCTCGTGGAGGTCCTGGCGGTCGCCGCCACGCTTCACGGCCTCCATGAGCAGCACTTCGGCGGCCATGAAGGGTAGTTCCTGGGCCAGGCGCGCTTCGATCATCTTCGGGTAGACCACCAGGCCCGAGGCCACATTCCGGAACAGCACCAGGATGGCGTCCGCGGCCAGCAGGCCCTGGCTGATGGTGAGGCGGCGGTGGGCGCTGTCATCCAGGGTGCGTTCCATCCACTGCGTGGCGCTGGTCTGGTAGGTGGAGGGCAGGAGGCCCAGGACGAAGCGGGCGAGGCTGTTGATGCGCTCCGAGCGCATGGGGTTGCGCTTGTAGGGCATGGCGCTGGAACCGATCTGCTTCGATTCGAAAGGCTCCTCGACTTCCTTCAGGTGCTGGAGCAGGCGCAGATCGCAGGCGAATTTCGAGGCCGAGGCCGCGATGCCGCAAAGCACCTGGCCGATGCGGTCCTCCAGCTTGCGGGTGGCCGTCTGGCCGCTGACGGGAATGGCCGGGAAGCCCACCTTGGCGCAGAACCGCTGTTCCAGAGCCTCCACCTTGTCCCCGTCCCCCTCGAACAACTCCAGGAAACTGGCCTGGGTGCCCGTCGTGCCCTTCACGCCGCGCACCGGCGTCGTGTGGATGAGGTGGTCCAGGTCCTCCAGGTCCAGCAGCAGGTCCTGGATCCAGAGGCTGGCCCGCTTGCCCACGGTGGTGGGCTGGGCTGGCTGGAAGTGGGTGAAGCCCAAGGTCGGCTGGTCCTGCCACTGCGCGGCAAAGGCGGCCAGCGCCGCGATGACATCCTGGAGGCGGCGACGGAGCAGCACGAGGGCCTCGTGGGCGACGAGCAGGTCCCCGTTGTCCGTCACGAAACAGCTCGTGGCGCCCAGGTGGAGGATGGGTCGCGCGCCGGGGGCCTGCTCGCCCCAGGCATGGATGGCGGCCATGACGTCGTGGCGCAGGGCGGATTCGTGCTTCGCGATGGCGTCCAGGTCCACGGCATCCTGGGTGGCTTTCAATTCCGCGATCTGGGCGGCCGTCACCGGCAGGCCCAGCTCGGACTCGGCTTCCGCGAGGGCGATCCAGAGCCGCCGCCACACGCGCTGGCGGTACAGCGGCGACAGCAGGCGCACCATGGCCCGGCTGGCATAACGACTGGCCAGGGGATGCTCGAAACGCTCCAGTTCGGGGCCATCGTGGGGCGGCAGGAAAGACATGGGAACTCCGGCCCTCCAGTGTCTCACAGGCCCCGACCTGTGATTCCGCTCACGAAGAGGGTGCCTTGGCAGACGCCCTCCGCGGCTAGGATAGGGGCATCACCTTGGAGTCGCCGCCATGTATGAAGTGATCCGAACCGCCGATCCCGCTGTGTTCCAAGCCCTGGAGCTGGAGGTCCAGCGCCAACGGCATCACCTGGAACTCATCGCCTCGGAGAACTACGCCTCCCGGGCTGTCATGCAGACCATGGGCTCCCACTTCACCAACAAGTACGCGGAAGGTTACCCGGGCAAGCGCTACTACGGCGGCTGCAGCCAGGTGGACATCGTGGAGAACCTGGCCCGCGACCGCGCCAAGCAGATCTTCGGAGCCGAGCACGCCAACGTGCAGCCCCACAGCGGCGCGCAGGCCAACATGGCGGTCTACCTCGCGGCCCTGAAGCCCGGCGACACCGTGATGGGCCTGGACCTGGCCCACGGCGGCCACCTCACACATGGCCACCCCCTGAACAGCTCCGGCATCCTCTATAAATTCATCCCCTACCACGTGCGCCAGGAGGATGAGCGGGTGGACATGGACGAGGTCCGCGACCTGGCCCGGCAGCACAGGCCCAAGATGATCGTGGTGGGGGCCTCGGCCTACAGCCGCACCTGGAACTTCCCCTTGTTCCGGGAGATCTGCGACGAGGTGGGGGCTCTGCTCATGGTGGACATGGCCCATATCGCCGGCCTGGTCGCCACGGGCCACCACCCCAGCCCCGTACCCCACGCGGATTATGTCACCACCACCACCCACAAGACGATGCGCGGCCCCCGGGGCGGCATGATTCTCTGCAAGTCCCAGTATGCCAAGGACATCGATCGCGCCGTCTTCCCGGGCGTCCAGGGTGGCCCGCTGATGCACGTCATCGCCGCCAAGGCCGTGGCCTACCACGAAATCATGCAGCCCGAGTTCAAGGCCTACAGCGGCCAGGTGATCCGAAATGCCCACGCCCTGGCCAAGGGCCTCCAGGAGCGTGGTTGGCGCATCGTCAGTGGCGGCACGGACAACCACCTCTTCCTGGTGGATTTACGCGATCACGACCTGCTGGGGCACGAGGCCGAAGCCTGCCTGCATCGGGCCGGCATGACCACCAACAAGAACGGCATCCCCTTCGATCCCAACCCGCCCCTCAAGCCCTCGGGCGTGCGCCTGGGCAGCCCTGCCCTCACCACCCGCGGCATGAAGGAGGAGGAGATGGATCAGATCGCCCGCTTCTTCGATGTCACCTTGCGGCACCGGGGCGACGAAAGCACCTTCGCCCGCGTCCGGCAGGAGGTCTTCCATTTGACCGATCAATTCCCCATCCCCGAGTAATCAGCGCCCTTTACGTAAGAGAATCATGCCCCAGGCGCCAAAGCGCCTGGGGCATGATTCTCTTTGGGGGAAGATCAGGATGTTTGCGGATGGGTTGTTTGTGTATGGGGCACTTCGGGAAGGTGGGGCCAACCATGCGTGGCTGATGCGCACTCATCCCGAGGGGCTGACCCGGGCCTGGGTGGCCGGGCGGCTCTTCCACCTGCCCTCCGGCTACCCCGCCCTGGTGCCCGGCCCTGAGCCCACCGCGCTTCCCCCGGGTTCCGGCTGGGTGCGCGGGGACTTCGTGGGCTATGAGGATGAGGACGATCTTGCTTCGGCCCTGGCGGACCTGGACCCGCTCGAGGGTGTGGAAGAGGGCCTCTTTACCCGCGAGATCCGGCCTGTGATCCTCGAAAGCGGGCACCGGTACCACGCCTGGGTCTATGTGTTCCATGTGGAACGCCTGCCCAGGTTGGAACGGGAGGCGGTGGAGCTTTTGGACGGAGACTGGGCGGCCTACCTCTAACACAGAACAGCGCGGGCTTGCCCGCGCTGTTCTGCGTATGCCGAGTTCCTCGGCGGAACTACAAACCTAACTTTGGCTGTTCGCCGCCTTCATCGGGACCTGGGTGGGCCACTTCGCCTTCGATGAGTTCCTCTTCTTCGTCCAGGGCCATGGCGCTGGCGTCGATCTTGGCGAGGCCGACGACCCGGTCATCGGCGCTGGCCAGCCTGAGGAGGCCGACGCCCTGGGCGTTGCGGCCCGTCTTGCGGACCTCGTCGATGAGGAAGCGGATGACCATGCCCTCCTGGCTGATGAGCAGGCAACCTTCCCCGGGCTTGACGAGCTTGAAGCCCACCACCTGGCCGTTGCGGACGCCGGCGCGGATGTTGATGACGCCCGTGCCGCCCCGGCCCTGGAGCCGGTAGTCCTGGAGGAGGCTGCGCTTGCCATAGCCCTTCTCGCAGACCGTCAGCAGCATGCCGTGGTCCTCGGTGCTTTCGTCGGGCTCCACGCCCTCCGGCAGGTCCGGCAGGGGGTCGGCCACTTCCATGTCCACGATATGGTCCTTGGCGGCCAGCTTCATGCCTCGCACGCCCGTGGTGGCGCGACCCGTGGCGCGGACATCCTCCTCGGGGAAGCGGATGGCCTTGCCCTGGGCCGTGGCCAGGACGATCTGCTGGGTGCCCGTGGACCGCCGCACGGCCACAAGGGCGTTCCCGTCATCGATGTTGAGGGCGATGAGGCCGTTAGCCCGGATGTTGGCGTAGGCGGCCAGGCTGGACTTCTTCACGGTGCCGTCGCTGGTGGCGAAGACCAGGTTTTCCCCTTCGGGGAACTCCCGCAGGGCCATGAGGGTGACGACGCTCTCCCCGTCCTTCAGGGAAATGAGGTTGCGGATGTGCTTGCCCCGGGTGGAGGCGGCCGCCTCGGGCAGGTCGTAGACCTTCAACGCGTAGACAATGCCCTTGTCCGTGAAGGCCATGAGGGTGTCATGGGCCTTGGTCATGAAGAGCTGCTCGACGAAATCCTCGTCCTTGGTCTTCATGCCCACCTTGCCCCTGCCGCCCCGTCGCTGGCGGCGGTAGGCGTTGAGGTCGGTGCGCTTGATGTAGCCCGCCTTGGACATGGTGACGACCATGGGATCGTCGGGCACCACATCCTCCATGCGGATCTCGCCGGAGTAGCCCACGATCTCGGTGCGGCGGTCGTTGCCGAACTGCTCGGCCACCTGCTGCAGCTCTTCCTTGATGACCTTCAGGAGCAGCTTCTCGTCGGCCAGGATGGCCTTGAGCTTCGCGATGACCTTTTCAAGCTCGGCCAGCTCGTCGAGGATCTTCTCCCGCTCCAGGCCCGTGAGGCGCTGGAGGCGCATGTCCAGGATGGCCTGGGCCTGCACGGCGGAGAGGCAGAGGGTGGGGTCCTTCTTGATGGCTGTCGCGGTGGCGAAGGCCCCCGCCATGAGGCCGGCCTTGGCTTCTTCAGGGCTCTTGGCGGCCCGGATGAGCTTGATGACCGCGTCCAGGTGGTCCAGGGCGATCTTGAGGCCCATCAGGACGTGGTGGCGCTCCTCGGCCTTCCGCAGCTGGAACAGGGTGCGGCGGGTCACCACCTCGCGGCGGAAGCCGATGAACTCCTGCAGGATCTCGCGGAGGGTGCAGACGCGGGGCTGGCCGTTCACGATGGCCAGCATGGTGATGGGGAAGCTGTTCTGGAGCTGGGTCTGCTGGTAGAGCTGGTTGAGCACGATGTCGCTGGGCTCGTTCTTCTTCAGTTCCACCACCAGGCGGATGCCCTCACGATCGCTTTCGTCGCGCAGGTCACTGATCCCGTCGAGCTTCTTATCGCGCACCAACTCGGCGATCTTCTCAATGAGCGTGGACTTGTTCACCTGGTAGGGCAGTTCCGTGAAGACCAGCTGCTCGCGGTCGCCCGCTCGCTTGATCTGCTCCACGTGGGACTTCGCGCGCACCACGCAGCGGCCGCGGCCCGTCCGATACGCGTCCACGACCCCTTCGGTGCCCAGCATGATGCCGCCGCCCGGGAAGTCGGGGCCCTTGATGTGGGCCATCAGGGCTTCCATGGCGAGGGTCGGGTGGTCGATGAGGTCGACCAGGGCCCGGCAACATTCCCGCAGGTTGTGGGGGGGGATGCTGGTGGCCATGCCCACCGCGATGCCCTGGGAACCGTTCACCAGGAGGTTGGGGAAACGGGCGGGCAGGACGAGGGGCTCCTGCATGCTGCCGTCGTAGTTGGGTCCGAAATCCACCGTGTCCTGGTCGATGTCGCCCATCATCTCGTTGGCGACCCGGGACAGGCGGGCCTCGGTGTAGCGCATGGCCGCCGCGGAATCGCCGTCGATGGAGCCGAAGTTGCCCTGGCCATCCACCAGGACATGCCGCATGGAGAAGGGCTGGGCCATCCGCACCAGGGTGTCGTAGATGGCCGAGTCGCCATGGGGATGGTACTTACCCATCACGTCGCCCACGGTGCGGGCGGACTTCTTGTAGGCGCGGTTCCACTCGTTCCCGGCCTCCTTCATGGCGTACAGCACCCGGCGGTGCACCGGCTTGAGGCCATCGCGGACGTCGGGCAGGGCCCGGCCCACGATGACGCTCATGGCGTAGTCCAGATAGGACTTCCGCATTTCCTTTTCGATTTCCAGGGGTTCGATACGATTCAGGTTCATGGGTTTCCCGGTGTTCTACGTGGAACTCTGCTCGACATCCTGCAAAAACGAGACTTAGATGTCGATGTTCTCCGCGAGGAGGGCATTGGTCTCGATGAAACGGCGTCGGGGTTCCACGGCATCTCCCATGAGGACGGTGAAGATCTCGTCGGCCTCCACCGCGTCGTCCACGCGAACCTGCAGCAGGGTGCGGCGCTCGGGATCCATGGTGGTTTCCCAGAGCTGCTCGGGGTTCATCTCGCCCAGGCCCTTGTAGCGCTGGATGCCCAAGCCCCGCTTGCCCTCCTCCAAGACCATGGCCAGCATGTCCTCCGGGTCGGTGAACACGTGCTCCTTGTTGAGCTTGGGCGCGCCCTCCTCGACCTCGTCTTCGGCTTCCTTGTCCTTGGGCGCGTCCTTGACGTCCTTGAGGCGGCGGAGTCGCAGCTCGCCCCCGCGGAACCCGGCCAGCTCGACCTGGAGGGTGGCCAGCCGGCGGAACTCGCCCCAGTGGGCCACCTGGCTGTCGATCCAGAGGGTGATGGGGCGGCTCAGGTGCATGCGCACCAGCTTCAGACGGTGGGCGGCGGGAACCTGCAGGGGGTCGGCACCCTCCCCTTCCCCAGGCAGTTCCATGGCCTCGACGGTCTCGATCTCGCAGGTACCGAGCTTCTCGCGGGTGATGGCGGCCGCCAGCTCCTCCAGGCCCTCGCGGCTCTGGAACCGGTCGGCGTCCAGCAGGCCATCGGCCAGGAGGGCGCGCACCAAGGGCCGGGCATAGCCCCGGCGGTCCAGCTTGCTGAAGAGCTGCTGAACCTCGCCCCACTTCTTCATCTCGCGCACCAGGGTGGCGCCCTTGTGCTCAGTACCGTCCGGCAGGCTGAGGGTCCAGCCGTCCAGCGCCTTCTGGAAGAGGAACTCCTCCAGGGCCCTTTCGTCCTTGAGATACTTTTCCGTCTTGCCCTTCTTCACCTTGTAGAGCGGCGGCTGGGCGATGTAGAGGTGGCCGCGCGCCACCAGCTCCGGCATCTGCCGGTAGAAGAAGGTGAGCAGGAGGGTGCGGATGTGGGAACCATCGACGTCGGCGTCGGTCATCAGCACGATCTTGTGATAGCGGAGGTTCTCGACCTTGAACTCCTCCTTGCCGATGCCCGTGCCCAGCGCCTGGATGAGCACGCGCAGCTCGTTGTGGCCGAGGATCTTGTCGAAGCGGGCCTTCTCCACGTTCAGCACCTTGCCCTTGAGGGGCAGGATGGCCTGGGTGGCGCGATGGCGGCCCTGCTTGGCGCTGCCGCCGGCGGAATCACCTTCCACCAGGAAGATCTCGCTGAGGGCCGGGTCCTTCTCTTGGCAGTCCGCCAGTTTGCCCGGCAGTCCGCCTCCATCCAGGGCGCCCTTGCGGCGGGTCAGGTCGCGGGCCCTGCGGGCGGCCTCCCGGGCGCGGGCAGCTTCGATGGCCTTTTCCAGAATGGCCTTGGCCTCGCGGGGGTTCTCCTCGAAGAACGCTGAGAGCTTCTCGTAGACGATGGTCTGGACGATGCCCTTCACCTCGCTGGAGACGAGGCGGTCCTTGGTCTGACTGGAAAACTTGGGATCAGGAACCTTGGCGCTCAAAACCGCTGTCAAGCCCTCGCGGACGTCCTCGCCCGAGAGGGTCACCTTGGCGCTCTTCAGCAGGTTGTTCTTCTCGGCATAGGCGTTGATGACGCGCGTCATGGCGGCCCGGAAGCCCTCCAGATGCGCGCCGCCGTCCCGGTTGCGGATGTTGTTCGTGAAGCAGTAGAGCGTCTCCTGGTAGGAGTCGTTCCATTGGAGGGCCACCTCCACCGTGGTGTCCTGCTTCTCGTCCTTGATGAGGATCGGGGGCTTGTGGAGGACCGGCTTGTTGCGGTTCAGGTGCTCCACGAAGGCGCTGATGCCACCGGCGTTCATGAAGTCGTGGGTGTCGCCGGTGCGCTCGTCCGTGATGCGGATGTGGACGCCCTGGTTGAGGTAGCTCAGCTCGCGCAGGCGCTGGCTCAGGGTCTCGAAGCTGAAGTCAAGGACGTTGTTGAACACCTCGGGATCGGGCTGGAAGCGCACGCGGGTGCCGCGCCGGGCCGTGGGGCCCACGGGCTTCAGGGGAGCGTCGGCCTTGCCCTGGGAGAAGGTCATGGCGTACTCCTGACCCTCCTTCCAGACCGTGAGCCAGAGCTTGGAGGACAGGGCGTTCACGCAGGAGACGCCCACCCCGTGCAGGCCGCCGGACACCTTGTAGGCGTTCTTGCCCTCGGTGCTGGTGTTGTCGAATTTTCCGCCGGCATGGAGCACCGTCATGATCACTTCGGCGGCGCTGCGGCCCTCCTCCTTGTGGATATCCACAGGGATGCCGCGGCCGTTGTCCTCCACGGTGCAGCTGCCATCGTTGTGGAGAATGACATCCACACGGGTGCAGAAGCCCGCCAGGGCTTCGTCGACGGAGTTGTCCACCACCTCATAGACCATGTGGTGGAGGCCACTGCCGTCATCGGTGTCGCCGATGTACATGCCGGGACGCTTACGCACAGCCTCGAGATCTCTCAAGACTGTGATGTTGTCGGCGGTGTAGCTGTCGGTTTCCAGGGGGGTGTGAACGCGGGCGCGGGAGACTTCTTCAGACATCAATACTCACTTGGTTGGGTACGGTGGTGTGCGGTACGGTGCTGCGGGCGCCGATCAGGCGGTGGCGCTGGTGGCGAAGCGAACGGGCATGAGGACATAGCGGAAGCTGAAATCATCGAGGCTGGGGGACATGAAGACGCCCTGACCCACCTCGTCCTTGAACTGGTAGACCACCTCGTCGCCCGGCAGCCGCTCGAGCAGCTCGGTGAGGTAGTCGATGTTGAAGGCCAGCTCGAAGGGCTGTTCCTCGCCCGTGAAGGGCAGCGTGGCCTGGTTCACGCCCTCGTCGGGGTGCTGGAAGACCGTGCGGAGGTTGGGGAATTCGTAGAAAAGACGCACGTTCTTGTTGTAGTCATCCTTCTTCAGGCCCACGAAGCGGAGGGTGCGGAGGAAGACCTCGCGATCCATGATGACCCGCTTGGGCAGCTCGGCGGGCAGCACCTTCTCGTAGGCGGGGTAGTTGCCCGTGACCAGGCGGGTGCTGAATTTCAGGCCCGGCTGATCCAGGAAGAGGGTCGTGCCATCCCAGCAGAGTTCCACTTCGCCTTCGTCGCCCAGCAGCGTGGGAATGAGATCCAGGGCCCGCTTGGGGACGATGAGGCGGACTTCATCCTTCAGCTTCGTGTCGCAGGGAACCTCGGCCACGGCGAGGCGGAACCCGTCCGTGGAAACCACGCGCACATGGTGCTTGGAGAGGTGGAGCAGCACCGCGGACAGGGTGGGCTTGGTGGCGTCCTTGCTGACGGCGATGGAACCGAGCTGAATGGCCCGCTTGAATCGCAGGACGGGGATCTTCACGACAGGAAGCTGTTTGCTGGGCCCTGGCAGCTCCGGGAAGCCCTCTCCGGGCTGAATGTTGTGCTCGGAGTTCATCCCCTTCGCCCGGAGCCATAAACGGCCCCCAGCGTCCGGGCATTCCAGGCTCAGGATTCCTTCCGGGAAGACCCGCACGGTCTCGATGAACTTCTTGCCGGGTACGGCCATGGTCCACTCGCCCTGCCCCTCGCCAGGCACGGTGGCTTCGAAGGCCAGTTCCATATCGGTGGCCTTGAGCACCACCTCCTTGGGTCGCACGTCCACGAGGATGTGCTGGAGGATGGGTAGCGTGACCCGACGGTCCAAGGCGTGCTTCAGGATCCCCAGGGTGCGGTCCAGACGATCCTTGGAAACCTGTAACTGAAGACTCATGAATCACCCTTGATGATGCTGAAGCCCGGGACAACCTGTGGAAAGACGTCTCAAAGCCCTATCCTACCGGAGTTTCCCTGCACGGGACAGGCTGTGGAGACCCCCTGCGGAGCTGCGGAACCAGTCAGAACACGGCGATCGAGGTCGTCTCGTCGCCCCACTTGACGTCATTGCGATTGGGCCCCCACGCCGCTTCGCCGGCCGCGCCGTCCGATGCGACGCCGAAGGTCGTGACGTCCTCGGAGTCTTCATCCTGCGAATTCACCCGGACCGCTTCGAGCTGGAATCCGAACCGGCGTTCCGGGTCCGTGTGAAGGGTCTCGTCGAAGTAGGTGGCCCAGAGGCAGCGGTTCTCGCCGTCGGCCACGCCGCCCGCGTCCCCGTCCGTATCGGGAGCCGACCAGAGGATGAGGCAGTCTCCGCTTCTTTCCCGGGCTGCTTCGCTCGCGTGAGTATCCGTGTTCAGGAAGGCGTGAACGATCTGCCGGCCGTTGACGCCGAAGTCGTACTGGCAGTCCAGCGCGCCCAGGGAGACGGGGGGCGTCCAGGTCTCGCCGTCGAAGTAGTGCGCGTAGATCACGCCCTCAGCCTGGTAGGTGACCATGGCGGTCCCGCGTTCGCCGTTGAACGTGACCTTAATCTCATCGTTGAAGTTCAGGCTCGAGGGACTCATGGCCCGCTGGTCGTCGGCGGTATTCCCGTTCTGCACCGGCGCCCCGGGGAATTCGTCGGTCGTGAAGATGTCCGCGCGATTCACCACCGAATCTCGGCTCTTGCGGCGGCGGCAGCCGGCAGCCGTGGAAACGACGCACGCGATCAGGAGAAGAACCAACGTCGCGCGCACCTGAATCTTCATGATGTAAGCCTCTGGGGATCGGGTTGGGGCGGGACTCTAACAATTCCCGTTGGCGCGGCCAGCTCAAAATACCCTGCTGAATCCTCGCCCTCCCCCGGTGTACGCCCCCGGCAACAGGTCTTTCGCCCACCCGCCCACGTTGTGGTTTACTGGTCCCCCCGAAAGGACTCGCGACATGCCACAACCCATGCGATTCAGTCTCCGTGCAGCGGCTTCCACGTCGGCTCTCATGGCCATCCTGGCCGTTGCCGCCCACGCGGAGGAACCAGGTCCGCCAGATCCGGACAGGGTTCACACGATCAAAGGCCCGGGCGACGTCGGCAAGCTC
>CAVPLE010000142.1:0-25984 GCA_963705865.1 uncultured Holophagaceae bacterium | reverse complement strand
TACCCAAAGTCCTTGCCACCCACGAAAACGAGCTTGGGCAGGGATTTACCGCGTTCCTTCAAGTGGGCGTAGCTATGGACGAGGGACTGGTGATTCTTCCTGGGTTCGATCCGCCCGACCGAGAGGATGTAGTCTTCCACCTGGTAGGTCTCTTTCACCAGTTTCCGGGATTGTGAAGGGTCACCAGGATTGAAAATGGCGGGATCGACGGCACAAGGGGTGAGGCATATCCGTTCCTCGGGAACCCCCCAACGCTCCATGAGCATTCGCTTGCTGTACTCGGAAATGGTCAGGATCAAAGAGGCCCTGCGCGCACTCCTGCGGATAAGGGGTGCAAGGGTGAATGGGGCGGACCGGGGGAAGAACTGGGGGTGAGTCTCGAACAAAATGTCATGAATAGAGACAACCTCCATGCAAGTCTTGATCAAGGGGGCCACGAATTGCATATGGAAGCAGTCGATTTGATTCTGGCGAAGACAACGACTTGTTTGCCATCCCAATCGGGCAACCCGAGAGGTAGTTCCGAGACCTAGCCATTCGGGCTGACCGGGCCAGTCTTCAGGGACCCGGGTGGGATCCTCAACCATGAAGACCCACTCATGGTGATTCGGGAGGCTGAGTACGGAACGATAAAGCCCTTCAATGTAGCGGCGAATACCAGACCCTTGCCATTCATGGTGTAGAACGTGGTAATCGATCCCTATTCTCATACTGTAATCCTCAAATTAGTATCCTACTCATGAAATATCAAATAAGAATATGCTCTGGAATATTAATGTTTCATAAACATGAATTGAAACAAATTGCCTAAATCATTCTCATAAAAAGGTGTTCGTACTGATCGATAACTTGACGCCAGCTAAAAGTGTCACGAATTTTAGCGTAATTAGCTTCACGGAAGTCGCTCTGCTGGGCCGTTGGTTCGATACGATAGATAGAGCTGAGTTCCTCCGGGTTGGTGAAGTAAAGGGCGTGCTCCTGAAGAACCGCCTTATTAAATGGATTGTCATGTGCGGCAATGTAAGCCCCAGAGCCCATCGCTTCCAGGAGGGAGGGGTTGGTTCCACCAACGGAGTGGCCATGGAGATAGATTCGGGCATGATGACGAAGCGAATCGAGAACAGCCTTTTGGTAGATAGCACCTAGGAACCGGATCCCATGGAAGTGCAGGCTGATTTTTTTAAGATGCTCGCCATAAGGCGTATGGTGATTCCCGACAATAAGTAGGGGGTGTAGAGATCCTGCATCCTTGTACCCTTGGATCAGCATCTCGAGGTTGTTCTCTGGTTCCAGTCGGGCGATGGCGAGGAAATAGCTCCCTGGTTGTACTCTGTACGCAGAAAGAGGCTCAACGGGAGGAGTCTCGACCACTTCAGCACCATAAGGGATATAGACGGAATCTGCGCCGTAACGGTCAAATAGATAGCTCTGGATTCCGGGATTATCAGCCACCAGTCCATGAGAACGCCGCACGGCCAAGGCTTCAAAACGTTTCATCATAAATTGAACTATGGGGGACCACTTGGCCCTCTTCCATTCCAGCCCATCCATATTTGTGATCACTCGGGTGTTTCGGAAATGGCAGAGATAGTAGGAAAGAGAAGCCGTTCCGTACCCACACTCAAGGGCGATGTCATAGCCGCGTTTAATGGCATCCCGAAGGCAAAGGAAATCGTACAGGAAGTTCGCCGACGCCCCCAATCGATGCTCTGGGCTGTAAACGCGGTGGAGGCGGATGCCTCGAAAGGTGTCCTCCTCGTATGGGTGAAAATGAGGGAGGTAGACTGCTACCTCGTGCCCGCGTTCTTTGAGGCCAGTGGCTAGGTACTCGGCAAACTGTTCAAATCCACCGTACTGGTTAGGAATGCCTCGAGTTCCAAGAATAGCAATTCTCATTGCAGTTGAATTCTGGTTGGGCATATCTTGACCTAACAGAGGTTGATAAGGGGTGGACCTGAGTTGTTTTCGATCATAACTATGTGTGACAGCTATCGAACAATCATATACCTGGTATTACAAACCACGATTATGCAAAGGCGTGAGGCCTGTTAGGCCCCACGCCTTTAAATGTCACCAGAATGAGTCATATACTATTGAAATATATTACCGCCGGGGCCTGGGCCTGCGCTCGCGGCGGGGCTCTTCGCCGCCTTCGCTGGCAGGCTCTTCTTCCATGCCTTCGGGCTTGGGGATGAGGGCCTTGCGGCTGAGCTTGATCTTGCCGCTCTTCTCGTCGATGCCGATGCACTTGACCATGACTTCCTGGCCTTCGGTCAGCTCATCGGCGGGCTCCTTCACGCGGTGATGGGCGATCTCGCTGACGTGCAGCAGGCCGTCCAGGCCGGGGAGGATGGTGACGAAGGCGCCGAACTCGACCACCTTGGCGACCTTGCCCAGGTAGGTCTTGCCAACCTCGGCGGTCTGGGTGAGGTCGGCGATCATCTTCATCGCGATCTGCAGCTTTTCCTGGGTGGGGCCGGCGACCTGGCAGAGGCCGTCGTCGTCGATGTTCACCTCGCAGCCGCTCACCTCGATGATGTTGCGGATGGTGGCGCCGCCCTTGCCGATGACGTCGCGGATCTTCTCCTTGGGGAGCTGGACGCTCTGCATCTGGGGGGCGTTGCTGGCGAACTCAGGCCTGGGCGCGGCGAGCACCTTGCCCATCAGATCCAGCAGGTGCAGGCGGCCGGCCTTGGCCTGATCCAGCGCCTTGGTGAGGATCTCGGTGGTGATGCCACCGATCTTGATGTCCATCTGCAGGGCGGTGATGCCCTTCTCGGTGCCGGCGACCTTGAAGTCCATGTCGCCGTAGTGGTCTTCCTGGCCGGCGATGTCGGACAGGACCACGTACTTGTCGCCGTCGCTGACGAGGCCCATGGCCACGCCCGCCACCGGGGACTTGAGCTTGATGCCGGCGTCCATCAGGGCGAGGGTGCCGCCGCAGATGGTGGCCATGCTGGACGAGCCGTTGCTCTCGGTGATGTCAGACACCACGCGCACGGTGTAGGGGTTCTCCTCGGGGGTGGGGAACACGGCGAAGAGGCTGCGCTCGGCCAGCATGCCGTGGCCGATCTCGCGGCGGCCGGGCCCGCGGTTGGGCTTGCACTCGCCCACGCTGTAGCCGGGGAAGTTGTAGTGGAGGTAGAACTTCTTCTTGTACTCCTCCTCCAGCCCGTCGATGATCTGGGTGTTGTTGATGGTGCCCAGGGTGGTGGTGACCAGGGCCTGGGTTTCGCCGCGGGTGAAGAGGCAGCTGCCGTGGGCCGCGGGCAGGACGCCGATCTCGATGTTCAGGGGGCGGATCTGGTCGAACTTGCGGCCGTCCAGACGCACGCCCTGCTTGAGGATGGCGTTGCGGAAGAGGGTCTCCTTCAGCTCGTCGAAGCAGGCGCCAAGCTGTTTAGGAGTATAGGCATCCTTCTTCAGCTCGGGCTTGTCAGCGCAGAACTGGGCGACGGCTTCCTTCTTGAGGAGGTCGATGGTCTTGTAGCTCTCGATCTTCACCTTCATGGTCAGGGCGGCGAAGAGCTTCTCGGCGAAGGCGGTCTGGACTTCCTTGTAGAGGGCTTCGTTGCGCTCGGCCTTGGCGGCGGCGACCTTGGGCTTGCCCACCTTGGCCTGCAGATCCTTCTGCAGCTTCACGAGGGTCTTGATCTGCTCATGGCCGAAGGCGAGGGCCTTCACCATGTCGGCTTCGAGCACTTCCTTGGCGCCGCACTCCACCATCACCAGGGCGTCGGCGGTGCCGGCCACCAGCAGGTCGATGTCGCTGTCAGCGCGCTGCTCGACGGTGGGGTTCACCACCAGCTGGCCGTTGACGCGGCCCACGCGGACGCCGCCCACGGGGTTCACGAAGGGGATCTCGCTGATGATGAGGGCCGCGGAGGCGCCCACCATGGCGAGGGTCTCGGGGGCGTGCTGGCCGTCGTAGCTGAGCACCTGGGCGGTGATCATGGTGTCGCCGTTGTAGCCCTCTTCGAACAGGGGCCGCAGGGGCCGGTCGATGAGGCGGCTGGTGAGGGTTTCCTTGGTGGTGGGGCGGCCCTCGCGCTTGAACCAGCCGCCGGGGATCTTGCCGGCCGCCAGCACGGGCTCGCGGTAGTCCACGGTGAGGGGGAAGAAGTCGATGCCTTCGCGGGGGGTGCCGTAGCACACGGCCACGAGCACCATGGTGTCGCCCTGGCGGACGACGACGGCGCCGTGGGCCTGCTTGGCGATACGGCCAGTCTCAAGGCTGATGGGCGCGTCGCCCAGGTCCACGGAGACCGTGGTGGGGCTGAAGTGCAATGTATTCATGGAGGCTCCTGGGCCACACAGGCCCGTGCGGCTCCCCCCGAACCCGGGGCGCTCGGCCCGGGGCTCCTGCGATCGCTCCATGAAACCCTTCCCGAGTGTGGGAGCTGGGCTTCCTGCAGAGGTCGCCGCCGAGGGGGAGCAGGTGAAAAGTCGGCAGATTCAAGGATAGCATCCCGGGGAATGGGCGCGGTGGACCCCGACCCTGTTTCCCCTCATGGCGCGCCCCGCCCATGTAGGCATCGTCCACCTTCGACGACTCTGGCCTTTCAGGCTGAGACTGGCCGATAATGCAGGTGGTCCCTTTCGGTCTACGCCCTGACTCGGACGGTCTTCTGTCCGGCCTTGAACGTGGCCACCAGGTCATGGGTTACGTCCCGGAGCAGATCGGATAGGCTTCGCCCCTGGGCTTCGGCCAGCGCCTCCAGGGCTTCCTTCTCCTGCTTATCCGTGCGGAAACTCACCAGCTCCGTTTCCACCTTCGGCTCGGCCTTGCTGGGCCGCCCCATGCGCACGATGGGACGCCCTGCTGGGGCGCCCTTCAGCTCCTTCGCCCAGGCTTCGGCTGCCACCGCACGCTCGGCCAAGGGCTTCTTGGCATGGCCCTTCGGCAGCTCGCCTGCCTCCTGGATGACTTCCTCCCAGCTGATTCCCTTCTTCGTCGCCTTGCTCATGCTGGGCTTGGGTTTCTTGGCAGCCACGGCTCCGTCCTTCCAGATTAGTGTAATACACTTAAACCGTTGCGCAAGGTCCGTGCAGCTTCCGGATCATGGGGATGTGACCGTCCCAGGGGAAACCCGCAGAACCGCCGCGACGGTGTCCCGCAGGCTGCGCCGGGGACGCCAGCCTGTGTCTGCCATCAGCTGGGCCGGATCGCCCACCAGGGCCGCCTGGGCGGGATCCGCGAAGTGAACCTCGGTGGACAAGTGCAGGGCATCTAGCACCTCTCGGATGAGGTCCGCGACGGGGGTGGCTCTTCCGGAGCACAGGTTCCAGATGCGCCCGCTGGGGGCATCCACGGTGAGCAGGGCCAGGTAGGCATCCATGGCGTCGCGCCAGTCGAGGAAGTCGCGGAGGTTGTTGCGTCCGCGCATCTGGAGGGGGGCCTCGCCCGAGCGGATCCGCGCCAGCAGGTCGGGTACGAGCAGGCCCTGAGGCATCCCCGGGCCCACCTGGTTGAAGGGGCGGACGATGAAGACGCTAAGCTTGTTTCGGTGGCTCAGGGCCCAGGTTTCGCCCAGCTGCTTGGAGAGGGCGTAGGGGTGAATGGCTCCGAGGGGGGCGTCCTCGCGCACGGGTTCGCGGGTCGGGGCAGGGGGGCGGTACCCAGCAGATCCACGGTCCGCAGGGTGAGGCCAGGCCGGGCCTCGCCTTCCCGTCGGTCCCAGGCCTCCACCTCGTGCCCTTCCGCCAGCAACCTGGACATCAGGGCCTGGCCGATGAAGCCGGAGGATCCGATGACGAGCACCTTCATCGGGCCAAGGCTTCCTGACCCTTGTTCAGCTGGTCGGCAACATCGAGGGGCATTCGAACTCCAGTAACAACCAATCGGCCCAGTCTGAATGGGGCATCGGGGCCCCGCCTGTCCTTTGAAGGGGTGCCGATTTCCTCCATGCTAGCAGACTGGTTCTGTGATCTAGGTCCGGAAGGCCAAGGGTGCGTCTTGCCGCGAGCGGGAGGGCCGGTGATGGAAAAGCGCTTAACCGGTGATGAAAAGCCTGATGAACGGTGATGGACGGTGATGGGGGCCGGTGATTGCGGCGCGCGGCGTGGTCTCCGGGGCATCCCTGGGGGGATCACCGTTCATCACCGTCCATCACCGGCGAAAACGTTTTTGTGTTTTCATGATTCCTACCCCAGGGCCTTTTTGACTGCCAGGGCCAAGCCCCCTGCGATGGCGACGGATAGCAGGGTTCCGACCAGGAAGTACTCCGCGAAATCCCGATCATCCAGGGTTTTGAATCGTGCCATGGCTTTGGCGGCCAAGACAAAGCCCATGGCACCGTACTGGCCGGTGAACACCAGCACGAAGAGGGTCACCCGTTCGAGGATTCCGATGACCCGGCCCCGTTGATACTCCTGATTGATAACAAGGCCACCGGTCTCCAGGGATTCAGACCCTTTCGGTTTCATGTCGAGTTGGTTGATAACTTGGCGGATCAGCAGGTTGGCCTCATTCAAGCAAAGCAGGAACCCGGCCCCGGCGATGAGGACCGTGTTCCACGGGAGCTCTTCCAGCAGCCCAATGGGCGAGAACCAAGGGCGGATAAAGGTGAGGGTTGGATGCAGGTCCCGGAAGGACAGATTGAAACCGGTCGAGGCCATCACACTCGCCATGCCCGCGAAACCCAGCAGGGTGGCCAGACGGACGCGTTGGAGAGACGACGCGAAGTGCCCCTCGGCCAGGTACCAGACCAGGTTCCCCAGGACGAGCAGGGCCAACAGGATCCAGTATCCGTAGGGGCCCTTCAAGAGAGCGAGGACCACCAGTACCTGTACGGAACCGGCCATCGTGGCCTGCCGGACCTTGATCGGCCGATCCCAGAGCAGCAGGGGGATGCGGGTGGCGAGGATGGCCACGAGGAGGAGGAGGCCGACCGTATTCATGGCTGCACCTCCTGATTGATCCATCGAGTCATTTCATTGAGTAGATCGCGCATGGCATCGAGGGCCCCGGACTGGATGTTCTTGTAGACGGCGGTGGTCGTGATGTCGGCCTCCTGGGCGATGGTTTTCGGATCCGCGCCGGACAGGAACCGCTGGAACACCATGAAGCGGTGCTGCTTCCAGTGGTGGGCCTCATGGGACAGAAGGGCGAGCGCGGGCCCGATCCAAGGTTCGACGGGCCCGTCTGCCTGGCTGAGGCGGAACAGGCCACCGGACCGTTTGAATGCTGGCTGCATCGCTTCGCGGGCGACGTGGAAGGCGGGGCCGTCCATGCCGATGGCCCGGTCAGGGTTGACTGGGGTCGTCAGGGTTCCAAGCCCAAGGGAGAACCGGACCTTCTCGGGATAGACTTTCTCCAGCACCAGCCAGGCATCCTGGAAGAGCGTGTCTGCATCCCGATAGACGGCCTGATATTCATCCCCGAGGGTGATGGTGCAGGGTGAGAGCAGGTGCGGTCGGCTGGCCCTGTTGATGGCTCCGAGTGCCAGATCCAGCTTTTTCTGGAGCCCGGCACGATCCGCGATCTTCCGGGAGCCGATGAGATCGCCGATCACGCAGATGACCTTCATGGGGCCCCCTCTTTGGATAACCATTCTAGTTGAAAAGATAAAATTCAACCATTCTGGTTATTCATTGCATGGTTCGGATGACCCTGGCGAGGATGGGCCGGTGCTGAAAAGCGCTGAACCGGTGATGAAAGGCCTGATGAACGGTGATGGACGGTGATGGGGGCCGGTGCTGGCGACGCGCGGCGGGGTGTTCGGGGCATGCCATTTCTTATGGCCGCATCTTGGTTCCCACGAGGTGGGCCAGGTAGTCAGCAGGCGAGAGCACGACCACTCCCTCACGGCCTGACTCAGGAAAATGCTTGAGGTTGCCTGTCACCAGCCAAGCCCCGGCGGCATGGGCCAAGGCGAGAAAAGGCCCGTCCTTGGGGTCTGGGCTGAGATGGGGCCACGCGGCGGGATCCGGCATCCGTAGGCTCTCCTCGATCAGGAACTCCAGCCAGCGAGGCGGAAACCCATAACGACGGAACTTCGCCCGTTGGACGACCTCCCGATACTCCCCGACGATCCACGGGCTGGTGACCGCCTGCACCTGCCCGTCCAGCACCCAATCCATGACGATCTCCGCAGGCGCTCCTCCCGGCTTGATGCCTGCGGAAACAATGATGTTGGTGTCAAGGACGACCAGTCTCATCCGGCCTTCCGGCGGCGGCGAGCCGCGCGGACCTGGTCGATCTCACGGTCGATGTCCTCCTCGCTAATCGGGTTCGTTCCAGAATCTCCCGCAAGGCGCCAGCTCTCCTGTAGGCTCGCCTTCGCCATGGCCCGCCTCAGCTCTCGGTCCTCCAGGGTCACATCCCCAAACACAGGAACCAGGAAGTAGGCCGGTCCCTGTTGGCCTGCCAGCAGGACCGTTTCTCCTTTCGGCACGGACTCTAGGGCCTTGGTGCCCCGAGTCCGGAACTCTCGCAGCGATACCTGGCGCATGGTTTATCCCCCTCCTCACCTAGTGTAGCCGTTTTGGCTACAGGCGCTAGCGGCTGGCATCTTCCTGCTTATCGGCGAACCTCGGCCCGATGCGTTTCAAAACCAAAAGCTGGAACCACAGATTTTCACAGATGGGCACCAACCCAACGCGCATGGGCCCGCCTGAGGCGGCCTCCGGCCCTGCCGGAGGTCAGCGGGGGCGCCAGGCCCGCGCCCCCCAAAAGGCGCGAACCGGGCGCCCCCGCTGGAGCCCATGCTCACGAAGCACAGCCCCCAACATGGAACTCGGATCAGATGCAGGCGGGGCCACCGCTCCAGTCGCGCCCGGAGTTCCAGTGGTCACGATGGCGCCGAGATCAGGATTCCAGCAGGGCGCGGGCTTCGTTCGATGCGGTCCGCACCAGTTCTTCCAGGAGGTCGGCGAATTCCCGGCCCATGAGCTTCACGGGGGAGGGCCCGAGCTGGCGGAGCAGGAGGCCGCACCGGGGGTCCGGCGTGGGGGGCGCCTTGGGCACCTCGCCCGCGGTCCAGAATGTTTCAAAGGCGAGGCGTTCCAAGGGCGCCAAGTCCGGTTGGGGCGAAGCTTCAGGCGCGTCCTGCTCCCGGAAGCGGGCCAGGCGTTCCTGGAGGGCCTCCCGGCCGCGCCCGCGCCACTGGAAGATCAAGAAGGGATCCTCGTCGAAGGCCTCGGCCAGGATGTAATAGGTGGCGGCGATGTGCTTGCAGGGGTTGGCGTGGTCCGGGCAGGAGCACTCGGTCTTCAGCTCGCGGACGCCCCCGGGGAACAGCGAGAGCTTGGCGTGCCGGAAGGCGGATTCGATGTCCCTGGGCATTTCCCCCGCCAGGAGCTGGGCCAGGAAGATCGCCTGTTCCGCCATGGATGCTTCCGCCTTGCCCCACTCGACCTCGCTGAAGACCGGCACGCGGATTTCCACTTTGTAGGGCGTGGCGCGGGAGCCCTGCACCTTCGCTTTCACGAGCCCGGGCTGGATCTCGACGTCCATCACCTGGCCGGATCTCGCGTAGGAGCGCCCCCGGGTGAGGCGGGCGCCCATGTCGAAGCTCTCCAGCACCGCCACGAAGCGCTTGGACCACCAGGTTCCGCCGATGGCGCCGCGCTGGCTTTTGGCCTTGATGCCCCGCTCGGCCTTGCGCCGGGGCGCGGCGTCGTATCCGTGCCAACCCCAATTCGAGCTCATGCCGGCACCTGTTTTCGCGGACGGCGCGCGGTGTCTGGTTTCGCGCCGGGACTCCCCTCCGTGCTGTCCTGGAGGGCATCCCGGCTCAGCGACACCAGCTCGCGGAACGAGCGGGCATCCAGCTCCGTGAGCCAGCCTTCGCCCGCGCCGACGACGGATTCCGCCAGCTCGCGCTTGGATTCGATCAGGGCGTCGATCTTCTCCTCCAGCGTCCCGGAGCAGATGAACTTCCGGACCTGGACGTTTTTGGTCTGGCCGATGCGGAAGGCGCGGTCCGTGGCCTGGTTCTCCACCGCCGGGTTCCACCAGCGGTCGAAGTGGATGACGTGGCTGGCTGCCGTGAGGTTCAGGCCCACGCCGCCGGCCTTCAGGCTCAGCAGGAAGATCCCTGGGCCGTCCGGAGCCTGGAAGCGCGCCACCAGAGCGTCCCGCTGCTTCTGGCCCGTCCCTCCGTGAAGGAAGAGGGGCGCTTCGCCGAAGCGGACGGCCAGGCGTTCCGCGAGCATGTCCCCCATCTCGCGGAACTGGGTGAAGACCAGGGCCTTCTCGCCCCGTTCCAGAATCCCGTCCAGGGTCTCCTCCAGGACATCCAGTTTGCCCGAACGGCCTTCCAGGCTGGAGCGGTCCTGAAGGAATTGGGCGGGGTGGTTGCAGATCTGCTTGAGCTTCATCAGGGCGGCCAAGATGAGGCCCTTGCGCTGGATGCCTTCGCTCTCCTCCACCTGGGCCACCAGGTCCTGCACCGTCGCCTGGTAGAGGCTCGCCTGCTCCTTGGAGAGGGTGCAATACACCTTCATCTCCAGCTTCTCGGGGAGATCCTGGATGATCCGCTTGTCCGTCTTGAGGCGGCGGAGGATGAAGGGGGCTGTGAAGCGCTGGAGTTGCACGGCCTTCGCCTTGTCCCGGTAGCGTTCGATGGGCAGCGCGAAAGCGCGGCGGAATTCCGCGGGACCGCCCAGCAGGCCTGGATTCAGGACATCCAGGATGGACCAGAGTTCCGAGAGCCTGTTTTCCACGGGCGTGCCGGAGAGGGCGAAGCGGTGATCGGCCCGGATCATGGCCACGGCTTTCCGCGCCTGGCTTTCGGGGTTCTTGATGTGCTGGGCCTCGTCGAGGATGAGGGCGTCCCAAGGGGATGCCACCAGCGCCTCGCGGTCCCGCGCCAGGAGCTGGTAGGTGGTGAGCACGAGGTCGGCGCCCTTGAATCCGCCCTCCTTGCCCTTGTGCCGTTCCGCCCCGTGGTGCACATGGATCCTCAGGTCCGGCGCGAAGCGGGCGGCCTCCTTGTGCCAGTTGCCCACCAGGGACACGGGGCAGACAAGCAGCGCGGGGGGCAGTCCCTCCCGCCCTTTGGCCTTCCGCCTGTGCAGCAGCCAGGCGAGCATCTGGATGGTCTTGCCGAGTCCCATGTCGTCCGCCAGGCAGGCGCCCAGGCCCAGGGCGCCCAGGAAGTCGAGCCATCCCAGGCCCCGCGACTGGTAGGGACGCAGCTTCCCCTTGAGTCCGGCGGGCGCCTTGAGGGGCTTCAGCTTCCGGTCCTTCCAGGTGGACATCAGTTGTCCAAGCCAGCCCTCGGCCTGGAACCCCTGGACGTCGAGACCCTGGGGCCCCTGCTCCAGGCCGAGGCCCAGGCGCATCAGGTCCCGGGCGCTGCGTTCGCCTGTCTGCCCGTGCGTCTTGAAGTGGTCCAGGGCCGCCTGGATCTGGGCGGGGTCCAGTTCCACCCACTGCCCGCGGAACTGGACCAGCGGCTGTTTCAGCTTGGCCAGGGCGAGGAGTTCCTTGAGGGTCAGCTCCTGGTCGCCCAGGGCGATCTTCCACTCGAACTGGCAGAGGGCTTCCAGGCCCAGCAGGCCGCTGGAGACCGCCTTGTCCTTGGGGGTTGCCGTGACGCGCAACGAAAGCCGGGCGGGTTTCTGCCACCAGTTGGGGGCCAGCACGCCGAAGCCCGCGGCCTCCAGGCTGGGCGCGGATTCCTTCAGGAAGGCATGGGCGCCCGTGGCATCGAGTTCCAGGCCCTTGGGTCGTGCGGTCTTGAGGGCGGGTTCCAGGGCCGGGAACACCCGCAGGGCGCGTCCCAGTTCACCCAGCAGGCATTCGCCGGGTTTTGGCAGGCGGTGTTCCAGGGGGCTCTCCAGGGACTTGCCCCGCGCCCAGATCCGGGAAGCCTCTACCTTCAGGCTGGGATCGTCGCTGGCCTGGAGGAGGAAATCCAGGCGCCAGGGATGGCCCCCCTCGCCTTCGGAAAGCCGGAAGCAGAGCCGGAAAGGGCCGGAGGTTTCGGCCCAGATGGGATCCATCCAGCCGTCCAGGTCCTGGAGGCGGGACTGCAGGGCGGGGCCCGCGCCTTTGGCCAGCCCCGCGGAATTCACGAGACTGGCGAGCAGGGCTTTTTCGGGGGCGGGTCCGGTGCCCATCTCGAAGCTGTAACCCCGGAACACGCGCCGCATGGCGAGGTCCGTGAAGGCAGCCAGCGCCTCGTCTAGGACGGCCCTGGCCGGGGGAGCCTCTGGCCCATCGGCCTCCAGTCCGCCCGTCCCCAGCCGACACAGCCCCGGGAGGGACTGGGCGAGCCGTTCAAGGAAGGCCCGGTCCTGCCTTTCTGGCACGGGGCGCCACTGGGACCGGAGGTCCGCGCCTTCCTGCTGGAAGACGGGCAGCACCCGCCCGCGGGCCACCAGGTCCAGGGCGAGGGACATCAGGGCGCCCCAGGCCTCCAGGCTGGGCCCGATCCGCAGATCCGGCAGGGATTCCAGGGGCAGGTCCCGGAGGATGTCCACCCCGGCGGGCCCCTCGAAGGCCAGCATGGGGATGCGCCACAGGCGCCACTCGGCCTCCGGCAGGCCTGCCCCGCGGGAGGAAAGGGGAAGCCCACCCACGGTTGGAAGCTTCCATTCGGCCTCCTTGGACTGCCCCTTCTGCAGGACAGGCCCGAAGGCCTGCGAAAGCCGTTCCCGGAGGGTTTCAGAATCCACCACGAAGGGATGCGGGGATGCCCGCCGGCCCCCTTTGCGCGCCTTCGCACCGCCGGGCGGGGGCACACGCGGCAGGTCCTCCGCCCAGAGACCGAGCCCGGAGGCCGACGACCAAAATCCGTGAAGGATCAGCATGGGTAGGATTATGCCGGAAGCCACGCCGACCCGGCCGAGGCCCTCGTCGATGTCCATTGCACAGCCGCTCACCTCGAGGATGCCGCGGATGGTGGTGCCGTCTCCTGCCCGACAGAGCACACAGAGCGGCAGAACCCTGTCAAAAAGGCTGTTTCAAACCGTTTCAAACTGTTTCAAACCATTCCAAACGATCCCGGAGATCCTATGCCCAGCCAGAAAGGTCCACACGAACTGGAGGCCGCCATCCTGGCCGCACTGGCCGGGCAGGCGGAGGGGCTGACCCGTGAGGCGATCCAGAAGGCTGTAGGGCTGGGGAAGGAAGCACCCTGGCGCTTCCGACGGAGGCTAGAATCGCTGGAGCGACGGCAGCGCATCCGGAAAGTGGGGATCACCCGGAGCATGCGCTATGTGGTCGGGACCTCTGCCCAGGCCACACCCACAGGGCCGCGCTCCCCAAAAAGACGCGGCCCTGCCACCCCCCATGGAGCCCATGCTGCGTTGGTCCATAAATAGCTGAAATCATTGACTAAGATATTTTCAAGATCTTGACGTCTGGTGGAGCCCGCCATAGGTGCATTTGAAAAATCTTATGAGTGAAAACGGCCCGCTCCTGCTTGCAAATCCCTTGATCGGACCGGGGTGAGGGCGATTTTGCAGCGGCGTGTGACAGACTTCTTACTGTGCTCGGGAGTTCGATCATGCAAAAATTGCAGACGCGATACCCCTCAACCCGGAGCTGCCCGGGCAGCTCCAAACTTTGTATACACGCATCCTGCTGAGGACGATGTGACACCCACCTGGATTGAAGCTGCCATCGGAGGCGCGGCGGGGCTTGTGCTTTCCGCGGCCATGATCCGCTGGTTGGCCCCCTTGGGGTGGATGGACCATCCGGACACCACCCGGAAGAAGCATGCCCGGCCCACGGCCCGGACCGCGGGCGTGGTGCTGTGGCTGATGCTCATCGCGACCCAGGTCACCGGTCGGATGCCGTTCCACTTGGATCTCCCCGACTGGGCGGCGGTCCACTTCATGGCCTTCACCGGCCTTCTGGATGACCGCTTCAATCTTCGGGCACGCTACAAAGCCCTCGCGGGCTTGGCGGTGGCGGTGCTGCTCGCCTTCCATGTGGCGCTCCCTCTGGGCCGCGCGGTGGAGTACGTGCCGTTCCTCGGCCTGAGCCTGCCTAGCCATCCCGTGCTTCTTGTCCCGGTGCTCATGCTGTGGTTCTGGGCTCTGCCCCAGGCCTACAACCTCATTGATGGGATCAATGGCCTGTCCATGGGCTACGCGGCCCTCCTGCTGGGCGTGCTGGGCTGGAACCTCGGGGGGCAGCCGACCCTGTTCTGGGGTGGCCTGGTGGCGGTGCTGGCGTTGAACTTCCCCAAGGCCCGCCACTTCATGGGTGACTGCGGTGCCCTCATGATGGGCACCTTCTTCGCCATCCTGGGCGTGGAGGCCTTCGCCCTCCGGGATCCCAACCTGCTGCTGTGGGTGTTTGCCTATCCCATCGTGGATGTCTGTCTGGTGGTGGGCATCCGGTACTGGAAGCATCGGCCCCTGGGAGAGGCGGATCGCAGCCACCTCCACCACTGGATGATGGACCGGATGAAGGGGCGGTCCTGGTTCGCCACGCCCACCCTGCTGACCCTCGCCGCGCTGCCCATGCTGCGTGCCACGGCCCTTCCGGGCCACGAGATGGTCTCGCTCATGGGCCTCGGGGTGCTGCTGGTCCTGGCCCTCAAGGCCTTCAAGGATCGCGTGACCACTCGGGAACGGTCGGAGGCCACGGCCCAGGTTCGGCGGGAGGTCCCCTTCATGGATTCCGGCAGTGTCCGCGCGGTGTCCGGCAGTGTCCGCGCGGTATCTGACAGTGTCCGCGCGGTGTCTGGCAGTTACCGCGCCGTGTCCGGGTCCCATCCCAAGTTCTGAGCCGTTGGTTGCGCGGGCCGGGGACACGGGCCTCGGGCATACTCGATCATCATGCCTTCTGCCGCCCTGGCCGGGATGAACCCCCAGCCTGGAGCTCACACCGATAGGACTGTCCTGATGCGCGTCCCGATCCTTCGAACCTTCCTCCCCCTGATGGCCGCGTCGGCCCTGTTCGCCCAGCTGCCCCAGGGGCTGGACCTCCAGGCGCTGAAGCAGGCGGCCGCGGCCCAGGGCGTGACCGGAACGGCGGATGCCGTGCCGGGGCGAGCCTCGGCCCTCCCGGCCTCCACAGCGTCGGCCGAGGAGACCGCCCGTCAGCTGGATGAGGACGAGAAGCTGGACCGGGAGATCCGGGCCCTGAAGCGCCGGGAGAAGGGACCTCACCGCTTCGGTGCCGACCTGTTCCAGGTACGCCAGCGTGGGTCTGCGGCCACGGAGGGTGGCATCGCCGAGGACTACGTGCTGGGCACCGGCGACCGGCTGAACCTCAATGTGTTCGGCAGCGCGACCTTCGACCTGCCCGTGCAGGTGGATGGCCGGGGCGAGATCGTGATTCCCAAAGTGGGCACCGCCAAGGTGGGTGGCCTGACGCTGAGCAAGGCCAAGCAGGTGGTGCAGGGCGTGGTGAGTCGGAACTTCTCGCGCTCCTCCGTGGACTTGCAGGTGATCAAGCTGCGCGAGGTGCGGGTCTTCGTCCTGGGCGAGGTCTACAAGCCCGGCAGCTACCTGGTGTCGAGCCTCAGCTCCCTCGTGAACGTCCTCAGCCTGGCCGGCGGCCCCACGGCCGTGGGCAGCTACCGCGACATCCGGGTGATGCGCGGCGGCCAGAAGGTGTTCGGCCTCGATCTGTACCCGCTGCGGGCCGAGGGCCTGGGCAATCCCAACGCGGTCCTGCAGAACGGCGACACCGTCTTCGTGCCCCTGGCCCAGAACCAGGTGCTGCTGGAGGGCGCCTTCCAGCGCGTGGCCTTGACCCCGATGGAACCCCTTCAGGAGGGCGACAAGGCCGAGGATCTGGACTTGGATCCCCTGAAGGAACAGCGCGAGCGGATCCAGCGGGAGATCAAGGCCATCGAGACTCAGCTGGGGGTTGAAGCGGAGCCGGCGGCCACATCAACGCCCGGACCGGAGAACCGGGATGCCCAGGCAGCCCTGGCCTTGCAGCCGCCGCCGGTCCTAAGCCTGACGGAACGCGCTGCCCTGGAGGACCGGCTCCTCGTCCTGAAGCGGCAGCAGGCAGGTCTCAGGCCCGTCCAGACTGGCGATCACCGCCTGCTGATCAACCCGGAAACGAACCTGCCGGTGGTCCGGGAGGCGGATGCTGCCGCCAAGCCGGACTGGCTGCGTCGCTGGGAACAGACCGGGACGGCGCCCCGCATGCAATTCGAGCTTCGGCCCGGCGAGACCGCGGCCGAGGCCCTGCGCTTCGCCGGCGGCTTCGCCCCCGAGGCGGGCCCCGGCACCTTGACGCTGCGCCGCCTGGACGCCTCTGGGGTCCTCAGCGGTCAGGACGTGCCCCTGGACACGGCCGCGCGGCTCCCCTTGCAGCGCGGGGACGTGCTGTCGGCCCTCCCCCGCCGGGAGCGCACCGGGCCCGTCGTGCAGATCTCCGGCTGGGCGCGGGTGCCCGGCGTCTTCGCCCGCACCGAGGGGTTGCGGGTGGGGGACCTGCTCCGCCGGGACTCCCAGGTGCTCCCTGATACGTACCGGGCCCGGGGTGAAGTGGTGCGGACGGCCCTGGATGGCACCACGCGGTTCCTGGCCTTTGATGTGGAGAAGGCCCTGGCCGGGGATGCCACCCACAACCTGCTGCTGGAGGACCGGGACCGGGTCGAACTGTTCCGTCTGGAGGAACTGCGCCTGCCTCAGCTGGTCAAGGTGCTGGGTCCTGTGGCCCGGCCGGGAACCTACGCCTTTCACGAGGGGATGAGGGCTTCCGACTTGATCTTCCGCGCCGGCGTGCCCGCGAAATCCGCCGATCGTCTGGTGGCGGAATTGGCTCGCAGCAAAGACGGCAAACCCAGCGAGGTGATCCGTTTGGACCTGGCAAGGCTGCTGTCCTCGGAGGCCGCAAGTCCCATCGCCCTGCTGGACGATGCCGTGAATCCCCGCATCCAGGTGGACGACCAGCTGAGCCTCTTCGAGAAGCCCGACTACAAGGTGCATCGTGCCGTACGGATCACCGGCCAGGTGGTCCGGCCTGGGACCTACACCCTGGATTCGGATCATCCCCGGCTGTCCGAGGTGATTAGGCGGGCCGGGGGGTTGATGCCGGAGGCGATGCCCCAGGCGGGCATCTTCCTGCGGCGCATGAGTACCCAGGATGCCTCCCTCCAGCGGGCGGCGGAGGAATCCGGCTTGGCTGGGGAAGGACCCCACCGCCAAAGGCATCAACGAGATCCTCGAGCGCCTGAACGAAACCAAGCGGCACCCTGACCGGCCAACTGCTGAAGAACCCTCTGCTGCACGGTCTGCTGGCGGGCAGCCTGAACCGCATGGTGGTGGACTTTGGCGGGGCACTGAAGGGCGATGCGCTCGGCGGACGTGGAACTGCAGGATGGGGACGAGATCATCATCCCCCGCGCCACCGAGGCCGCTTACGTGGTGGGCGAAACCGCCAGCCCCTTCGCCACCTACAAGGTCCGGAAGGGCATGAAGGTGGCCGATCTGCTGAAGCTGGCGGGTGGCACCACGCGCAATGCCGATACGTCGAACATCCGCCTGCTCAAGGCCGACGGCCGCATCCTCGATTCCTGGATCGACGGCAAGGCCGTGGAACCCGGTGACACGGTGCTGGTGCCCCAGCGGTTCCGCCGCGACACCAGCTGGCAGGAGAACCTGCAGGCGATCACGCCGCTGGCCCTGATCCTGAACGCCATCAAGTAAGGGCGCCTGGTACACTGGAAGGCCCCGCCACCGCGGGGCCTTTTCTTCGTGAGTGCCATGATCCTGCGCAAAGAGTACTGGTTCGAAGCCGCCCATTTCATCTACAACCACCCCGGCAAGTGCCGGAATCTGCACGGCCACAGCTACAAGCTCTTCGTGCTGCTGGAGGGGCAGGTGAACCCCGAGACGGGCATGATCATCGACTTCGACGACCTCTCCAAGGTGGTGGTGGAGCAGGTGATCTCGAAGCTGGACCACCGCTTCCTCAACGACCTCATCCCTTTGTCCACGGCCGAGAACATCTCCGTGTGGATCTGGGAGCAGCTCAAACCCGCGCTGCCCCAGCTCTGCCAGATCGAAGTCTACGAGACCAGCGACAACTGCGTGCTCTACCGCGGAGTCTGAGATGAAACGCGCCCTCGCCCTATCCGCGCTCGTGCTCCTGGTGGGCTGCGATGCCATCAATCCCGCTCTGCAGTACCAGGAGGCGGCTCGCCAGCTGAGGTTCTCGCTGGACCGCGTGGAACCGCAGCTGGAGCTTGCCTATCCCCTGGAGCGCTCGCGCCTGCGCCTGCGCCTGGACGTGGGCGTGGACAACCCCACGGACCAGCGCCTGCGCACGCGGCGCGTGCGCGGGGATCTGCGCTTGAGCGCCCAAGGCGGGGACCATGCGCTGGGGGCCATCGGCTTCCCTGAGGGCATGGATCTGGCGCCGAAGAGCCGGAGCACCCTGCGGGCCGAAGTGGTGCTGAGTTACGCGGATCTCAAGAGCGCCTGGGGGCCCCTCACGGCCGCCGCCAGTCGCCACGAGCCCGCCACCTGGAGCCTGAACGGCGAGGCCCGCTTCGAAGTGCTGGGCATTGAGTTCGGCGTGCCCTTCCGCACCTCGAAGGCCTCCGGGCGATGACGATGAAGGTTTCTGGCCGCTCCTGCATACTATCCAGGGTGATGCCATGGCCCAGAGACTGATTCCATCCCTGCCTGAACCGTTGGCTTCCCATCAGGAGAGCATTGAAGGGCTCTGCCGGAAATACCATGTGGCCCGGCTTGCCCTCTTTGGATCAGCCTCCCGCGGGGAAGCACGAGAGGATTCCGACCTGGACCTGCTGGTGTCGTTTGAGCCCGGGATGACGCCGGGCCTGGGTTTCTTCATGCTTCAAGAGGAGCTCAAGGATGTGCTGGGTCGTCCAGTGGACCTGAACACACCCGAGGACCTGAGCCTGTACTTCCGCGACCAGGTTCTCCGGGAAGCCCGGGTGGTCTATGAAATCTGACCGGCGAAGCGCCCGGGTGCGGCTACTCCACATGCTGAAGGCCTGCGACCGGACAGCCGCTTTCCTGGAAGACCGCGGCAGGGATGATCTCGACCGGGATGAGATGTTGCGGCTGGCCCTGCAATACCTTGTCTTGACGCTGGGAGAAGCCGCCAAGCACATCCCGCCAGACATTCAGGCGAAGGCCCCGGGCATCTCCTGGCGAGCCGTGGCGGCCTCCCGCGACCGCATGGCCCATGGCTACTTCGACATCAATCTGGACATGCTCTGGACGATGGCCTCGGTTGATATTCCCGCCCTTAGGAAGGGCATCAGTCGGTTGCTGGAACAGGAGGAGGCCGAATGACAGGCCGCCGTCCCGCAGCCCACCGCCGCCCATGATCCGCGCCGTCGTCTTCGATCTCTGGAACACGCTGGTCTTCAGCCCGGCGGGCAGCCCGTTCCAGCGGCTGAAGGGCCTGCTGAGGCCCGAGCAGGAGCATTTGCATGCGGCCCTCATGCGGGATGGCATGGTTCGGCCCTACGCGTCCGTGGAGGCCTTTCTGGAGGCCTGGCGGGAGCCTGCGGGACTCGATCCGGACCAGATGGCGGCCATGGCCCAGGCCTTCCGGGAGGCGGGGGATCAGGCGGAGTGCTTTCCCAGCGCGCCGGAGACCGTGGCCGCGGTGCGCGACCTGGCGCGGGTGGCGCTGCTGTCGAACACCCAGAGCTTCGGCCTGGAGCTGCTGGATCGCCTGGGCATTTCCGAGCGCATCCGCTTGCAGCACCGCAGCGCCGACCTGGGTGCCCTCAAGCCCGAGCCCGCGGCCTACGAGGCCGTGCAACGGCGCCTGGGCCTCTTCCCCGGCAACCTCGCCATGGTGGGCGACAGCTGGACCGATGATGTGATGGGCGCGCTGACCGCTGGTTGGACGGCCATCTGGGTGAACCGCGACGCCAAGCCCCGGCCCCACCACGATCCCGACGCCTCCCTCTACGAAGTACGCAGCCTGGATCGAGTGCCCGAGCTCATCGAGAACCTCCAGCAGGGGATGCGCTGCCCGACGTGTCTGGGATAACGATCCACCATCGAAAGCGAATCGGGATCAGTGTCCCGGCCAGGTCCAGCCCAGATCGATGAACCAGCGGAAGCCGGTGCGCGCGTCGCCCTTCACGTTGAGGTAGGCGTTCTGGCGCTGGGCGCTGACACCGGCCTGGACGCGCAGCACCGGATCGGGGCGCCACGCCACCACCTGCTGGAGGCCCAGGAACCGGTTGCGCACCGGGGTGGCGCCGGGGTGGTCCAGGAGCCAGTCGGCCAAGCCATCCTGGTAAGGCTGATCGGCTCCGTAATAGGACTCCCGGAAGGGACGGTCGCCCCAGAGGAGCCAGGTCCGGGTCGCCCACCGGGGGGTCCAGTCGACTTCGGCCCGCAGGGTGACGGTCCGCGCCTCGCCCGCGGTGGCATTGCCCAGGGGATCCCCCTCCAGGTAGAAGCCGGAGAGATAGATGCCGTGCTCGAAGGTGCGGTGATTGCTCAAGCCCGGATTATCCGGGTTCAACATGGAGTTGGCGGTGTCGAGGTACTCCACGCCAAGCCGGGTCGTGCCCCAGTTGATCAGGAGCCCGACCGCATCGTTGGGGACCGCCGGGCTGGGGAGGACGTAGCGGGACCGCTGGTTCCAGGGCCTGAGCGGCGCCTGGGTCAGGCTGTTCCAGTCGTTTTGGATGTCCTCGCGGAAGGCCGTGCCCGGTCGATGGATCAGCCACTGGGTCCGGGTGTTCACGGCCTTGGCGCCACGGGATACGTAGAAGCGGACATCCTCGGCTCCGAACAGGCCCTCGAGGGGGGTCAGGCGGATCCGCACACCGACATCGGACGTGGAGGCGCTCTTGACGCGGCCTGTGTTCAGGAAGGAGGAGGAGCCGTCGAGGCCCACACCGCCCTCGGCGTAGGAATCCTTCAGGCCGAAGAACGAGGCGATCCAGTGGCGGGTCTGGTACCCCTCGGTGAGGGACCTTCCGTTGACGTTGCCACCGAACAGGTTGATGTAGTTGAGATACAGCTCGGTGCTCTCGCCCAGCCGGGATTCCAGCCGGAGCCCCGAGAGGTAGGGGCGCTGGGGATCGCCTTCCGCGGCGATGGCCCGCGTCCGGTAGGACGGGTCCTGGCTGGCCTCCCCGATCACCTTGTGGCCTTCGATCTGGCCCAGGAAGATCTGCCCTTTCCAGGTGCCGAGCGGCACGCCGAGGATGCGTACCTCCTTGAAGGGGCTTTCAACACGGAATCTGGGGAAGGGCCGTGCCGCCTCGCCGAGCACATAGCCGCCATTGAGCCCGTAGCCCCACACCAGGGGCTCCTGCTCCAGGGCCGTGCGCCAGCCGCCCTTGGAGGTGTAGGCGAAGTGGAAGCGCTGGATGATCAGCCGGGACTGGCCGTCGGGATCCCGCCAGGCGTTGATCTGTCCGGCTAGGTCCCAGCGAGTGCCACTCCATCCGGCTTCGAGATGTGTTCCCTCGCCGGTGAGTGCGTTCCCCAGCCCCAGGCTGTCCACGAAAGTGGCTGGAGCGCCATGTTTGTCCCCCGCCCACACCCCGGCGCCGTACCAGGCCCCGCTCCGACCTGCCCCGAGCGGTTCCTGGTGAAACCAACCTGGTGGCACTTGCGCTGCCAGGGGGCTTGCCACGAACCCGGCCATCAGCAGGCAGGGCAGGTTCAGGATCAGTCGATCGTGTCTCACTCGGGAACCCATGAATGGTGGCGCCCGGGAGGTCGAGGACCTGGCCGCCAGCGAGGCAGAGCCCCCGGCTCCGCATCCAGCCAGTCTAGACGGGATTCACGGGTCATCAGACGCGGAAGATCGGACCGATGTGTCGCGGTGCCTAGGCGGTGGCGCTGTTCTGGCCGGAGAGTTGCACATCCATCACCACGGCATGCCGCGGGGTGTCCTGGCGCTCGATCCACTGCACGCGGGCGCCGAGGAGGCGGGCCAGCTGCAGGAGGCCTTCCCGGGCCTCCTGATGCAGCGCGCCGGCCAGGTCGGGGTGCAGGGTCAGGCGCACGTCGGCGCCGCGCAGGCGCTCGCCTTGGCGGACCAGCTCGCGGTAGGCCTTGAGCAGCGAGGTCTCGGGGCTCTGCATGCGCCCGGCACCGTTGCATGTGGGGCAGGGCTGGGTGAGCAGCCGCTCGAGCGAAGGGCCGGTGCGCTTGCGGGTGAGCTCCACCAGGCCGAACTCGGAGATGCCGCCGGCCCGGGCGTGGTTGCGGTCGCGCCGGAGTTCCTCCTGGAGGCGGGCCAGCACCTCGTCGCGATGGGCCGAGTCCACCATGTCGATGAAGTCGATGACCACGATGCCGCCCAGGTTGCGCAGACGCAGCTGGCGCACGATCTCGGGGATGGCCTCCAGGTTGGTGAGGTAGACCGTCTCCTCCAGATCCTTCTTCCCCACGAACTTGCCGGTGTTCACGTCGACGCTGACCAGGGCTTCGGTCTGGTTCAGCACGATGGAGCCGCCATGCTTGAGGAAGACCTTGGGCTGGCGGGCGGATTCGATCTCGCCCTCGATGCCGAAGGCCTCGAAGATGGGCAGGTCCGAGGTGAAGTACTTCACACGGTTGGCCCATTCGGGATGCAGCTTCTCCACGAAGGCCAGCACCTCGCGGTGGGCGTCGGGATCATCCACCCAGAAGCTGGAGACCTCCTCGCGGAAGATGTCGCGCAGCACCTTCTGGAGCAGGCGCAGGTCGTGCCAGACCAGGCCCGGCGCGGGCACGGTCTCGGCCTTGGTTTGGATCTCCTGCCACGCCTGGCGGAGGAAGGCCACGTCGCCCACCAGGTCCTCGTCCTTCTCGCCGATGGCGGCGGTGCGGACGATGAAGCCCTCGCCGGGCTGGGCATGGCTGCGGATGAGCTCGCGCAGGCGCTCCCGTTCCTCGGGATCGGTGATCTTGCGGGAAATGCCGATGTGGTCGATGCCCGGCATGAAGACCAGGAAGCGGCCGGGGAAGCTCAGGTGGCGGGAGAGCCGCGGCCCCTTGGAGCCGATGGGATCCTTCACCACCTGGACGAGCGTCTCCTCGCCCTCCTTGAGGGGGGGCAGGGGCGGCGGCGGCGGCGGGAGGTCGTCGGCGACGGATTCCTCGCCTTCCTCGTCGGCGGACAGGTCGGCCCCCAGGCGCTGGGCCACGGGATCGTCCAGGTAGAGGAAGCCATCCTTGGCGCCCCCGATGCCCACGAAAGCGCTTTGCATGCCGGGGAGCAGCTTGGCCACCCGGCCTTTGTAAACATCCCCCACCTGGCTTTTGTTCATCGTCCGCTCGAGGAACAGCTCGCAGAGCTGGCCGTTCTCAAGCAGGGCGATGCGCGTCTCCAGGGGGGTCGAATTGACCACCAGGGACTTGCGGACTTCCATGGAACCAACCTTTCAGAACTTTGCAGAGGGGCGCCGTGCCCCGACCGCGGGCCCCAGGGCCGTGCCAGGCCGAAGGGTAGGTCATTTCTACCATGACCCTAGGATGCCGCGCCAACGGGGGGAGGTTCCGGCCGGCGGGTGGAATCTTCGAAAAACGAAGGACGTTGACAGGATTGACAGGATTAAAAGATGGATTAACAGGATTTAAAAAATAAATTTGCCACCGATCTCAGTGATTGCGGTGATCGGGCCTCGAATGCTTGCCGCATGGGCAGGCCGAAGGCCGCTTCCGGCCAAGCCGGAAGCCACGGTAGGCGGCGGGCCCGGATCCTTTTGGGACATCCTGGCCCGCCGCCTACCGTGTGCCCATGCTCTGTGCCTCCGTGGTGGATTCTTTTACGATTGAACGCGAATGGGTATGAATCCTGTGAATCCTGCCTTCAATCCTGCTAATCCTGTCCCGCTCTTTTTCAGTCCGTGAACGCGCTGACGCAGAGGGGGGTGCGCTCCTGGCGGCGGCGCTCGGTGATGCGGTTGCGTTCGTCCACGAAGACCACCTTGGGGGCCACGGTTTCGGCCTCCTCGGGAGTCATCCAGCCGTAGGCGGCGATGATCACCAGGTCGCCCCTATGGACCAGGTGGGCTGCGGCGCCGTTGATGCCCACCTCACCCGAGCCAGGGATCCCCGGGATCACATAGGTGGACAGCCGCGACCCATTGGTCACGTCGTAGATGTCGATCTTCTCGTTCTCCATGAAGTCGGCGGCCTCGATGAGCAACGGATCGAGCGTGATCGATCCCACGTAGTCCAGATCGGCCCTCGTCACGGTGGCGCGATGGATCTTACCGAGCAGGAAGTGGCGCAGCATGTATCCTCCGGTCCAGGCTCCCGTCGGAGTCCCGGCCAACGGATAAGGATGGGCCCAGGTGTACCCCAGGTCCATCCTCGATTTTTACCCAATCACGGAACGGTCAATTGAACAGCACCACATGGAGGTTCACGCCCAGTCGGGGTGGGGCCACGGGTGGGGGCGCCATGGGCAGTTGGAAGGCGCCCTCCAGGTCCAGGCGGGCCCGGGGATCGCGAACCTGGCGCAGCACCCAGCGGCCCTCCAGGAAGACATACATGCGGGAGGGATCGCCGGGCACCAGGGCCACGTAGCGGCGATCATCGCCCGGCCGCCAGTAGCCGTCCATCCAGGCCGGGGCCCGGTAATGCCGGTTCCGGCCCCGGTCGTGGTCCCGGTCATCATCGTAGTAGCGGTGGCGGTCGTATTTGCGCGCTTCCTTGTCCCTTTCCTTCCAGTATTTGCGCTCGGCTTTGTCGCGTTCCTTCCAGTATTTCCCATCCTCGCGACGGTCATCCCGGCGCTCCTCCCTTTCCCTGCCGCGACCGCGGTGTTCGTCGTCGGGTCGGGCGGCGGCCGGCAGGGCCGACAGGGTGAAGGTGGCCACAAGGCCTGCGCTCAGCAAACGGCGGAACATGGAGCCTCCTGGTTCAGTTGAAGAGCACGACATGGAGATCCACGCCGATCCTGGGCAGGGGCACCGGCGGCGGCACGGGGGCCAGCCGCAGGGTGTCGCGAACCTCGGCCTGGATGTCCACGGAGAAGCCCCGGCGGAGCTCCCAGCGGCCGTCGATCAGGAAATAGGCCCGGTCGGTGTAGCGCGGATCCACGGCGATGTAGGGCCGTTCGGGAACGCGGGGGCCGAATTTCTTGGCTAGGCCCGGGGGAAGGCCGCCCTTTTTGGCCAGTCCCGGCGGCATGCCGCCTTTCTTGGCAAGGCCTGGAGGGCCCCCACGGTCATGCCCGCGCCCTTGGGGCATGGCGAGGAGGGCGGCGGAGATCAGGATCGGGACGAGCATGGAACCTCCCGGAATGGCCTCCGGTGAACTGCCCCGGAGAGACCTGAACATTCTACCCCCGCGTCGCAGAAACGGTCCCGCGGCACAGTTCCGGCCACCTGCCACGAAGCCCCGACCGGGGCCTCGCAAGGTTTTCGAAGCCGAGAGATCAAATGCATTTCAGCCGCTGATTCCAGTGATTCCTGCCCCTAGGCAGCATGGGCTTCAGGGAGGGTGGCAGGGCCGCGCCTCTTTGGGGGCGCAGCCCTGCCACCCTCCCTGACTTCCGGCAATGCCGGAAGCCGCCTCCGGTGGGCCCCATGCGGGAAGCAGCCGAGACCCAATCCCCGTCATCCCCGTCCATCCCCGGCCAAAAAAGTCATTCGCTGAGAACCAGCCGAGGCGCTCGCTTTCCATCCACCTCAGCTGGTCTGCCCCGCCACGTTCGCCGAGGGGGTCAGGAGCACATTGTCGATGAGGCGGGTGCTGCCCACGTAGGCGGCCACGCACAGGGCGGCCGCGCGGTCCACGGGGCCCTGCAGGGATTCCAGGTTCTGGGTGTCCACCAGCTCCAGGTACTGAATGGAATCCGCCCCGGTCATGAGCGCCCGGGCCATGGCCAGCAGCTTCGCGGGCTCCCGCTCACCCTCGTCGAAGGCGGCCTTGGCGGCCAGCAGGCCCTGGCTGAGGGTCAGGGCCCGGTGCCGGGCATCCTCGTCCAGGTAGGTGTTGCGGCTGCTCAGGGCCAGACCGTCGTGCTCGCGGGCGGTGGGCACCACCACCACATCCACGGGCAGGTTCAGGTCGCGCGCCATGCGGCGGATCACCACCGTCTGCTGGAAATCCTTCTGGCCGAAGAAGGCCAGATCCGGCTGGACGATAGCAATTGGTGACC